>DASRIM010000230.1:0-6087 GCA_035649995.1 Pyrinomonadaceae bacterium | reverse complement strand
CGTAGACGACCTCGTTCGTCTTGACCAGGTAACCGAGCGACGCGAAGTCGCCGGCGTCCGGCGTTTTCAGGAGGACTTCGAATGGGACGTAGCTGAGAGCACCGTCGGCGACAATCATCAAACGCTTCTCGCCAATCATCGCCGCTGCGGGTGCGAGGACCGTCTTGTAAAGCGCGTTCGACGCGGCGACGAATGCTGCCGTGTCTTCAGGAGCAGCCGACGCGACTCCCAACCCGCGGTTCGCTTCGGCAACGTCGATGCCGACGATGCGCCGCTGGAGCTTCGCCGGAATCAACTGCGCGCGCAGATCCGTCGCAAGCTTGTCGACTGCGGCTCGGCCAGGCAGTTTGAACAAACTAACCGCGCCTTTACTCACGGCGAAGAGATACGAGTCGTCTGTTTGCAATGCGTACTCGACCAGCACGGTTTGATCGTCGAGCACGTTCTGCTGCACTTCGGCGAGGCTAAGCGGTTTGTTTGCCGTCAACGTGGCGTAACGAGGGCTCGCCGTGCGGATCTGGTTCTCGATCTCTTCGTACTCCGCCTGGAGTTTCTCCAGCTCCGCGTCGAGCTCCGCGGGTTTCTTCTTCATCTCCTCCTTGGAGATGTTGATTCCGGTCAGGATGTCGGCAATGTCCTGTTGGCGATCGAAGTTCTCCTGTTTGCGTTTCAGCAACTCTGCGGGAACACCTTCCGTAATCGCCGCGTTGGTTTCATTCAGTAGATCCAGCAACGAACGCGCGCGCGATTGTTCGTTGATTCTGAACGCCTCGCCAGCGTATTCGAGTGCTTTGCCAGTCAGCGGCGCGCCGGCCGCAGTGTTGTCGAGCAGCGCCATCGCGGCGTACGCGCTTGCGGCTTCGTCAAAAACGTCCTTGATGGTGGCGAGGAACGTCGTCCGCGACTCATCCGCGCGCAGGCTTCCCTGCCGCAGCGTTTCGATCGTGGCGAGTGATTCGCGATAGTTCGAGAGGGCCGACTCGCGGAGCGTCGTCGCTTTCTTCGCATCCTTCTCCTGCGCGGCTTGCAGCCATAAACTGCGTCCCAACCCGCGCTGCGCCGGCCACATCAGATCCAAACGATTATCGTCCTGCGCGCCTTTCTTGGCCTCGTTGTAGAACTTGCTCGCGTCTTTAAACTTCCCTTGCTTGAGAGCGATGTCGCCGAGACTCGTCCGCGCGGCGGCGCGAAACCTTCGCACCTGGCCCATCTTCGCGATTGCGGCGAGACTGCTGCCGGCCGCTTCGAGCGCAAGCTCGAAATTCTTCTTCGCGCCTTCGAGATCGTTGCTCGCGTAGGCGAGCCGCCCCATGCCGAGCTGATAACTCGAATAAACGATCGAGTTGCGGTACTCGTCGAGCTCCTTTTTCGCTTCCAACGCGAAGGTGACGGCGCTTGTCGGCGCCGCGACACTGACGCGGCCAGTGCTGATGCCTCCCGCGATCGCACTCAAACCGCCAAACCGGCGGCCGACTTTCGACGCGGCGCCCTCGGGTTTCTTGACGACCATGCGGTCGTAAGCGACGCGGGCGTCAAGCGTTTTGCCCAAACGGTAATTCACGTCTCCGATCTTCGCGAGCATCAGGTTCGCGTTGAACTTGTCGTCGCCGAGTCCGACCACCGCGTTCACAGCCGCTTTTTCAGGATCGAAGGCGAGAAAGCCGTCGAGCGCTTTCTGATAGTTCTCTAACGCGACCGGGTACTGTCCCTGGCGCAGATAAAGCTCGCCGAGCTCGTTGTGCGCGGCGGCGATGCCGCTGTTGTCCTTGGCGGCGGTGTAGAGGTTCAGTGCGTTGCGAAGTTGAATGAGCGCCTGGTCGGCGCGGCCGCGTTTCAGCAGCCGCCGCCCTTCGCGCAACGCAGTGCCGGCCTGATCCGTCTGCTGAACGGGCAGCGTGTTAGCGTATGCCGGTAACGTGAGTGGCGCGCCGAGCATGACGACGCACAAGAACAGAGCGATGCACCTGCTATAGCTCATATTATTCCCCTTATTACTTATGAATGAGATCGAGTACGGCGACCAGCAACGGGCTGGCCGACGAAGCCATCATGATGACTGACGGTTGCGGATCGTCCTTCGAGAGCCCGAGGCCGCGCGTGCTCGCATTGTGCTCGATGGAGGTTTGCGCTTTCCCGTAGGTCTGCGTGCGATCGCTCTTGAGCGGCTCCTGCGATTGCTTCTGGACGTGTTCCCAGATCTCGTCGGACGGACGCCACGGACACTTATTGTCGCGGCAGAACGCGAGCAGTTCATCTTCGATCGGAACGTTCTTCAAAGGCTCGCGCGTGAAGACGAAAAACACGTGTTCGGTGCCGCCGACGTCGTCAAATGTAAACCAGCGCAGCCGCTCCTGCTCGGCGTCCGGGGCAGGAATCTCGAAAGGCACGTGGGCCTGAAGGTAGTTACCGCCTTCGTCGAGCTCGGCGTCGGGATAGATCATCACGGCCGGGCCGTCATTCGTGCGGTTGAAAATGTAGAGATAACCGTCGGTGTTCGTCTCCAGCAGGATGCGAACGCGATCGCCTTTGCGAAACACGTGATCCGGATTGACGCGCACAGCCAAACCATTCGCATCGCGGCTGAATAGCGTCATGCCAAGGCCCATGCGACGAGCATTGACCGGCTTGGAGTCAGACGTGCTCGGCTTCGATGTGGTTGAACTCGCCGCCGGCTTGTTGTCCGTCGACTTCGTTACGGCCGGCGCCGACGTCGACGTCGACTTGGGCCGTTTCCGCGGCGGCCTGGAGCCGGTGCTGGAACCGGCCGGTTTTTCCTTCGGCCGCGAAGTCAGAAACGCGCCGCGAACGTCTTCCTCATCCTGCGGAGGCGGCACGGCGACAGCCATCACCGCGCAGATAAGAACTAAGCCGAAAAGAATCGCACTGAATCGCATTTACGGAATCTCCTTATCCGGAGGCCGAGTAAGGGCCTAATTGTGCTGAATACGAATGTCAAAGACTATCGGATTGCCGGTCTGGTCAGGCGGCACTTTGACGCGCACGGAAGGCGCGCCAGGAGTTGATTCGTCGTGTTCGGTAACCGGCGCATTTTGCTGATATTTAGCCACGAACGCTTTCAATTCGGCCTGCTGCGCCGCCGACAAAGGTTCCTGGTTGACAGGATCGTTCAAAAACGCCGGTGA
Source organism: Pyrinomonadaceae bacterium (assembly GCA_035649995.1). Classification (GTDB taxonomy): domain Bacteria; phylum Acidobacteriota; class Blastocatellia; order Pyrinomonadales; family Pyrinomonadaceae; genus PSRF01. The sequence continues at coordinate 2,944 of DASRIM010000230.1, read as the reverse complement.
CTGCAAGGCTGTCCTGGCAAAAATCACGGTGAAAACGTCCGTACCGGGTTTCGTGTCGAGCGTCGCATAGCCCAAGCCGCTGGGAAACGTGAAATCGCGGCCCTGGACCACCTGATTGTTCTTTACGCCGGAGTCGGGCCAGGGTTTGGTCGTCAGAAAAGCGGTCGGTTGGTTGTTCTTGCCGGGTCCGAAAATGTAGACGTAACCGCTTTCGCTGAAAACGAAGTGAAATCTGAACGACTGCCCGGAAGCGAGCGGCACGAGTGCCGCGACGCGTGGCGCCTGTGCGCCCTCTGTCGCCGGCTCCAACTCGAGCCAGTAGCTGGCAACCTGACGCGGCGCCGCCGCGACTTCGGTCGTATTGTTTGTTGGACCAGTCGTCGCGACGGTGTTTGATTTCGACTTGTTCCAGATCAGAAACCCAGCCACGCCGCCACCTAAAACCAGAAACACGACGACAACCGCTGCGATCAACAAACCCACCTTGCCCTTGCTCGACGACTTCGGCGCATCGACAACGACCGGCTGTCCCGGCATCGTGCGTGCCGGAAGTTGCGGCGCGGTAACCATCGACACCATGTCCGCCGATTCCGCGACAGTCGGCGCCGGCGACGCGTTCGCCGCTGCTTGCGCAGGAGGCGGCGGAGACGGAGGTTGCACCGGCGGTGACGCTGGCTCGAATACGGTCGCCGCAGTCGTCGGCGCCGGACGATCCACTTGCGACGACGTGACGGCGCCGCCTTCCATCGTGATCATCGTCGGCGCATTGACGTCAGAACTGGTCCCTGCGTCGCGCGGGATCGCGACCGTCTCCGTCATCGCGGCCGGTTGGCTGAATTTAATTGTTGGAACGTTCTCCAGCGCCGCTCGCAGCTCTTCGGCAAGCATGGCGGCGGTCGATTGACGGTCGCCTCGATCCTTGGCAGTCGCGCGTTCGATCGCATCGCTAAACGCGCGCGGAACGTCAGGCACGACTTCGTGCAATGGCCTGGGTTTCGTCGCAACGTGCTCGCGACGCAGCTCGTGCAACGTGTTTCCCGAGAAGCATCGCCGGCCGAGAATCATCTCGTAGAAAACGAGGCCGAGACTGTAAATATCCGCGCGCCCGTCGATCTCGACGTTTCCGTCGCGCGGGATCTCGCCCCACTGCTCGGGCGACATGTAATACGGCGTGCCGAGCACCTGACCAGCCATCGTCAACGCGGTGTTGCCGCTGTTTTCGGCGCCGGCTATCTCTCGCAGTTTCGCGATGCCGAGGTCGAGAAGCTTGACCACAGGCGGTCCGCTCTCGGCCTTTCCGATCATGATGTTTTCGGGTTTCAGATCGCGGTGCACGACGCCCATCGAGTGGGCCGTTTCGAGCACGCTCATGATCGGCGTGAGGACCTCGAACGCTTCCGCCGCCGAGAACCGTCCGCGCGTTTTGATGGCGAGGTCGAGCGTATGTCCCTCGACGTACTCCATCACCATGTAGATCGTTCCGTCAGCGGCGGTGCGCAGGTCGTAGACTGTGACGGCATTGTTGTGACGAAAACGCCGCGCCGCCTGTCCCTCGCGCCTGAAACGGCGCAGCCACTCGGCGTTGTTTCTCACTTCCGGCGGCAGGACTTTGATCGCCACGCGGTCGCCGAGCAGGATGTGACGCGCCCGGTACACCGCTCCCATGCCGCCTTTGCCGAGCAGCGCTTCCATCTGGTACTGCCCGTCGAGCACGGTATTGACAATCGACGCCGGATCGGCCTCGAGCACCTCGCCGTCCACCGAACAGAAGCTCACGCTGTCGTCGTATTTTGCGTTGCAGGCAGTGCAGTATTTCATTCGGGACTTCGCAGCAGCTCACCAAGTCAAAGCAGGCCGTTTAGTCTATCAGAAAATCCGTGTTTGTTCGGAGTCCTGAAGCCGCATTCACGGATAAACCTTGCGGGCGTATTCCTCGACCATCCGGTTGCTGTTGAACTGTGTCGCGAGCGTTTGAATGGCGCGCTTCATCATCGCGATCCACTCGCGCGGAAGCCCGTTTTCTTGGCTGTAAAACAGCGGCACGACCCTCTGCTCCAACGTGTGATAAAGCGATTCGGCATCGGCGGCGTCCATCTGCGCGGTGTCGCCGCCCTCGTTTTCGACCCCGATCGCAAAGCCGTTCGTGCCGTCGTAACCCTCCAGCCACCACCCGTCGAGAATCGAAAGATTCAGCCCGCCATTCATCGCCACTTTCTGTCCGCTCGTTCCGGAAGCTTCTTCCGGCCGGCGCGGCACGTTCAGCCAAACGTCAACTGACTGGACCAACTGCCGCGCGATTTCCTGATCGTAGTCTTCGAGAAACACCGCGCGCCCGCCGACGGTCGGGTCTTCTTTCCACTGTGCTACCTGTTGCAGCACCTTCTTCGAACCCTCGTCTTGCGGGTGCGCCTTGCCGGCGAAGATAAACTGCACAGGCCGCGACTCGTCGTTGATCAAACGCAACAAGCGCTCGCGATCCGTCAGCAACAAAGACCACCGTTTGTAACCCGCGACGCGCCGCGCAAAACCGATCGTCAACGCCTTCGCATCGAGCGCCGTCGCTTGCGGCGAACGATCCTGAATGAAAGCGACCAGCCGCTCCTTCAACCGCGAATGCACGGACCACAGGTCTTCGTCGGAAATAGCAGCTACGGCATCGTTCCACGCCTGCTGATCGCGCAGCTTTGTTTCCCACTCGATCCCGATCGACTTTTCGAACAATGAGCGCAACAGCGGCGAGATCCATGTCGGCGCGTGAACGCCGTTCGTGATGTGCGTGATCGGCACTTCCGCTAGGCTCTTTTCAGGCCACAACTTTTGCCACAGCTCTCGCGAAACCTCGCCGTGTTTGCGGCTAACGCCATTGGTCGAACGACACATGCGGATCGCGAGCGGCGTCAGACCGTATCGTTCCAACTTGTTGCTTGGATCGACACGGCCCAAA
>DASRIM010000229.1:0-4153 GCA_035649995.1 Pyrinomonadaceae bacterium | reverse complement strand
TCGCACGCCGAGCGACGGCAACAAAACGAAGCCCGCCGCCAGCGTTCCGATGATTGCACCCACGAGATTGCAACCGTAAAGCCGCGTCACAGCCGTAGTGCCGTGTCGCAACAGCGCCGCCGAAAGCACCGGCAGCGTCGCGCCCATTAGCGTCGTCGGCACGAGCAACATCAAACAGGACAGCAGAAACCGCCACAAACTGAACGTGAAAAACCCCGGCTGAAACTGCTGCCAGATCAACGCGTACAAGTTGTCGACCCAGCGAAACAGAAACGGCACCAGCAACGCGTAGACGCCGATCGCGATCTCGATCCACCCGTAAGTGCTCAGCGGTTTGCGAATGCGTCCGGCCAGACGTCCCGCCAGCGCACTGCCGAGCGCAAGGCCGCCCATGAACGCGGCGAGCACCGTGCTCACCGCCAGCGTGGTCGCTCCGAAGACGAGCCCCAACATGCGAGCCCAGAGCACTTCGTAAATCAGACCCGTCGCGCCTGAAAAAACGAAGCACACGCCAATTAGCAAAATCGTCGATTGTGAGTAACCGCGAGTCGTAGGTTGCATTCAGATCATAAGTAGATGACGTGACTTGTGCGCCAGACGTTTGCCGGAATCGATCCCGGCGCCGCAGCGGTCAACAGAATCGCGTAATCAGGCCGGACGACGTCGCGGCCGTGTGCCTCTAATTCGTCCGCGCGCCGTTCGCCGTCCATCAACGGCATCACCAGGGCCAGCCGTTTCAAGCAGCGATAGAGCTGTTCCACACCCGAGCCAAACGGTCCGACTTCTTCTCCCAACACGAGCCGCACTTCGGCGCGCTCGTCGATGAAGTGTTTGAGCAACGACGCGGCCAGCACCACGCCTCGCTCAAAGCGCTGCTTCATTCCTTCATCAGGCCCAACCGGCAAACGAGTGTCGAGCACGATCGTGATCCGCCGTTCGTCCTCGGACGTAAACTCCCGCACCGTCAAGCGGTGCGACCGCGCCGTCGCTTTCCAATCGATGTGCCGCAGATCGTCCTGCGGCTGGTAGTCGCGTAACGAGAACAGATCGTGACCGGCGCCGCGTCGCAGCGAAGGGATGCGCCCGGCGTACATCGGCAGCAAGTGCAACTCGTCGCTGATCACTTCCGGTTTCGGATACACGATGATGTCGACGTTGCGCGCGCGCAGCCGTCGCCGCCTTCGAAAGAACCCGAACGGAAAACGTGTGGACAACTCGAACCCGTCGATCAGCACGTGCCCGCGCTGCGGAAACAACTGTTCCACGCGCTGTTCCGCGGCCGCATGATGCGGCACGTAACTGAAATACGCCAACAACCGCTTCGCGTACCGCTTGCGTGGCTTGTCGTCTTCACTCGCCGGCCCGCGCGCTTCGACGAGGATCGAAAACGACGGCAACACTCGTTTCGTATTGCGCAGCGTCACGATCACCGGCGCTGCTTCCGCCGCAAAAATGTGATCGGGAAATCTCGCCGACACGGTCAGGTCGCGCAACGAAGCACGCGCCGCGATCCAACCGACAAACACAGTCGAGACCAACAACGAGAAGACGAGGAACAGCAAATTGTTTCCCGTGTTCCACGCCGCAAAGCCGACGACGACGATGATCACGAGAAACACACCGCCGCCGCCCGTGGGCTCGAATGGAAAATCCAGGTTCGCAACCTCGACTTTCGCCGAGCGCGCCAGCGGCGGCACGATGAAGATCGTGAGCAGCAGCGCAATCAATAGTGAAACAACCGCCGCTACACCCGCGAGCCCGTTCTGGTTCTCGCGCCGCGCCAACACGGTGACGAGCGCAGCACCGAGCCCCGCCAGCACGAGCAGCGTTCCGAGAATGACGCGAAACAACGAGGCCCTGTCCGGCAGCAGATGGGAAAGTCTCACAAAAGTCTCAGAGGGGGACGCTGACCGTCTTCAGGATTTCGTTGAGTACGGCTTCCGCTTCTTCGCTGCGTCGCAGCGACGACGAGAAACGCGAACTCACGACGATGCGGTGAGCAAAAACGGGGACTACGAGACGCTTGATGTCGTCGGGAATGCAGTAGGTGCGATCCTCGCCGAGCGCCAACGCCTGCGAGGCGCGAAACAGCGACAGCGTGCCGCGCGGGCTGACGCCGAGATCGAGCATCTCGGACGCGCGAGTCGCAGCGACGATGCGCATCAGATATTGAACCAGCGCGTCGTCGACCGAGACAGTCGCGACGGCGCGTTGAAGTTCAACGACTTCGTGCGCGCTCATCACTGGTTGGAGCTCGTCGAGCGGGTCGGCGTACTCACGGTCGCGGAGGATTCGCTGCTCGTCCGCCGGAGCGGGATAACCGATCCGCAGACGCAGCATGAAGCGGTCGAGTTGCGATTCAGGCAGCGGATAAGTGCCGTGGTGCTCGATCGGGTTCTGCGTTGCGAGAACGATAAACGGCGCCGGCAGATCGTGCGTCGTGCCTTCGACCGTCACCTGCCGTTCGGCCATCGCTTCGAGCAGTGCGGATTGGGTCTTGGGAGTCGTCCTATTGATCTCGTCCGCCAGCACGACGTTTGCAAAAACCGGCCCCGGCTTCCATTCGAAGAGCCCGCTGTGCTGGTTGTAAACCGATAGTCCGATCACGTCGGACGGCAGCAGATCGGAAGTAAACTGGATGCGCTGAAAATTACAGTGAAGGGCGCGGGCCAGCGCGTGCGCCAGCGTCGTTTTGCCGACGCCGGGAACGTCTTCGACCAGCAGATGTCCGCCCGCGATGAGGGTAACGATAGCGAAGCGAATGGCTTCGGGCTTTCCCTTGATTACAGTCTCGACGGCCTGCTGCAACCGTTCAATCTGCTCGGCTGCCCTGGCGCTCGTCAATTCACGGGTGTCGACTGTTTCGAGGTTTCGCATCAAATTGGCTGCATTCTACATGCTAAGAGCACCAGTCGCACGGAAAAGTTGGCTGCATCTATCTAATCAGAACCGGCATCAATGTGATTTGCGCGCGGTCCTGTAGTAGACTATGGCGCGTCAAAAAACACGGGCAGACGAGGTAAAAACGCAACTCTAACGACCCTCGTTCGTGTATTCGCCCGAGGAGGCATTATGGAACCCCTACTGAAGAAACAAAAGAACCAGCGCGGCTTCTCACTGATCGAGCTGATGATCGTGATCGCCATTATCGGCATCCTGATCGCCGTCGGCGTAACCGGCTACAAAGCAGCCATCAAGGCGGCGAACGAAGCAGCGGCCATCAAGACGCTGCGCACAATCGGCGAGCAGCAGATGCTGTACTTCAACTCGCGCCAACGTAGCACTTACGGAACGTTCGAAGAGCTGCGCAAGGAAAATCTGCTCGACAGCCGCTTCGACGGCACGACCCCGGTCGTCGACGGATATGTCTACACGATGAAGGTGATCCCCAAGTCAACCGCCCAGCAACCCGGATTCACCATCAATGCCGATCCGCAGGTTGCCGAAGGCGTGGGCGCGACCGGCAAGAACCACTACTTCGTCGATTCAGACACCAACACGATTCACGTAAACCCGGACCAGCCGGCGACGGCTACTGACCGGCCGATCGGCGGGTAAACACAGCAATAAACCAGCACCAGGCGCCGGCGAGGCAGTGAACTCGCCGGCGCTTCTTTATTTACAAATTAGGAAACAATTACCAATAGGACCGACATCTATTACCAATAGAGAATGACGTAACGGAGGATTACGATAGTTATGTACGTAAGGGTACTCAAGGGGTTTGTAGCAGTCGGTTTTGTAACGTTGATGGCATTTACATCGGCGACGGCCCAGACCAACCCACGCCTCATCCGCGAGATCAGGCATGAGCTGGTGACGCTGCCGTACTACGGAGTCTTCGATTGGCTCGAATACGAAGTGCGGACGAATGGCGAGGTGGTGCTCCGCGGACAAGTGGTCCGTCCAACGACGAGATCTGGCGCCGAGGGCCGCGTGAAAGAGGTCGAGGGCGTGACGAAGGTGATCAACCAGATCGAGACGCTGCCGCTGTCGCCTAGCGACGATCGTCTGCGCATCGCGTTGTACCGGCAGATCTACGGCTGGAACTCGCCGCTGTTTCGTTACGCGCACCAGGCGGTGCCGTCGATTCACCTGATCGTCAATCGCGGGCACGCGACATTGAAAGGAGTTGTTGCCAACCGCGGCGACG
>DASRIM010000228.1:0-2627 GCA_035649995.1 Pyrinomonadaceae bacterium | reverse complement strand
CGAGAACTCGTAAAAGCTCGCCGCCGGATTGTTGCTCAAGTTGCGAAAACAGAGAATCGCGAGACTCTTCTTTTCCTGATCGGCGACTGTCGTCATCGGCGTTTCGTGAATCGCGCGTTTTGCGGAGCTCGCGAACGTTGGCGACGTCGTCGGCGATTCGCTGCGCGTGATCGATTTCAACCAGCGAACCGCGCGCGAGACCGGATTCACGCCGCCGAGATGGCGTGGCGGCTCAGGTGTCACTCCTTGATAATCGACGACGCCGGCGTCGAGCTCCTGCAAGACTTGTCTCAACTCCTTGCGAAACTCGTCCATGTTTTGAAAACGATCCTTCGGATCTTTCGCGAGCGCGCGATCGACGATCTGCTGTAGACGCGGCGGAATGGGAGTCGATCGCACGTCGGCGATCGGGCGCGGCGGATCGTAGAGAACGGCGTGTCGCACGTCGATCGTGGTCTTGCCGCGGAAGGGCCACGTGCCGGTCAGCATCTCGTACAGCAGAACGCCGAGCGAGAAGATGTCGGCGCGTCTATCGACACGATCTCCACGCGCTTGCTCGGGCGCCGCGTACGTCGCCGTGCCGTAAGGGATGCCGATCTCAGTCAACTCCGTGCGGTGAATACCGGTCGTGGCAGCTTCGGTGTCGTCGAGCAGCTTCGCGAGGCCGAAGTCGAGCACCTTCACTTGACCCGACGGCGTGACCATCACGTTGCCTGACTTGATGTCGCGATGAATGATGCCGCGACTGTGCGCCGCGGCGAGCGCGTCGGCGACTTGCAGGCCGATCAGCAACGCAGTCTTGAGCTCCAGCGGGCGGCCGGCGACGAGCTGCCGCACGTTTTTGCCCTCGCAGTGTTGCATGGCGATGAAGTGAACGCCGTCAACTTCGTCGAGATCGAAGATAGTGCAGATGTTCGGATGGTCCAACGACGAGGCGAGCCGTGCTTCGCGTTCGAAACGTTTCAGGTTTGCTTCCTTCGCGCTCAGCTCCGGAGGGATGACTTTAATGACGACGGTGCGGCCGAGTTTCAGGTCCGTTGCTTTGTAGACTGTGCCCTGTCCGCCCACGCCGAGCTTTTCCGTGATGCGATAATTGCGAAGGGTTTTGCCTACCATGGAACAACCAGGGCAAACGTTGGACTTTGACCGGCCGCCGTGTGATTACGGGAAAGTTGCTATCAACTCGTCAGCAGTCGCTGTTGCCGTGCCGACCTTGCCGACGACGATTCCGGCGGCGTGGTTGGCGAGCGTAGCGGCCTCGACCATTGTCGCGCCGGTGGCGAGCGCTCCGGCAAGGGCGGCGATAACAGTATCACCAGCGCCCGTAACATCATAGACCTCGCGCGCGGCGGTCTCGACGTAAACAGGTTGTCCGTCAGCCTCGAGCAACATCATGCCGCGATCGCCGCGCGTGATCAGCACCGCGTCGCAGCCGAGTTTTTCGCGAATGACTTTCGCCGCGTGATGCGATCCGTCGTCAGAATGATCCTCGCTGTCGCTCATGCGCAGCGCTTCGTGATGGTTTGGCGTGACGAGCGTCGCCGGCCGGTAGTGGTTGAAGTTACGCAGCTTCGGATCGATCAGCACCGGCACGCGTTCGTAGGCAAACGGCAGGATCTCGCTGAGTATGCGCGGGGTCACGACGCCTTTGTCGTAGTCGGAAACCACGAAAGCATGCGCGTCGCGCAGGGCTTCTTTCAAGCAATCGATGATGCTGTTTTCGAGTTTCGCATTCACCGGCACGCGCGACTCACGATCGGCGCGCACGACTAACTGGCTGTGGGCGATGATGCGGGTCTTGATCGTCGAGGGTCGTGCTTCGTCCACGATCAGTTTGTCGTCAGCAGATCCCAAGAGACGCAAGCCGTCACGCAAACGCTTTGCTGCGTCGTCGGCGCCGACGACGCCAACCACGGCACCGCGCGCGCCAAGGGCGAGTAAATTCGCCAGCACGTTGGCCGCGCCGCCCAGATGGATCGATTCGCGGCGAACGTCCACGACGGGCACGGGCGCTTCGGGAGAGATTCGCGTTACGTCGCCCCACACAAATTCGTCGAGCATCACGTCGCCGAGCACGACGATATTACGTTCGCGAAGTGCGTTCAGGATTTCTCTAACACGGATTTTAGTTAGCATTGATCAAAATTCTGTCGATTGCGTTGACAACTCGATCGACAGGCACGCGCAGAATACACTCCGGCTGCGGAAACTTCTCGCAAAAATAACCGTGACAGGGCTGGCAAGGCAGCTCTTCGCGCACTACTTCCGCGGCAGCTTTGTTCCACGGACGCCAGTGGGCCACGTTCGACGATCCGAAAATGACGACGGATGGAGTGCCGACTGCTGCTGCTATGTGCGCGATGCCGCTGTCGTTGCCGACGAACAATTGCGAACGTGCCGCCAGCGCTGCGACTTCCGGCAGCGACAGTTCGAACGTGATGATACGCACTGAAGCTTCGGAGGTCAGCGCGTCCAGGATGGTGCGCTCGCGTGACGCGGCGATCGCTACTGACGTGAAGCCGCGGGCAGCTAAAGATTCGGCCACGCGCGCGAAATTCTGTACCGCCCATTGCTTCGTTTCGAAAGCCGCGGCTGGATGAATGAGCGCGATTTTTCGATCGTCGAGC
>DASRIM010000227.1:0-14876 GCA_035649995.1 Pyrinomonadaceae bacterium | reverse complement strand
ATAGACGCCGATGGCTCAACAGAACTCGTTCGATATCGTCTCGCAGGTTGACTCGGCTGAGATCGTCAATGCGCTCAACCAGACGATCAAGGAAGTGCGCCAGCGTTTCGACTTCAAAGGCAGTTCCGCCAACGTCGTGCTGGAGAAAACGGAACTGGTGCTGACCGCTGAGGACGAAACGCGACTGCGCAACATGAACGACATTCTCCAGCAGAAGCTCGTGCGGCGCGGCGTGCCGTTGAAGGCACTGAGTTACGGCAACATCGAACCCGCGGCGGGTGGCACCGTTCGGCAGCGCGCGCAGATTCAGCAGGGCATTCCGCAGGAGAAGGCGAAAGAGGTCGTGAAGTTCATCAAGGACAGCAAGGCGAAAGTGCAGGCGTCGATCCAGGGCGACGTCGTCCGCGTCTCCGGCCGCGACCGCGACACGCTCCAGGACATCATCGCAAAGCTGAAAGACAAAGACTTCGGTATTCACATGCAGTTCACCAACTACAGATCCAATTGATGACTACCTCAGGCAACACACTGACACTCGACGCGGAGGCCGTCACTTCGGCCCGGCGCATCTTCAGTGTGATCGCGAACGAGCTACAGCAGGTCGAGATCGAGTTTGAGCGCCAGGCGCGTTCGAACGTGCAGGTGATTGCTTATCTCGGCGAGTACTTGCGCGCGTCAGGCGGCAAGCGTGTCCGGCCCGCGCTGACTATACTGTCCAACTACGCCGCGGGCGGCGACGGCGCGCGTTTCAACTCGATCCGCATGGCGACCGTGATGGAGTTTCTGCACACGGCGACTCTCGTTCACGACGACATCATCGACAAAGCCGATACACGCCGAAACCGTCCCACGGTCAACGCGCTTTACGGAAACGACACTGCCGTGCTCATGGGCGACTGGCTGTACATGTCGGCGTTCGAAACCAGCCTCGCGGAAAGGTCGCTGCCGATACTCGACATTCTCACCAGCGTCACGCGCAAGATGACGGAAGGTGAGTTGTTGCAGTTGACGTTGTTGGGCCATGCAGATATTTCCGAGGGACAGTATCTCGACGTGCTCAAGCGCAAGACCGCGTACCTGTTCAGCGCGAGTTGCGAGATCGGCGCGATACTCGGCGGCGCCAGTGAGAAACAACAGACTGCGTTGCGTGACTACGGATTGAATCTCGGCACGGCGTTTCAGTTGACCGACGATCTGCTCGACTTCACTTCCAGCGACGCACAGTTGGGCAAGGCCGCCGGCGCTGACCTGCTCGACGGAAAAGTGACGCTGCCGTTGATTTATCTCATGGCGGCGGAGCCCTCGACCCTGGCCATGGTCCAGCGTGTATTGCTCGACGGCACTTACGACACGGTGCGTCAACAGGATCTGCGCGAGGCGCTCGTGCGCGGCGGCGCGCTGGAAAAAGCACGCACCCTCGCCGACGAATACGCTGAAAACGCACGCGCAGCCCTCGACGATCTGCCCGACTCCGAATATTGCGACTCGCTTCGCGCGCTCCCGACCTACGTGCTCAAGCGAGACCGATAATTCTTCCCAGAATCTTCGAAACACGGCTATAATCGCCCGCGGATGGACCGCTCGTATAACGAAAACCTCCTCGCTCGATTTGAACAAACCCTGCGGCAATCGCGCGCCGCGCGCATAAATCTCTCCGCCAAACTGCGTGAGTTGGAAGCCGAAGCCGACGGCGTTCGCGCCGAGCTGGCCGAGATCGATCTGCTGATCAGCCAGACGGAAGCTGCGATCTGCCGGCTGCTCTCGACCGTAATGGGGAATTTTACGGCGGGCTTGCCGAGCGATGCGGAGCTGGAAGCAGCGATGCGCCAATCGTCTCACCAGCCTTCACATCAGAACGCGGTGCGCGCGCACATGCCGCTGGAGCGGCGTCCGCAGATCCCGCTGGTGCGAAACAACGTCGAGGCGCTGAGTGATCGTTTCATGGACCGAACGATCCCGCAGGCAGTCACGCTGTTGCTGCGCGAGGAAGGCGGGCCGCTTCACGTTAACGAGATCTACAATCGTCTGCTCGAGGGCGGCTTCAAGTTCACCGGTCAAAACCCGACCATCAGCGTCGCCGTCTCCCTCAATCGCAACACCCGCTTTCGCAAAGTCGCCCCCGGAACCTTTGACCTCGTCATGCGCGACGCGTCGAAGGCGTCATAATCCGTGTCATCCGTGGTTTGCCAATGCGCGCCATAGTCCTTTCCGCCGGCTACGGCACACGTCTCTGGCCGCTCACCGAAGATCGAACTAAACCCGCCATTCCGATTCTCGGCAAGCCGCTCGTCGGCTACGTCGCTGAGTATCTCGCCAGCCATGGTTTCGACGAGATCGTCGTGAATCTTCATCACCGTCCGGAGTCCGTGCGCAAGGCGCTCGGCGACGGCAGCCGGTTCGGCGTCAAGCTTCACTATGTTCTTGAAGAACCGGAGATCCTCGGCACGAGCGGCGCGTTGGACAACACACGCGAGTTCTTCGATCGCGACACGTTTCTCGTCGTCAATGGAAAGATCATCACCAATATCGATTTGAGGGCCGCGCTGGAGACGCACCGCAGGATGAACGCGCTCGCAACGCTGGTCCTGCTGCCGAACGCGCGGCGTGAACGTTTCAGCATTGTCGAGACTGAAGAAGGGCGCGTCACGCGCTTCGGCGGTATGCCGGATCCGAGTGCAACGGGACCGGCGCCGTTGATGTTCACGGGCATTCACATCATGGAGCCGCGGATCTTCGAATTCATCCCGCGCGGCGTTTTCTCCGACTCGGTGACGCACGTCTACCCCAAAGCGATGGCCGGCGGCGAGATGATCGCCGCGCACGTCGCTTCCGGCCGCTGGCGCGAACTGTCGACGTTGCAGCGTTATCTCGACATCAGCCTGGAAATGCTGAAAGACGTCGATCAACCATACTCGGCGGGAGCCAACACCGTTATCTCTCCGAGCGCAAACGTGACTGAAGCGATTCTTTGGGACGGCGTCGAAGTCAGCGCCGGCGCGCGCGTGAATCGCTGCGTGCTCGCGGACAACGTACGCATTTCCGAGAACGAAATCGTCGAGAATTCGATCGTCGTGCGGCGTGATTTAGTCGAGGGCAAAACACGCCCGGAAAAAGCGCTTCCCGGCCATTTCCAGGGTGAAAACTTTGTCGTTCCGTTGTGATACAATCCGCCCGCATCGTCACTTCGGTCAATTCACGAATGAGTTCCGCAAAACAGGTGATTTCCAACGCATTTGAGTCATCCGCCTCTGATCGGCTTGCGACATTCATCGCTCAGCAGGGGATAACCGGCAAAGAAGTCATCCCGCTCACGCCCGACGCTTCGACTCGCAAGTACTACCGCATCGGTTGGAAGAAACGCAGCGCGGTTGCGGCGGTCTATCCGGAACCGTTCGATCCCGAGTTTCATCCCTATCTCGACGTCACGCGATTGTTCCTGGAATGCAAGATTCCGGTCCCGGAGATGTACGCCGTCGACGGCGCCGCGGGCATCATCGTCCAGGAAGACCTCGGCGATGAGCAGCTATTTCAGGTCTACGAGAACACACCTGAAGACAAGTGCGACGAGTACAAGGAACAGGCAATCGCGCTGATCGCGAAGATTCAGAACGCGACGGACAAAGCGCATGAAATGAACTCCATCGCCAGCAGGCTGGCGTTCGACGAAGCGAAGCTTTCGTGGGAGCTCGATTTCTTTTTCGATCATTATTTCGGCAGCCTGCGCGGTGAAAAGTTGCGGCACGGGGAAGTCGCGGAAGTTAAGGCCGAGCTCAACGACATCGCGGCGGAATTGTCGGCTGCGCCGCGCGTCCTGTGTCACCGCGACTACCACGCCGCGAACCTGATGATCGATCCCAAAAAGCACATGCGCATCGTGGACCACCAGGACGCTCGCATGGGCCCGGCTAGTTACGATCTCGTTTCGTTTCTTCTCGACAGGCAGCCGTGTCCGCCTTCGTTGGCCGAGCTGCGATCGCACCGGCTGTTTTTCCTGGAAGAGCGCCGGCAGTTGGGTCTCGGCGCGATCGATCCGGACGAGTTTGCGCAGGAGTTCCGCCTGATGACGGTCCAGCGCGGACTGAAAGCAACCGGGACGTTTTCGTATCAAACAGCAGTCGCCGGCCGCGGCGCCGCTTATCAGCACTTCATTCAACCAACACTTCAGATCGTTCTCCAGGCCATCGACTGGCTCGACAGGTTCCCCACCCTCCGTCGTATGCTGAAGGAACGTATCAATTGACAACTACCCTTCGGGTTTCTGATGACGACGCAATCACTCGCAAGCACAACAACTAAACACACGTACATCAATCAACTGTCACAACACGTCGGCCAGGAAGTCGTACTCAAAGGCTGGCTTTACAACCTGCGTTCGAGCGGGAAGATTGCATTTCCGCAATTGCGCGACGGAACCGGCGTGGTCCAATGCGTCGTGCTGAAAAACGCCATCGACCCCGAGACGTGGGAAACGCTGAAGGGGCTCGGACAGGAGTCGGCGCTTGTGATCAAAGGCACGGTGCGTGAAGACAGCCGCGCGCCTGGCGGTTTTGAGATCGACGTCAACGGCGCTGAAGTCCTGCAACAAGTACACGACTATCCCATCACGCCGAAAGAGCACGGCACGGAGTTCCTGATGGACCACCGCCACCTGTGGCTGCGTTCGCGCCGCCAGCACGCAGTGCTGAAAGTGCGTCACACGGTCGTGCAGGCGGTGCGGAATTTTCTCGATAACGACGGCTTTACGTTGTGCGATTCGCCGATCTTCACGCCCGCCGCGTGCGAAGGAACGACGACGCTTTTCGAGGTCGACTATTTCGACGGCGAGAAAGCGTATCTGACACAGTCGGGCCAGCTTTACAACGAAGCGACCGCCGCCGCGCTCGGTAAGGTTTATTGTTTCGGACCGACGTTCCGCGCGGAAAAATCGAAGACGCGACGTCACCTGACGGAGTTTTGGATGGTCGAGCCCGAGATGGCTTACGCGACGCTCGACGACGTCATGTCGCTGGCCGAACGAATGCTCTCGTACATCGCGGCGCGCGTACTCGAGGACCGCAAGGAAGAGTTGAAAGTACTCGAACGCGATACGTCGAAGCTCGAGGCCATCGTTCCGCCGTTCCCGCGAGTTCATTACGACGACGCCGTGAAGATGCTTCACGAAGGTTTCGAGAAGGGCGCGTTGGAAGCGAAGTTCGAGTGGGGCGGCGACTTCGGCGCGCCGGACGAGACTTACATCTCGAGCCAGTTTGACAAGCCGGTGATGGTCCATCATTACCCGGCGGCCGTAAAAGCATTTTACATGGCGCGCGACCCTGAACGTTCCGAACTGGCGTTAGGCGTCGACGTGCTCGCGCCGGAAGGTTACGGCGAGGTGATCGGCGGTGGTGAGCGCGCGACTTCGCTCGAGTTCTTACAGGAGCAGATCGCGCTGCACGAACTACCGGAAGAAGCGTTTCAGTGGTATCTCGATCTGCGGCGTTACGGCAGCGTTCCGCACGGAGGTTTCGGAATGGGTATCGAACGCTGCACCGCGTGGATGTGCGGCATCGAGCACATTCGCGAAACGATTCCGTTTCCGCGCATGCTATACCGGATAAGACCCTGAACAAGGAGTAAAGCTATGAGCAGCATAAACATCGATCAGGATTCGCGTGGACAAGGACGAGGTTACAGCTACGAAGTGCTGCATCAGCCGTCGTTCTCGCTGGCAGTGCTGCAACTCCAGGCCGAGCAGTCGATCCAGGCGGAAGCGGGTGCGATGGTTTCGATGTCGGCGAACGTGGAACTTCAGTCGCAGATGAAGGGAGGACTGTTCGGCGCGATCAAACGTGCGGCCGGCGGCGAGTCGGCGTTCATCTCGACGTTTACTGCGCGCGGTGGTCCAGGTGAAGTCACGCTCGCGCCTGGCGCTCCGGGCGACGTTGCGGGGATCGAGTTGAGCGGGCGCCCGTTCTTTGTGCAGTCGAGCTCGTATCTCGCGGGCGATGCAAGTCTGACAGTCGATACTAAGTGGGGCGGCGCGAAGTCGTTCTTCTCCGGCGAAGGATTGTTTGTGCTGATGGTCCAGGGACAGGGCTTGCTGCTGGTTTCGTCGTTTGGCGCGATACATCGCAAGCGTCTTCAGGCCGGTGAGCGCTACATCGTCGACACGGGTCATCTCGTCGCGTGGGAAGGGACGACGCAATACACGCTGCGCAAAGCGGCGTCCGGGTTCTTTCGCAGTATGATGAGCGGCGAGGGGATCGTCGCCGAGTTTACCGGCCCGGGTGAGATTCTGATTCAGACGCGCAACCTCGCGGCGCTGGCGGGGCTGCTCAGACCGTTCTTCCCGAGCCAGGGCGGTGGCAGCGGCGGTTTCAATTTCAATTTAGGTGGTTAAATCCGTGCAGTGTATGGACGCGGGCGGGAACAAGACGGTTGCGGTTTTGGGTGTGCCGCTGGGTTACGGCGCGAGCATGGCGGGCGTGGACATCGGCCCCGCGGCGTTGCGCGTGGCGCGTTTGCAACAGCGCATCGAGCGGCTCGGATATCCGGTTCGCGACATGGGAGACATGCGCCTCGAACGCCCGCAAACGGTGCCGCTCGCGAGCGACAAGCTCAAGTATGTGCGCGAGATCCACCATGCGTGCGAACAGCTCGCCGGCGAAGTTCAGGCAATACTTCAAGCCGATCAACTGCCGCTCGTCATCGGCGGCGATCACTCGATCGCGATGGGCTCATTCGCCGGCGCTGCTTCTTTTTACAAACAGCGACAACAGACGCTCGGTCTGATCTGGTTTGACGCCCACGCCGACATGAACACGCCCGAGACGACGCCTTCCGGCAACATTCACGGAATGCCGCTCGCAGTCTTACTCGGATACGGTGCTCCGGAGCTCACGAACATCGCGGGGTTTGCTCCTAAACTCGATCCGAGTTTGTGCGTTCACGTCGGAGCGCGCGACATCGATCCGGGCGAACGAGAGTTGATCGCCAAAACAGGACTGAAGTTCTTTACCATGCGAGACATTGACGAACGCGGCATGTCGGCGTGCATGAACGACGCGATCAAGATCGCGTCGCGCGGCACTGCCGGCTACGGCGTCACGTTCGACGTCGACGTCCTCGACCCCGGCGACGCGCCCGGCTCGGGCACGCTCGTTCGCGGCGGCCTCACTTATCGCGAAGCGCACCTCGCCATGGAAAAGATTGCGGAAGCCGGCGGCATGCGCTCTCTCGAAGTCGTCGAGATAAATACCGCGCTCGACGTCAACAACAAGACCGCCGAGCTCGGCGTCGAACTGATTCTGTCAGCGTTAGGCAAGACAATTCTGTAAAGGCTGGACCAACAAGAGTGCCGAAAAAGCTTCGCGTCGGAGTGATCTTTGGTGGGCGATCAGGTGAACACGAAGTCTCGATCCGATCCGCGCGCGCGATCGTCGAGAGCATTGACCGGCGGAAGTTCGAAGTAGTCCCGATCGCGATCACCGAGGAAGGGAAGTGGCTCGCTCCGGCGCAGTCGGCGCAACTGCTTCCGGCTTCTGTTCACGAGTTGGTGTCCGCTGATGGTCCTGCCAGGGGAGACGTCGCGCTGATCGGCGACCCGTCGCACAAGGGCCTCATCTCTCTCGGCTCAGATTCGCAGCCGCTCGTCGCGGAAAAGCTCGACGTCGTATTTCCGGCGCTGCACGGAACGTACGGAGAAGACGGAACACTTCAAGGATTACTTGAAATGGCGGACGTGCCGTATGTCGGGTGCGGCGTGCTCGCGTCTGCCTGCGGCATGGACAAGGTGGCGATGAAGTCGCTCTTCGTTCAGGCGGGCTTGCCGATCTGCAAGTACATCTGGTTTCTGCGGTCTCAGTGGCGAAGCAATCCAGCTAAAGTTTTACGTAAGGTCATTGGCGAGCTTGGGCTGCCGTGTTTTGTGAAGCCGGCGAACCTCGGATCGTCTGTTGGTGTTTCGCGTGCGACTGACCGGAAGACGTTGAGCGATGCGATCGATCTTGCCGCGCAGTACGATCGGAAGATCATCGTCGAGGAAGAGGTTGTTGCGCGTGAGATCGAGTGCGCTGTTTTGGGGAACGATGAACCGCAGGCGAGTCTGCCGGGCGAGTACGTTGTGCTGGACGAAGCGGCGAGGTTTCTCGACTACACGGAGAAATATACGAGCACGGGCCGCGTGAGTTTTGTTGTTCCGGCGCCGGTCTCGAAAACAGTCACGGCGAAGATACAGCGGATGGCGATTAGCGCGTTTCAGTCGATCGATGGAGCAGGTCTCGCGCGTGTCGATTTCTTCCTGCCGCGCGACGGCGGTGAGATCGTGATCAATGAGTTGAATACGATGCCTGGTTTGACTGAGGTATCAGGCTATCCAAAGATGTGGGCCGCTTCGGGACTGCCCTTCGCTCGCTTGCTGGAGACCCTCATCGATCTCGCCTTCGAGCGCCACCGCGAGAAGTCCCTCACCAAAACAACACGATAACTATCTCTTCTGTGCGCGGTAGCCTTTACGGGTGCGGACGGTCAGATCTTCACGTTGTACTTTAACTTCGAGCGTGCGCCACTTGCCGTCGCGTTTTTGATTTATCGGGCGATAAGAAACGGCGTATTGATGGCCCAGCTCTTCGGCGATGCCGGTGAATGCTTCACGCAGTGCAGGACCGCCCGGAGTCGCGATGAACCTTCCGCCTGTCTTCTCGGCAAAGGCTTTCAGTGAAGCAGCGGCCTGCTGCCTGAGGGATCCGCCGATCTCAACTTGCGACATGTCGACGGCGAAGATACTTGCGCCAACCGCAAGCGCACTCTCGACGGCTTTATCACTCGTCGCTTTACTATAAGTATCCACGCCGTCAGACAAGATCACGATCGCCTTGCGCTGCTCGGGACGCGAAGCGAGCGTGTTCGCAGCTTCGACAATCGCATCGTTCAGCGTCGTCATTCCCCTGGCGCGAATCGCATAAGCTATCGGCGCCAGATCGCGTCCACCTGAAAACTCCTGCACGCGCTCGACCTTGGAATCGAATCGATAAACTGCCGCGACGTCTTCCGGCCGCAATCCATCCAGAAACCTGATCGCGGCTGAGCGCGCCAACGAAAAGCGCGCTTCCATACTGCCGGAACTGTCCAACAGGACCACCGCCGCGTACGGCGCTTCCTGAAGCGAGAAGCTCGTGATCATGTTCGCCGGCACCTCGACGCCGTCTTCATAGATCTTGAAGTCCGAAAGCTTCAACGCCTTCACATACTGTCCGGCTTTATCGGTGACGGTCAGGTTCAATACGACGAGATCCGTGTTGACGCGCACGACGTCGTCGTCGTCCTGTGCGGCGACGACAAAGGCGCTCATTAGCACGACGGCTAACAGGGAAAGGAAACGAGTCTTCGGCATTTGGCTAAAAGGTTTCGCGCAAGGGTATCACGCACGCGCTCGGGGATTATGGCGCAAGCGTCCGGAAGATCTTGATCAGCTCAAGTAACACATTAGCGTTTTCGATTACGGCTGTCGATACTACCTGCCGCGGAGTGTTTTGAACCTCTTTCGAGAGCGTGTCGGCCGCGTCAGCGATGCGCGAGACAGTCGAGGGAACATCAGAGGGGCGATTGCTGATCTGGACTTCCTGATCCTCACCGCCGGCCTCGCCTCTGATTTTTCGTGTGAGCTTTTCGAGCCGTTCGATCTTTTTCTGCGAGTCGCGGCTGAGAATCGGCTTGTCGGTGATCGCCGACTTCAGTTCTTTCCCAATCTGCGCAATCTCTTTAGCGCGATCGATGTTCTCCTGGTGGCCTTTTTCGGCGTATTTGATCGCCTGTTTGGCTTTTATCTCCGCCTCCATTTCGGTGATCGGCCGCTCGCGCGTCATGAACGGATCCATATCGGAGGGCGCGCGCGGCGGCGTTTGCCCGTAGGCAAATGCCGGAAGGAGGAGCAGGCCGCAGATGAGACTTATGACTTTCAGCGTGTTCTTCATCACTCGACGATACTGTGACGATTTCAGCCGGTGCTGCGTTGCACCAATGATTTCGAGAAATCACCTTAACCATCGGCGCGCCGACCCTTAAACAAAAACCTCAGCGCATGATGGGTTTAGACTAGGGGACTCGGCCTGGATTGTCGGGTGTGTTGATGAACTCGCCCGGCTTTCCGGAGCGCTTGACGACTATCGTCCGCGGCTCGAAAGGTACCGATGGGCGCTTCTTGCCCTGAGCGGACGTGTAGACGATCACCGACGATTGCGGATCCGCTTTTACTCCTGTGAGACGAATCGAAGCGAAGTCCTGCGCCGACGCCTTCATCGAGTAAACGCCTTCCTGCTGCGGTTTCAGTACCGCCGGCGTGACCGGTAATGCTTCTTCCTCGATGCCGCTGTCCTTTCGACGTTTCAATGCGATTACCACTGAAACGCCCGATAACTCGCGGTCTGAAATGTTCTTGACCACACCGCCGATAACGGTGAAGCCCTTTTCGAGCGTCGGTTCGTCAATGACGACGTGAGCCAGCGGCGGACCTTTCGGATTCGAGTCGGCGACTGGAGGCGGCGTGTTCTCCGCGAGGATCCGCTGCGTGTGGGAGCGGCGGATGTAAGCGTAGCCTGCTATGAGCAGAGCAGTAACGGCCACGGCACAAACGATTCCGAGAAGTAAGCGTCGGTTTGAGTCTCGTTCCTGCGCAATGGCTTCTTCCTGGTGAAATGGATTATTGATCATTCAAAAACTACTTCAGGTGGTTTCTCAAGTATCGCGGGCTCTGATGCGCAATACTCACTTCAGGTTTTACTTTACGGCTGGGGAGTTCGTCCAGGCGGCGCCGCGCCGGTAACGGCTGTAATCAATCCTTCCAAAAACTGATCCTCGGCGAGGCCGGTGCTTCTCAGCGTGGTCCACTCGGCGCCTGTTGGTCCGTCGGTCCGTCCTTCAACCTTCGCGTTGACTGCGACGTTCGCACTCGTGCCGTCGATCGGTTGGACCTCGACTGTCAGCGTGTAGCGTCCGCGGGTCCACGTGCGCGCCGCTGAATCAGGAGCATCTGCGTAACGACTCAAGTCACCGCTCGAGACGACGGCGCCTTTCGTAAACGTAAACGGCTGGCTGACGATGATTCCTTCCGACAACTTCGACGCGGCCTCGTCGAGCACCAGCTTGCGATCTCGCATCAGTTCCTGCACGGCGGTGATGATCACGTCGCGTCTGCCGGTCAAGCGATATGGATTTGGCAACGGCGGCGTTTCAGGCGTGCGTCCGCTGCCGAAGTCGAAACCGCGGCCGGCGCCAACGTCTGTCTTGTTGCCATTGTTCGCGGGCGTTCGTTGAGAGCCGCTATCCCTGACACGTTCGTTTTGCTTGTCGACGCCCTTTGCTGCTTGTGCAAACGCGGGAAGAGAACAGGCGATGACCACCACCAGACCGGCAATTATGCGAAACATATTGACACCTTAACCTGAATCAAAAGAACTGTGCTGGGGCTAGATTGAGAATAGATTAATGGTTAGCTAATTACAAGTACGACTTACATTTGTTAGTAGGTTCTTAGTCGCGTGCGGTGCCGTTCTCGCGCAGTTTTTGATCGCGTTCGCGTTCCCACTTGCGCAACGCCTGCACGCCTGTTTCGAACTCGCCGGCGTTGCTGTAGAAGTTGTGCGCGCCGTCGTCGCGCGCGGGGTTGCGAACGTAGTAGAGATAGTCTGACTGCGCGGGATTCAAAGCAGCTTTCAACGAGCTCTCGCCCGGTGAGGCAACGGGTCCGGGCGGGAGTCCCGCGTAGATGCGCGTGTTGTACGGCGAGCGCCGCTCGATGTCGCTGCGATAGACCTTGCCGTCGTAACGCCACTTGCCTTCCAGCTTCGACGCGTAAACGATGCTCGAATCAACCGCCAACGGAATGTCTTTGCGCAAGCGGTTGTAAATCACCGAGGCGACGAGCGGCCGTTCCTCGTCAAGCTTGGCTTCCGTCTCGATGATCGACGCAGTCGTGATGATCTGTCGCGTCGTCATGCCCAGCGAGCGTGCGCGATCATTCCACTCCGGTTTCCAAACGTTGCGAAACCGCTTGACCATCATCTCGACGACTGCCTCGGCCGTGGTGTCGGGAGCAAACTCGTATGTGTCCGGAAAAAGATAGCCCTCGAGGTTTTTCGCGGCCGGATCGAGGTCGCTAATGAGGTTCACGTTATTCATTAACTCTAAAGCTTGAGCTTCGCTGTCGAGATTTAACTCCGGAAGCTGCTTCATCGCTTTCGCGATGTCCCAACGCGTCCAGCCTTCCGGAATCGTCAGGCGGGACAGTCGCCGTTCGCCCTCCTGGAGTTTTGCCAGGACGCCCAACGGCGAAACCGGCGAAGGGAAATCGTATTCGCCTGCCTTTAAAGTTGACCCGCGGCCCGTGCTCTTGAGGTAAAGCATGAGGGGCCACTCATGCTTGATGATTCCTTCGGCGACCAGCTTCTTCACGATCGACGACGGCGATGAGCCTCGCGGGATCTCGATGTACTGGCCACTCTTGTTATGAGCGATCGGCTTGCGCAGGTCCGAGTAGATCCATGCGCCTGAGGCTACGCCGGCTAGTAACACAACTGCGATCACTAAAAGTATTAGTCGCTTCATTCGTGTGTCGTGTCCTGTTGTCCTTTTGTTGGAACGAGAATTCGATCCTGGTCGGTTCGCAGAAAATCGCGCAGGATGATTGCCGCTGCTTCAGCGTCGACGAGATCGGGGATCTCGTCCCGCTTCTTGCCCTCCGCCCTTAAATTCGCTGTGGCTTCGAACGAAGTCAAGCGTTCGTCTTGAAGATAAACGGGAAGCGCGGTCGAGAGCGCAAAATTCCGGGCCAGGCGTTGAACATTTTCGGCGGCGTCTCCGCGGCTGCCGTCGAGGGTCAACGGCAAACCAATCACTATCGTTCGGGCGTCAAAGCGCTCAATCAAGGCCTGTACGTCCTGAAGCAGTTTTTTCCAGTTCGAACGCTTGAGCGCGGGTAGTCGTTTGATAGTAATCAGGTTTTCGTCGCTGACGGCCGCTCCGACCAGTTTTTCGCCGAGATCGAGAGCGAGAATCGGTCCCGTCAAATTGAAATCGTTGTCACGTTTGTCCACTTGATTCGCAGCGAGAACTCAGGCTTGCGCAGCCCAAATACGGCCTGTATCATACGTTTCGATTCGCAAATCGTGCGATTGTACCGGCTCTAACGTAATCGAAGAGGTAGTTAAATGTCATTTCGCACCAAGTTTATCCTGATCCTGCTGTCCGCCACTTTGACTCTGTACACCGTTGTCGGCGGTTGGATGTCGACGCGCGCGCAGCAACCCGCGAACGATCCGAACGCGCAGTTGCGCATCTTCGAGAGCGTGTTGCAGCACATTCAACAAGATTACGTAGATGAGCCGAATATGGACAAGGTTCGAGCCGGCGCGTTGCGCGGGCTGGCCTACGGGCTTGATCCGTATTCAACATATCTCACGCCGGAGCAGGTCCGCGAGTTCAACGCGGGCAAAAGCGAGAGCCAGGCCGGGATCGGCGCTGAGTTGTCGCAGGTTGCGTCGTACCTGTACGTCATCGCGCCGATGAAGGGCTCGCCGGCGGACCAGGCGGGAATCAATGCCGGCGACATCATCGAGTACATCGACAACAAGGCCACGCGCGACATCTCGCTTTACGACGCGAAGCAGTTGCTCAATGGGCCGGCCGGGTCGGAAGTGAAGCTCCGCGTTTTGCGCGCGAATTCGAGCCCGTTGACGATCACTGTGAAGCGCGGGACGAGTCGTGCACCGGCGGCGGAAGCACGGATGGAAGCCGGAAAGGTCGGCGTCCTGAGAATCAACAGTTTCGCGGATGGCGAGTCGGTTGAGATTCGCAACCGTCTTCAGGATCTGGTTACCAAGCAGGGCGCGCAGAAGATCGTCATCGACCTTCGCGATACGGCGGGTGGGTCTTTAGCTGAAGCCGTTGCTGTGGCCAACATGTTCATCAAGGACGGGTTACTGGCGCAAACTGTCGGCCGCGAAGGGAAGTCGTTGAAGACTTATACCGCGGATCCGAGGTTGGCGCTGTTTTCGGGACCGGTCGTGGCGTTGATTGATACCGGCACGGCTGGCGCGGCGGAGGTCGTTGCTTCGGCGTTGATCGAACGGAGTCGAGGTCAGTTGGTTGGCGAGAAGAGTTTTGGGGCTGGGACCGAGCAGCAACTGTTTACGCTTCGCGGTGGTGATGGTCTGTTGTTGACGACCGTCAAATGGGCGACAGCCGGTGGTAAGACGTTCCTCGGTGAGGATCGTGCGCATTCGGGTGTTGCTCCGTCTGTTGAAGTGAAGGGGCAGGAGATTGCGGAGGCGGTCGATCCGGAGGATTTGACGGGTAACGACGACGATCCGATCGCGAAACCTGAATCGGGAACTGAGAAGCCTGCGGCCACTACGCCAGGGCCTGCGCCGGCGGTGAAGCCTGTCACCGAGGATCTTCAGCTCAAGAAAGCGCTCGAGCTGCTGAAAGACAAACCCGCTCAAAGAGCGGCGTAAGTTTGTTGCGTGTCTCCCGCTTGCGCGAGACTCGTTAACACGAATTTTTAAAGGCGCGTAACCGATATCGTTACCATATCGGTTACGCCGTTTCCATATCGAATACAACCATTCGATCTCGCAATCACTCTCCTCATTGCAATCGTTGGTTTCAGCTTGTGAATTTCTTGCGATCACGCCATTTTCGGGCATGATCGCTATAATTTTGCTCGATCCGCGTTAGACCCAACTCCACCCGACAACAACGGAATAGCCCTTGCAGCGTGACTGCCGTGTGGCACGGCGCGAACGCGCACGAGCACGCGATCTTTTTTGAGGAGAACAGAGCGATGATTATGACAAACAAACTTCTTCCAGTTGCCCTGATTGCCGCGTTGGTCGGTGGCTCGG
>DASRIM010000226.1:0-4992 GCA_035649995.1 Pyrinomonadaceae bacterium | reverse complement strand
CACAGAATTCCTGTCCCAGCGGATTCGCTGCGAGACACTTTTGACAGTAGTGTGAGATGGTGGGGGCCATTTGCAATCTCAGATCTTAGATCTCAGTATTCATAAAACCCGCGGCCGCTCTTCCTTCCGAGCCAACCGGCGTCAACGTAACGCTTCAACAGCGGGCACGGTCGATACTTTGGATCTCCGAGCCCCTCATATAACACATTCATGATGGCCAGGCATACATCCAGGCCGATGAAGTCGGCCAGCGTCAGCGGCCCCATCGGGTGATTCATCCCGAGCTTCATGATGCCGTCGATGCTCTCACGCGTGGCGACGCCTTCGTACAGCGTGAAGATCGCCTCGTTGATCATCGGCATCAGGACGCGATTCGAAACGAACCCTGGCGAATCCTGACAGTCGAGCGCGATCTTGTCCATCTTCTCGGCCAACGCTCGCACGCGCTCGTAAGTCTCGTCAGACGTCGCAATGCCGCGAATGACTTCGACGAGTTTCATCACCGGCACGGGATTCATGAAGTGCATGCCGATGACTTTGTCGGGCCGCGAAGTAGCTGCCCCAAGCTTTGTGATAGAGATCGAAGACGTGTTCGACGCGAGTATCGCGCCGGGCGGCGTGATCCGGTCGAGCGTCTTGAAAACATCGATCTTGACGGCAAGGTTCTCGACGACGGCTTCGATAACAAACGCCGCTTCACTGAACGCCGCCAGATCCGAGGTCGTCCGAATTCGCTCGACGATCGACTGCTTCCCTGCTGTATCGAGCCGTTGCTTATCGACGTCACGTTGCAGGCTCTTGTCGATCGCGCCGAGACCTCGTTGCAAAAACTCGTCACGCACGTCGTGCATGATGACGCTGTAGCCGGCGCGTGCAGCCACCTGGGCGATCCCGTTTCCCATGGTGCCCGCGCCCACTACGCCAATCACTTCACTCACTGTATTCGAATCTCCTCAAACTTAGCGCCAGTCAGGCGGTGAAGGCGGCGCCTGATACTGATTCTCGCGTTGGCGTTGAGCGTCATGCTGCCAGGTCTGGTTGGCCCACGTTTGTTGTCCCGGCGGCAGCGCGTAGTTGTGGTTGTTCTGATCGAAAAGGTATTTCCCAGGGTCGCTGAAGAGAAACCAGAACGTGTAGACGCAAACCGCCGTGCCGATCGGAAAATTCGCGGCGGCGACCACTGCCGCGACGATCGACGCGGTCCTGGCCCACTTCTTTCTTTTGAGCAGTCCATAGGCGGCGACAAACGACGGTATGACCATCCCGCCGTAAATCACCAGGGCGAACAGCGAGAAAAAGATCATAAGGCCCACCGGAGGACCATTTGGCGCCGCGCCCAATATTCCCAGGATGAAGACCATCATCAACAACGCAAGCAGCACAAAAAGTCCGCCGTAAGCGAGGTTCGAGTAAGCCAGATACTTATTATGTTGTTCGGGGGTCAAACTTTAACTCCTCTTAATCCGTGTTCTCCTGTCTGCGTAACTTCAGCTAAAGCACGAACACGGATAAACGAATTTAATTAGGCAACCACTCTCCTAATTAACGTTCGATTGCTATAGCAACAGCGTTCCCGCCGCCGAGGCACAACGAAACAACGCCGCGATGCGCATTGCGCCGCTTCAATTCGTACAGAATCGTCGTCAACAAGCGCGATCCTGATTGTCCTATCGCATGGCCCAGCGCAACCGCGCCGCCGTTGACGTTTACTTTCTCAGGATCGAGACCGAGCTCGCGCGTCACCGCCACTGCCGCCACGGCAAACGCCTCGTTCAACTCGAATAAATCCACTTCACTCGGCGACCATCCAGTCTTCTTGAACAACTTCCGCACCGCTTCAACCGGCGCCATCATCACGTACTTCGGTTCCATTCCCGCGGTCGCCTGCGCCACGATGCGGCCCATCGGCTCAACACCCAGTTCCTGCGCGCGACGAAGCGACGTGACGACAACCGCCGATGCGCCGTCGTTGACGCCAGGCGCATTTCCGGCCGTAACGCTTCCCTCTTTCTTGAACGCAGGCTTCAGTTTGCCGAGCACTTCAACCGACGTGTCTTCGCGAACCGTTTCATCGGTGTCGAAAACTAACGCCGGTCCTTTCCTCTGCGGAATCTCCACCGCGACGATCTCGTCCTTGAACTTGCCGGCATTGATGGCCGCGGCAGCCTTGCGATGCGAGTTAGCGGCAAACTCGTCCTGTTCCGCTCGACTCACGGAATATTCGTCCGCGACAAGTTCGCCGGTGCAGCCCATGTGATAGTTTTCAAACGCACACCAGAGCCCGTCGTTGATCATCGAGTCGATCAGTTCACCATTTCCGAGACGATAACCTTCGCGCGCTTTCGGGATCAGGTAAGGAGCGTTGCTCATCGACTCCATACCGCCCGCGACGACCATTTCCGAGTCGCCGAGTTTGACGGCCTGCGCCGCCATCATCACGGCTTTGAGACCTGATCCGCAGACCTTGTTCACGGTCACGGCGGCGACTGACGGCGAAAGTCCGCCGCGCAAAGCAGCCTGCCGTGCGGGGTTCTGACCCAGACCGGCCTGAATCACGCACCCCATGATCACTTCATCGACTTCTTCCGGCTTGATCCCCGCTCGTTTGACACTCTCGCGCACCACGATCGAGCCAAGCTCAGGCGCCGAAAAACCTTTCAACGATCCTAAAAACTTCCCTACCGGCGTCCGCGCGGCACTGATTATGACGGCTTCATTTAATTCACTCATGTGCTAATCCTAATCCATTCTTATCATCAGTGTCATCCGTGTTAGACTCCACCACGCATGCAAGCACTCATTCTGGCTGGTGGCAAAGGCACGCGCCTGCGCCCGCTAACCGTTTACACTCCGAAACCAATCGTTCCGATCTGCAATCGTCCGTTCCTGCTCTATCAAATCGACACGCTGCGCCGCGCCGGCATCACCGACATCACGCTGTCGCTGTCGTATCAACCCAATAAGATCGAACAACTTCTGGGCGACGGCTCCGACTACGGCGTCAAGTTGAAATACACCGTCGAGCCGCAGCCGATGGGAACGGCGGGCGCGTACAAGTTTGCCGAAGATTTGATTCGCGAACCGACCGTCGTCTTCAACGGCGACATCCTGACCGATCTGGATCTCAAAGCCGTCATCCGCGAACACAACGAAAGGAAAGCGACGGCGACGATCGTGTTGACGCCGGTCGAAAACCCGCAGAGTTACGGGCTCGTGGAAACCGAAAGCGACGGTGCGATTCGCCGCTTTCTCGAAAAACCAAAACCCGACGAGATCACCTGCAACACCATCAACGCCGGCACGTACATTCTCGAGCCGAAAGTGCTCGACTACCTGCCAGCCGGCGAGAACTACTCGTTCGAGTACGGACTGTTTCCCGATCTGCTGAAGCGCAAGGAAGCGTTCTACGCGCACATCCCGGCGCGCACGTACTGGATCGATATCGGCACGCCCGAACGTTATCTACAGGTCCATTCCGACCTGCTCGCTAATCGCGTCACGCGCATTCACATCAAGGAACGTCGCGGACAATTCGATGCGGCAACGGTCGCCGAGATTGACGACGTCTCGATGATCGGCGACGACTGCCAGATCAAACCCGGCGCGCAGATCATCAACTCCGTGTTGGGCCAGGGCTGTTTTGTCGAGGAGCGCGCGCGCGTTGAAGATTCTGTTATCTGGCCGCACACGCGCATCGCCACGACCGCGCAGGTTATCGGCGCAATCGTCGGCCGCGGTTGTCACATCGGCCGTTCCGCGACCGTGCGGCCCGGCAGCGTCCTCGGCGATAAAACGTCATTGACTGATTACACGCTGACCTGACAAGGAGGAACGAGCCGTGGACTGGGGCGTCTTTCGAGCTTACGACGTTCGTGGAGTTTATCCGGATGACATCGACGAAGAAGGCTATTACAGAATAGCGAAAGCTTACGTCTATCTGTTTAAGCCAAAGTCGATGGTCGTCGGCATGGACGCGCGTCTCTCCTCTCCTCCGCTGAAGGCAGCCTTGACTCGCGGCTTTCTTGATGCAGGCGTCGACGTGATCGACATCGGCCAGATCACGACGGACATGCTCTACTTCGCCGTCGGCTCGTCCGATTACTCCGGCGGAATCGTCGTCTCTGCGTCGCACAATCCGAAGCAGTACAACGGAATGAAACTCGTGCGCGAAAAAGCGGCGGCGATCTCGTCCGACACCGGTCTCTTCGATATCCGCGACGTGCTCAAAGAAGGAAAAGACGCTGAAGTCACTTCCGAGAAGGAAGGTCGCTGCATCGAACGCGACATCCTGGACGATTACATTGCTCACGTGCTGAAGTCGGTGGATACGGGGTCGATCAGGAAATTCCGGTTCGTGGGAAATGCGAACTTCGGTTACGTCTCTCGGGCCGTCGCCGCGCTGGCCCAAAAACTCGGGCTCGATCTATTGCCGTTGAACTTCGAGCCTGACGGTTCGTTTCCGAAAGGCCCGCCCGACCCGATGTTGCCCGGGAACCGCGCTGAGACTGAACAACTCGTGAGAGACGAACATACTGACTTCGCCGCGATCTGGGACGCCGATGCCGATCGGGTCATGTTCGTCGACGAAGGCGGCCGATTCATCTCAGGCGCTTACGTCACAGCGCTGCTCGCCGACATCCTTCTGGAAAAGCATGGAAGCGATAATGCCGTCATCTTCGATCCACGCGTAATCTGGCCCACCCTGGAAGTGGTGAAAAAAAGAGGCGGCCGCCCGATCATCTCTAAAGGTGGTCACGCCTTCATAAAAGACCGCATGCGAAAAGAGAACGCGTTGTTTGCCGGTGAGATGAGCGCGCACTACTACTTTCGAGAGAACTTTTACGCCGACAACGGTATCATTCCGTTCCTCCTCGTCCTCGAACACCTTTCGAAGCTCGGGAAACCGTTCTCCGAGATGATGGCGCCGTACATGGCGGGCCACTTCATGTCCGGCGAGTTGAATTACAAAGTCAAGGACATCAAGAAGGTGAT
>DASRIM010000225.1:0-10552 GCA_035649995.1 Pyrinomonadaceae bacterium | reverse complement strand
GCGCCGAAAACCCGGCACAAGCTGCCGTGTAAACGGGTGAAGAGTGTCGTAGTTCAGGTCGTCGTTATACCCGGCGTAGAAGGCCGTTCCCGGGCTCGGCGTCCACCCAAACAACGCCTGCGCGCGCAAACGCGAATCGAGTGTGTTGTAGTCGAGGATCAAACGCGTGAAGGTCGCTTTGGTGAACTGGTAAGTGCCGCGCAGCGTCAGGATATTGATCTTGAAGGCGTAGCGATCAGTGTCGTAGCGCTTGAGTTGTTGACTGTTGATGCTGAACGAGCCGCTCAACTCGTTCGTCGGCCGATAAGTGATGCCCGCGTTGAACTGAATCAACTTGCCGCGTCCCGGATCGAGCGGCGCGATCGCCGTGCAGACCGCGGGGCGATCTTTTACGGGAATAGACGGAGCACACTGTCCGGCCGCTTCAGCCGCTGCCTTGTCGGCTGCCAGCTCGAGAGCAAACGGGCTGACTCGCGGATACTTGCTGCCGTTGCCGAAGTCGAGATCGAAGTGGCCCCAACGCTGTGTAATCTGCCCGTTGAACGAAAGCTTTTTGCCGGGGTTCGAACCGGCATAAAACGACAGGTGCTGCTTGCTCGAGGGGCGTTCGCTGCTTGCGCCAAAGAACGTACACGGCGGGCGTCGCTGACTCAGCGGCAGATTGAAATCCTGCCCGCTCGGATCGCACGGTCTTGCTTCTCTCGTGGCGCCAAACTCGCGATCAAACAACCGTTCGTAACCCGGTTCCCACCACGCGCCGACCCAACTGTTTTGCGGCAACTGCAACTCGACGAGGTTCTCGTTCTCCCACGTGTACATGCGGCCCTGCCAGTCGTAATCCACGTGGGCGGAGCTATGAAGATGATAGGAAATGATCGTCTTCTTCGGATCCGGATCGGAGTTATACCGAATGGACGCCATGTTGAAATTGGAATTGGTGCGCTGCACAAAACCGACGTCCGCGCGATAGTCCTGCGTGAAACCTTCGCCATACACGAACCCGCCCCAGTTGCGGCCTGAAATGTTGTATTCCGCGGTGTAGCCGAAGCCGTTGCCGGTGCGATACCTGTTTATGCCGTCGTCGGGATCGAAGAAGAAGTTGCGCGAGGTTGTGCCGAGAACCTGAAAACTGGCCGTAGTCTGTTTATCGAGCCGGAATCGGCCGTCGAAACCAAGAACCTGATTGTGTTTCTCGATGAAGTTGTAGCTGGTCGCCAGCATTCCGACCGAGTTCTCTTTGCCGACGTCGCGCTTCAGACGCATCACGGCGATGTAAGCATTCTTATCGAGGAACCGTTCCGCGTTGCAGACTTCAGAGGGATTGAACAGCGAGCGCCGCTCGATGCAGGAAGCGAGTGAACCACGATCGTCGGCGCTCAAGTTTCCTGGACCATTGTCGCTGGCGACCATCAGTCCAAACGTGTTGCGGCCCACCTTGCCGGTCGTTTTCACGGCGACGTCCGGATCGACTATCGCGCGCGTGTGTACGGCCGTAATCGGCGTCTGAAAGATGTCGATGCCTTCGAGAAAGAACGGGCGCTTTTCAGGGAAGAAGATCGGGAAGCGCTGGTTTGCAGTGACGACGAGCTGATCCGCTTCGACCTGTGCGAAGTCAGGATTGACTGCGAGATCGACCGTGACCGCGGAGCTCGGAATAAACTTCGCCGTCAGACCGACGTCGAACCCGATCGGCTCGTTCACGATGCGTCCCGGATCTCCGCCCGCTGGTATCGGCGGAAAAGAACCAACGAAACGGCTGTTCTGAGAAACCGTAAAACTCGGAATCAATTCGATCGTGCGTTCGACGGAGATGCCTTCGAGCCCGGTCAGATGTCCGGCCTGACTGAGGTTGCTGTCGATGCTGCGCGAGAACGGCATCCACGAGTCGAGCTCGTTTTCGAAGCGCTTGATGCGGCGAAAGAAATGCGCGCCCCAGAGTTTTCCTTTGCCGGCTTCGAAACGGAGCGACTTGAACGGGATCGCGACCTCGACGTCGAAGCCGGTCTCGTGGACGACGCCTTTCGACTCCATCAACAGATCGACGCTGAAGTCTTCGCCGCGTCCTTCGGTCAGAATGCCGTCGCCCTGGATCCCGAGCGGATTGAAAAAGACTTCGAAGGCTTTTCGCTTGTCGTTGAAAGTGTCGAGAAAGAAACCGACGTAGTCGTCGTTGAAGATGTTGTCGCGCTTGGCGACGGTCGCGCGAATCTTGTCGCGTTCGTCGGTGGCCCGGAAGGCGATGTAGAGAAACTTCGGATCGAACCCGATCAAGACGACCGTTGGTTTTGAAGGCGCTGTGTTGTCGCCGGGTTGAATCTGGTAGAAGTCTTTGAGGACTACGGCGTTTTTCCAGACCTCGTCGTCGAGCTTGCCGTCGATAACCGGTGGCGTTTCAAATCTGGGCACGACCACCGGTTTCGCTTTTTCAGGCGGGAGCACGAAGCTGCCTTTAGCGGGAGCGGGCTCAGTGACGGCGCTGGTCTTCGTCTGTGCGTTGGCGGTGAAGACGAAAACACACAGCAGAAGCGCAGCAAAGCAGAAGCGAAAATTTTTCATGGAACAATGCAGAATCCGTGTTTCCTCAAGGCATTAAGCAAACACGGATCTTATTCAGAAAGACGTTTTGTTACGTTCTGCTGTTAGCGCGGGCGAAGCAGGATTTTTCCGTCGCCCGTTCTGAGAACGAAAACTTTGCCGCCGTTACCGATTCTCCACCGCTTGAGACGAGGCGAAGGCGTAATGTCTTCGGCCACCGAGAAGCCCTGGTTGCTGATTTCCTCGGGGGAATTGGTTTCGATTGTGAAGCTGGAACCGGCGGGAACGGTCAACGAAATCTCGCCGTCGCCGGTTTTTGCTGAAAGCGCGTTGAAGTTTCCGTCGAGCGCGATGGCGCCGTCGCCCGTGCGGGCATCGACCTGGCCGTCAAACTTTGAAATCTGAATCGTGCCGTCGCCCGTGTTGACTTGTAACTGGCCGCCGCTGTTCGAAACTTCGATCGCGCCGTCGCCGGAACGAAGCGTGAGTTCGCCGGAGACTCCATCGAGACTCACGGCGCCATCACCCGACGACACGTGCACCGACGATTGTTTCGGAACGAAGACTTCGAGGTTTACCATTCCGTTGTGCTGGTGAGGATTCGTGGCGTTAATGGAGATTACCTGCCCCTGCTGTTCGCTCTCGATCGCGATCTGCTTCAGCGCTTCCTCACTCTCAGCCCGCTTCGTCGCGTTGTAACTGACTTCCGCCTTGTCCCAGCCACGCACTGTAACGTGGCCGTCAAAGGTCGTGATGTTCACACGCGGCGCGCCGCTGACTGGAAACGACTTGCTCTCCTGGGCGTTGAACTTTGCGTAGCTGTTAGCCTGGGCTGAGACCGCGGCCACAGGCCTGACGCGATTTAAAACGCGAACCTGCATTCGCGCCTCGCGTTGCAAGTCTCGCTGCGCGCGCTCGATCTCGCGCTGCGCTTCCGCCAATGCCTGATCCACCTGTCGTTGTGCTTCACGCTGCGCCTGCCGCGTGAGACGCACGGTTTCAACTCCCGCGCGGGTCGACTCCCCGATTGCCGCGGCTTGTTCGACTCTTCGCTCAATGTCCTCTTCGGCGGCGCGCTGCGCTTCTTCGCGAATCTTCTGCCGGTCGATCACCACGGAAGTCGCCGGACTGATGGTCCGTCCATCCTGCGCGTGCGTGATCCGGATCGTGCCGTTTACGTTGTCGAGTTTGATTCGTGGACCGCCACTCCCAATCTGCCCCTCGAGATTGTGGCCCACGTATTCGCCATGCCTGACCTGCAAACCGAAATCGTTGCTGATGCCGCCGTGGACCGTGCCGGCGCGAATCGAAGCGTTCGAGTCTGACGGAATAACCAGCGTCACGTTGCCGTTCACTGAATTCAGCGAGATCGGCTTCGTCTCGTCGAGCTGTGTGAACGTTGCGAACAACGGACCGTTGATGGTCGAGAGTTTCGCTTCGCCCAGCAGACCGCGGGCGTTGACCTTGCCGTTGATCGACGATGCTTTGACGCTTCCTTCGACGCCGTCGATATCGAGTGAACCATTGACGAGCTCAATCGACTCGAGCACGGCTTTGCGCGGAACAGTCAGCGAGTACTCGACTGTCGCGGGGTTGTTGTAGCGTCCCTCGCCACTGCGAAATGTTTGATTTCCCTCCGGGTACTCGGTCTTGATTCTGATGTTCTCTTCAGTGGCGGTTACATCAACCTTGGCTTCGTCCAATCGTTCTTTTCGATATGCTTTTTTGATCGCGTCGACCTGCACGGCCGGCCTGTCCCAAATCTTGATCGTTACTCCGCCGTTGATGTTTGCCAGGTTGACGCGTCCGGTCGGCGACAATGGATAGGTCTGATGAAACTCCTCGGTTAGCTCCTGGCTCGGCTGGGCCGCGCTGGCCGTACAATTCTCCGTCGCCGGCACGGACGGGACCGGCCGAAGATCCTGGCCGTCCTGACTGTTCAAACCTGTCGCGGTCGCCGGACCGCTTCCGGTGCTCGCAAGGGCGAGCAGAAGAATAACGGTGGTGATGAGGGTCTTCATTTGCATTGTCTCGGTTCCTTAAAGAAAGTGCTAACCTGCGCTGCGAACATTAATGCTGCGGTTCAAGCTTTTCAAGATCACGTCGTGCTCTTTGGTCCCAACCTTGAACTGCGGCAGTTCTTTAACCTTCGGCAGCTTCAGATTCAGTTCGGAAGGAACAGAGATTTCAGCGTCCGCTTCGTCGCCGTCGGCCATCATCAGGACTTTGAGCTCGGCTGCGTGACGTGCCTGATTCCGTAGCTCAATCAAATCAATGTCGACAGGACGAAGCTTCCGCAACGTTTGGACTTGCACTTCACGCCGCGGTGCCCGCACTGTGACAACAGTTTGTGCCGCTCCCTTAACTTCGACCGGTTCTTTGGCAACAATCACTCCTCCGTGAACGTTAGGCAGCGGCTCCGCTTCGTTCGCCGGATGTCTGTTTTCGCAAACTTCGAGTCTTGCTGCGGTGCGCGGGACTTCAACGGGAACAACGCGATCCACTTCCGGCGCCGGCTCGACCGCTTTCGACCAGCTCGCAACCAGGTTACTTGCTTCGCGAGTAAACTCGCGTACCTGGTTCAACTCCTTCATCGCGCTGGAGAACGCCGCCAGACCAACTACTAAAAGCAGAATCACCGGGTAGGATTTCTTCTCGCCGCTCTGTCCCACGCTGTTCATAACTGACCCCTTACTTATAAGGCCGAGAGTAGTCAGTTTCGAATAACCCCTACCAACCACCCTCGGCCCTTCTGCGTTGCTCTATAGTCAGAACACCGAGATTCGGAAGGTTGTGGCAAGAAAAGTTGGGGCGGCTTTGTTCTTTGTACTTTGAACTTTGCGCTTTCTAAAGAGTGGCTACAAAGCACTAAGTACAAAGCACTAATTAGAGTTTCTTCAGCCGCACCGTCCCGCCGAACGAAGCAACCGAAATGGTCGCGTCGCCTGACCCGCAAACGGCCGTCACACGCCGCGAAACATAGGGATTTATTGGCCTCTCGACCGGTACCGGCGCGATGATTGGGCCCGTTTTTTGTGGAGGATGGCCTTTGGCTACCGGCTTCGGCGTTCCAGCCGGCTTCGCCGGTGGCGCCGGAAATGTCGCCGGCGCAGGCATTTCGCCGAAGTACTTCAATTGGAAGTCGGAAACGATGTCGCGTTTCTCGGAAACCTTCGCATTCAACTGGAACGAAGCGTCGTGAGGGAGCGCAAGAATCACGTCGCCCGTCATGTTTGTGAAGGTGTAGTGACCGGCCCGCGCCAACGGACCCGTCATCGTCACGGTCCCGTTGACGGTCTTGGCCATGACTTTCGGATTGCTGACGTGCTGTAACTGAATGTCGCCGCTGACCGTGCCCACTTCAAAAGTGTCGTCAGGGTTCGACGCCTTCACGTTCACGACTTCAACGATCCCGCCGGCGGAGCTCAAAATCACGCGCCCGCTCGAATCTCTCAACGTAATACTGCCGCCGATGCTGCCTGCTTCGACCACCTTGACGACGCGCGCGATCTCGATGTTGCCGTTCTGCGAGCCCGCGTAAGCCGCGGAAACACCGCTGATGCTGATGTCGCCGTCGCGCGTTTGCACCTGGACGGTCGCGCCGGCAGGAACTTCCATCTCAACGTCCGCCAGCGCCTGGCAATCAATGACAGCTCTCGTGACCTTCGCGGTCGACTCGAGGACCATGACGTCGATCCGCGATGCCGGCACGGAAGGGTCTTTCGTCTTGTCGATGCGGCGCAACTCGATGTGGCCCGCGCCGGCTGACCTGACGCGGAGCTCGTTCTTGTCCCAGCCGCGAACCGTCAGTTGTCCGGAGGCAACACACAGAGTGACAGTGAGTTGCGGGCTGACGGCGACGGAGCGCTCGATCTTCTCACCCGGAACGGGATCTGTTTTAACTGGCTTTGCGGGGGTCGAACCTGCGAGGGAGAAAATAAGGCCGGCAACCGCCGAAACTACGAACAACTTCATTGTCACATTAGGACCGGACCTTTTCAGTGCCCGCGACCTCCACTCAGACGCGCGTCGGCAATCGTGTTGAGGAGGTCCACCTTGCTTTGGTAGGCAGCAAACATGAAATCAGCCGCGTCCGGATCGTTAGGATTGCTCTTCGCTGCATTGCGAGTAGCGGCGATGGCCCGATCGACAACCGCCAGGTTGCGCTCATATTCGACTTGCAAGGATGGTCTCATTGCCGTCTTGTTTTCCTTGATCGTCGTATCGAGTCGCGCGATGGCCTGTAGATAGGAGCGCTCGCCGGGGAGGAGTTTTACAGTGTGATTGGTTTTTACGGGGATAACTCTGGGCGTTGACGTACGTGAAGGAGCTTTTACAACCGGCGCCGCCGAACGAGAATCGGCAACCACGGATTGAGGCTGATCAGCCGTCACGCCAACCTTGTCTGAATTACTGGGAGCTGAAGGCACAACCGCAACGTTATCGGTGGTATTTATGGTTCCTGACTGCCTGTACTTCACGATGCCGATAATGGTTCCGAAAGCAAGAACAACTGCAAGACTCGCATAACCCAAAGTACGTTGAGAGTTGAAACTGAAGATACTGGAGAGGGAGGCGAACAAACCGGCTTTTTCAGAACGCCCGGCGTTGGCGACACGCTCGCCGAGGACGGCGGCGTCGATGCGCTCGCGCAACGTCTGCGTCGGAACGCTAACTTCAAACTCTGCTGTCAAAGCGGACGTCAACAGCGCGGTCTCTTCCGCCAGCTCGCGGGCTGCCGCCGCGCACGTCACGCATGCAGCCAAATGCGCCGTCGCGCTTCCCATCAAATGCGGGGAAAGCTCGCCGTCGAAATAGCTTTGCAGCGTTCCTTCGTCCAAACACCGTGTCATCGTCTTCCTCCGATCTTGCCGTACACCCTCGCAAACTCCTTACGGCCGCGCGCGACCAAACTGCCGACGTTTGTCTCCTTGAGCGACAAACTATTGGCAATCTCGCGATATGAGAGTCCCTGCTGTTTCAGCAGCAGGCAACTTCTCATCGGCTCCTTGACCTTGTCTAAAGCGCGGCGTGCTTCCTCGATCGCCATGCGGCGTTCGTAGTCTTCAGCGGGCGCTTCAACAGCGGCGGAGCCGTTTTCGGTCGTAGTCCTGTGATACTCATTGTCGCGAACCATCGAGCGGCTTTGCCCCCGCAAGGTGTTTCTGGCGACGTTGAGAGTCACGCGCAAAAGCCACGCCCTTAGTAAATCCTCGCCCGGCGTAGCATGGAGGTTGCGATATAGTCTAAGAAATACTTCCTGCGTCACGTCTTCGGCGAGGGCTGAGTCGCGAACGACCGCCCTGGCCGTTCGAAAAACGGCGCGGTGATGGAGGGTAAACGCTTCGTCGAAACTGAGCGGAGCGACCGCTTCAGTCCCGATGTCGTTAGGCATGGACTCGATCAAAGCTCTAGCTTGTCCGTTCATCAATCACCGCTCTCTCAACAGTGCAAACACCACAAAGTACTGACTTGTGACACTTTTGTAAGGTCAGTCAGCTTTGAAGCATTTGAGCGGTGTATTCTAGTCCTGAAAACCGTTTTGCTACAACGTTGAAACAGCCATTGGTGATGCAGTTTGAGATTCACGAACTATGAACAAGTCAGGAAGGGGGCAAGCGTAGCGCGCCCCCGCTGTCCTGGCTTGCATATGTTAAAAAGCGGGGGCGCGCTACGCTTGCCCCCTTCCTGACTGTTCTTTGCTAGCAGGAGTTTTCAAACTGCACCATTTCTACAGCGAATTTCTGAACGATGAGCGGTGAACTCTTAGTTAGTGACTCGCGGGAGCGCTGCGTTGCGTTGAACGTCGCTCAGGTTTAGAAAGTTTCTTGATATATAATCGGCGCCTTTGACCCAATCACTAGAAAACAGTGTGTTTATGCGTGCGTGCCGCCGCGAAGACGTGCCTTACACGCCGATCTGGCTGATGCGGCAGGCCGGAAGGTACATGGCCGAGTATCGCGAGGTGCGCGCGAAGACAAGCTTTCTCGGGCTTTGCAAGACCCCTTCCCTTGCCGCGGAAGTCACCGTTACGGCAGCCGAGCGGCTGGGCGTGGACGCGGCGATCATCTTTGCCGACATCCTGCTGATTCTCGAGCCGATGGGCATTGATCTCACGTTTGCCGAAGGCGAAGGGCCGGTCATTCACAACCCGGTGCGAAGCGCCTCCGCGGTTAAACGTTTGGTGGAGGTCGAGGATCCGGCCGCGCTCGGTTTTGTTTACGAGGCGATCGCCCTGACGCGCCGCGAGTTAAAGCCAGACGTTCCGTTGATCGGTTTTTCAGGCGCGCCGTTTACGCTGGCGTCATACATGATCGAGGGCGGCGGTTCGAAGAATTACGTCCATGCGAAGCGGTTGATGTACGACGACAGCGGCGCCTGGCACGCGATGATGTCGCTCATCGTACGCGCGCTGGTCAAGTATCTGAATGCGCAGATCGATGCCGGCGCGCAGGCGGTGCAGTTGTTTGACTCCTGGGTCGGGTGTTTGGGGCCGGATGATTATCGCGAGTTTGTTTTGCCGCACTCGCGAGCCGTAATCGACGGGATCACGCCGGGCGTTCCGGTGCTTCACTTCGGAACCGGAACCGGCGAACTGTTGGAGTTGATGCGTGAAGCAGGCGGCCACGTTATCGGGCTCGACTGGCGTGTGCGGCTCGACGATGCCTGGGTGCGCGTCGGACATGACGTTGCCGTCATGGGGAATCTGGATCCGGTTGCGCTGTTTGCTTCGACTGACGTGCTGCGATCGCACGCGCGACGGATTCTCGATCAAGCCAGCGGGCGGCCGGGACATATATTCAATCTCGGCCATGGAATATTGCCGGAGACGCCGGTAGACAACGTGATCGCGTTGGTCGAGATGGTGCATGAAATGAGCGCGGATAAACACTAATGGAATATGACGCGATCTTATTTGTGTCGTTTGGCGGGCCCGAAGGGATGGACGAGGTGATGCCCTTTCTCGAGAACGTCGTGCGCGGCCGCAACGTGCCGCGCGAGCGACTACTCGGAGTCGCGCATCACTACGAGATGTTTGGCGGCGTCAGTCCGATCAATCAGCAGAATCGAAGTTTGATCGCGGCGTTGACGGAAGAGTTGCGAAAGAATGGTCCGGCACTGCCGATCTACTGGGGCAATCGCAACTGGCATCCGATGTTGGCGGACACGCTGCGGCAGATGGCCTCAGATGGCATTCGCAACGCGCTCGGGTTTGTGACGTCAGCTTACAATTCGTATTCGAGTTGCCGGCAGTACGAGCAAAACATCGCCGCCGCGCAGGCAGAAGCCGGACCAACTGCGCCGCGCGTCGAGAAGTTGCGCGCGTTTTACAACCATCCGTTGTTCATCGAAGCGAACGTCGATCAGATTCGAGCGGCGTTGACCCAACTCGGCGCGCCGGCGGGTCAACTCGTCTTCACCGCGCACAGCATTCCGGAAGCGATGGCCGCGAAGTGCGAATACGTAGCGCAACTCGACGAAGCAGGGCGTTTGATTGCGAACGAGTTAGGGATCCAAAACTGGAAACTCGTCTATCAAAGCCGCAGCGGCTCGCCGTCGCAGCCGTGGCTCGGTCCCGACATCTGCGAACATTTGAAGGAACTCCATCAGGCGGGCGTGAACGACGTCGTCATCGCGCCGATCGGTTTTGTCTCCGATCACATGGAAGTCGTCTACGATCTCGACGTCGAAGCTCGAAACATCGCGAGCGAGTTGAGCATGAACATGGTCCGCGCGGCGACTGCCGGCACGCACCCGGCGTTCGTCAAGATGATTCGAGAATTGATCCTCGAGCGCGTCGACAACCAACCGCCGCGCTTCCTCGGCACGCGCGGGCCCGCACACGCCGTCTGCCCGCCGGACTCCTGTCTTCCCGGATAATCAGTCATGCCTGCGAAACGTGTCGTGATTGTTGGCGGCGGTATTTCGGGGCTCGCGGCGGCGCATCGACTTCTCGAGCTCGGCATTTCGAAAACACAGATCACTTTACTCGAAGCAAGCGGACGGTTGGGTGGCA
>DASRIM010000224.1:0-3906 GCA_035649995.1 Pyrinomonadaceae bacterium | reverse complement strand
CTGAATTACCCAGTGCCGCGGCGATAGGGCGCAGGAGTAGTTGCCGCCGTACGGCGAGCGAAAGTAAGTCGAAAAGAAAGGCACGAACGTGTACTGACCGCGCGCGGGAAGCTGATACCAGAAACCGGTGTTTTTGAATCTTCGGAGACGCAGTTGGGCCAGCCGCGTCGCCATCGCGGCGCCGTTGAAGAACTGTCCCTCGCCGCGATGCTGGCTCCAGACGTCGAAATTGTCATTAACTTTTTTGTCGCACTCGGAAGTGTTGCCGCCCGCGATGATTCGACACGAGCCAATCGTCCGCTGCTGAAGAACTACCTTGCCCTTGCGGACGAGTATCTCTTCTCTGCCGCGCATGTTGACGCGATAGTTGCCGTCCTCGGCGACCGCGGCGACGGTCGTGGCGCCGCCGATGAAGATCTCCGGAAACTCTTTGCGATCGAACCGCGCGACGTCGAGTATGGCTGCGCCGTGCAACACCTTCACGGCGATCAACTCATTCGATAGTTGTTCGAGTGAAACTTCTGAATCGCCGTCCAGGCGCAGGTGGAGATCCGGAAACATCATTAACTCGACGAAGCTCTGCCGCGCTGTCCGCACCTTGTTGCCTGCCGCAAGCTCCGACTTCTCGGTCAGCGGTTCCCAGTTCTTTTGATCAGTGCTGAACTCGACTCCGGTTTCGACGAAATTTACCGCGCCGGGTCTGGCGGACACGACGTAAGGGTTCCCCGCCTTCTTCTCGTTAGCGGGAAGATCGACCATCGCCTCACGCCCTTCCTTCTTCTTGGCCCAGGGCGCTTCTTTCTTCAACATGCGATTGGCTTCGACGATCTCTTCTGAACGCTCGCGGCCCCACGTGTCGAACGCGTCTTCCGACTTGCCATCGATCTCGGTGATATCGACGGAGTTGCGCGCGGCGACTGCCGAGCGTTTTTCTTTCACGCGCCGGCCGTCGATCAGCGCTTCGCCGCGGCGAACGACGATCTCGGTGCGGCCCTCGGCGGTCGTGTTGATGCGGAAAATGCCGGGCTGCGTGATAAAGACTTCCGAGTTTGGCGTGATAACGCGGATCAGTTCGAAGCCCTGTTTCAGACTTTCGAAAAAGTCGTTCGTGTCTTCCCAGTCGTTTTTCAAAACTTCGAAAGTGATCGTTCCCTTACTGAGCAGGAGCTTCATTCGGTCGTAGCGATCGTCGAGGAGTTGAAACTCGGTTTCGGGTGCGAGCCGCAGGAAGTTTCCGGGTTGCAAAAGCAGTTCGGCGCGGCCGCCGGCTGCGCTGCGGACTACGTCGCCTTGCTTCACTTCAAACCCGATTTCGAGATCGAGCTTCGCCGAGTCGTGAACGTACACGACGCTGCCTTCAACCGCGTTCGCGCGCACGCCGCTGAGGATCGCAGGAATACTCTCGACCTCCTGGTCCTTGTCCTGCGCCGTGGTCGCCGGGATCTGGATTAGCAGAGTTGCTAACGCCAGAAGCAGCAACAGTGTGCGGGGATTGATGGGCATTACGAATTCAGTGTCGTTATGAAGTCGCCGAGTAGATTCAATGTTACGTGTAGACGGTAGTTGGCCGTCGATCGAATGTCGTCGATGGGAGAGATCTCGCGCAACAGGCTCGCCTGCGCTGACTGCATCGTTACGGCGTCGGGCTTTTGATCTCGCAACGCCGACTCCGTTTGCAGACAACGGACGATGATTGGAGCAACGCTGCCGACGACCACTCGCGCGTCTTCGATGCGGCCGTTGCTGGTTCGACCTACCGCGGCAAAACAAACTTTCGAGATCGCCTGCGCTTTGCGCGTTCCGACCTTGCGATAGTAATGCGTCGCGCCGCTGGTGTTGCGCGGCAGCCGGATACGCGTCAGCAGTTCATCGGGGCGAATCAGCATCTGCTTGTAGCCGGTGTGAAAGCCCTGATACGGCAGCCACCGCGAACCTTGTGTTGAGACTAACTCAACTTCGGCGTCGTAGGCGAGCAGCGCCGGAGGTGAATCGGCAGCAGGAGAGGCGTTGACGATGTTGCCGCCGAGTGTTCCGCGGTTCTGGATGGCGAGGCCGCCTGTTTCGCTCGCGGCCTGGCAAAGCATCGGAAACTCGCTTTGCAAGATTGGGTTCGCCTGGACGTCGGTGTAGGTTGTCAGTGCGCCGAGTGTGACGTGGTCGTCGTTTGCGTGGACGCCGCGAAGCTCGTCGAGGCGCCAGATGTTGATGTAGTTGCGGTGCGTAAGTTTGCCGGCTTCCAGCAGGACCATCAGGTCAGTGCCGCCGGCGAAAGGCTTCCAAACTCCCGGTTCGTCGGCGAGCAGCGAAAGTGCAGCTTCGAGCGAACGTGGCGTAGTTAGCCGATAGTCTGGAAGGTAAGATCGCATTTAAACAATTCCTATATCACTGACCTCCTGCAAGCGAGAAACACATGTAAAAAGGAATTTCAAAAAATTCTTTCCCACTGACCTCCAGCAAGCGAGAAACACATGTAAAAAGGAATTCATTTAGTCACTGCTTTTGCGACCGACTCGAAGATCTTCATATAGCCGGTGCAGCGACACAGATTTCCCGCCAGCGCAGTGCGAATATCAGCTTCCGCCGGCTGCGGATTTCGCCCGAGCAGATCGACAGCCGCCAGCACCATTCCCGGCGTGCAAATCCCACATTGAGCGCCCCCATGTTCGATGAACGCCTGTTGCACCGCGTGTAGTTGGTCTTCGTTAGCGACACCTTCGATCGTCGTAATCTCACTTCCATCGACCTGGGCCACCGGCACGAGACAACTATTAACGATCCGGCCATCGACGATCACGGTACAAGCCCCACACTCGCCCTCGCCGCACCCTTCTTTAGTCCCCGTCAGCCGCAACTCCTCCCGCAACACGTCGAGTAACCTTGCCATCGGAAAGACGTCGAGCCGGTGTGACTGGCCGTTGACCTTAAACGCGACTTCGCTCTTTGTCATATTGTTCCATCAGCATCTCCGGCATGAGCGGGATGCGCGTGAAGGCGAGTTGGGTGGCGTTTTCGATGGCGTTCAGGATCGCGGGCGCGGCGCCGTCCATCGGCAGCTCGCCGATTCCTTTGGCGCCGCCCGGGCCGTACGCGTACGGGTTCTCTTCGAAGTAAACGCGAATCGGAGGAATGTCGACGGGCGTGGGAATGATGTAGTTGGTCATCTGATTGTTGACCATGCGCCCATCTTTCCAAACGACGTTTTCAAACAACGTGAATCCGATCGCCTGGGCCACGCCGCCTTCGATCTGCCCCGCAGCGAGCACCGGATTCAACACGCGTCCAACCTCCTGCACTGCCACAAAATCCTCGACCCGCGCCTCGTAAGTCAACTCGTCATACGAAACTTCCGCGACATAAACGGCCCATGCGTACGCGCCATACGCGTCGCCCTGATACTTCTCGTCGTCCCAGTGAACGTTTGGCGGCGGTTGGTACGTGGCCGACGTCTTCAATGGTCCAAACCGCGCGACGTACTCGCGACACGCGGCGCGAAAATCCGACGCCGCGTAGCCTTCCGCCAACAGTCCACTGCCAATCAACGTCTGCTTCAGAGCCTTGACCGCCGACTCGACGAGCTTGCCGACAACCATCGACGTGCGCGAGGCGACAGTTGGACCACTGTTCGGCACGCGGCCGGTATCAGGTTGAACGATCTCGATCATGTCGAAGTCGACGCCGAGCGCCTCGGCGGCGATCTGCGAAAAGATCGTGTTGGTTCCCTGGCCGATCTCGGTGCTGGCGGCGAGTATTTGCACTTTACCTTCCGCGGTCGCTTCAGCGGAGACGACAGACTGCAAGTAGACCTCGCCGGAACCAGTGAATCCCGCGCCGTGCATGAACGTCGCGAAGCCGACGCCGCGCTTCGTGCCATTACGCAAGTTTTCGACGGCGAATTGCTCGCGCTTG
>DASRIM010000223.1:0-13053 GCA_035649995.1 Pyrinomonadaceae bacterium | reverse complement strand
CACGTTCATCGTGCCGTCGGGACTGCAAGTGGCGGG
Organism: Pyrinomonadaceae bacterium; assembly: GCA_035649995.1. GTDB lineage: Bacteria > Acidobacteriota > Blastocatellia > Pyrinomonadales > Pyrinomonadaceae > PSRF01. The sequence goes on along the minus strand of DASRIM010000223.1, from coordinate 13,017 downwards.
CACGAGCGACGACGCCGTAGTCGCGCAGCCGGCGCCGAAAGAGGGCGCCGTTCGCTATCGATTTGTGCACCGCAACCCGGTGCTGATCGGAAACTTTGCCGCCGGGCAATACATCAACCGCAATCTCAAATACAGCAATTACGACCTTCAGTTGTACGCCATGCCGGGCAGTGAAAAACGGCTCGAGGCTTACGCGGAACTGACGGGTCGCGTCCTCGAGTTCTACACCAAGCAATACGGCAAGCCACTCTTCGGCAACCGGCTCGTGATCGTCCAGATCGACGATGAGAGTTTAGACGCGTACTCCGGTCCGGGAATGATCTTCCTGTCGAGCAAGATGTTCGACACGTCGCGTCCGGTGCCGGAAGAGAAGCTGCAACGCGAGATTGCTTACCAGTGGTGGGGCCAAACAGTTGGTCTCAAATCGTTCGACGATGCATGGCTTTCGCAGGGGCTCGCCGAGTGGAGTGCGTTCGCATTTCGCGAAACGACTTTGACCGCCGGCGGCCTCGATGCAGCGCAACGCGAACAACAGGAACGGGCGTTGACGTTTGAACAAACGGCGTCGATTGCGCGCGCGCCGAGTGCGCTCGACGATCAGTCGGCAGCGTATCAGTCGATCGTCTTCTACAAAGGTTCGATGGTGTTTCGTATGTTGCGCGAGACGATCGGGCGCGAAAAGTTCGATCGCCTGCTGCAAACGTTCCTCCAGCAGTATCGCGGCAAGAATGCGTCGATCGACGAGTTCGAGAAGCTCGCGACGAGCATTTCCGAAGACAATCTGCGTTACTTCTTCGCGCAGTGGGTCGAGGGAACGGGCGTACCGGAGTTCACTGTCGACTACCAGATTATCCGCACGCGCTCCGGTAAGTTTCGTGCGCGCGGCACGGTGAAGCAGAACCTGGAAGCGCTGCGCATGCCTGTTGAGCTGTTGTTGCGCGCGGAAGGCGACAATCAGCAAAAGACGATTCGCATCGAGGGGCGCAGTGAAGATTTCGACTTCGAGTCGAATGGGCAGCCGATCGAAGTTGTCGTCGATCCGAATAACAAGATCCTGCGGATGTCTGATGATTTGCGTGTTTCGATCATTGCGCGGCGCGGGATCGAGCAAATGAAAGAAGGTATCTACGCCGAAGCGCAGCAGCAATTCGAAGCCGCGCTGAAGCTCGACCGGTCCAATTCGTGGGTTTACTACAATCTCGGGCTGCTGTTTCTCGAACAGCGCAACTGGCAGCAGGCGCTCGACAATCTCGAGGCGTCGCTGATCGGCAATCTGAAGCCGTCGTGGATCGAGGCGTGGGCGCACATCAAACGCGGGAATGCGTATGATGCTAAAGGCGAGCGTAACCGCGCAGTGGCTGAATACAATAAGGCAGTGCAGTCAGGGATCGACTACGACAACGCGCAGGCTGTCGCGAAGAAGTACCTCGCCACGCCCTACGACCCAAAGGCGACTCAAACGGCAGAAGCCGTCGCCCCGGGTAGCCAGTAACCACAAAAGGCACAAAAGACACAAAAGGCACAAAACAAAGAACTAAGTACAAAGAACTACGAAAGGTGTTTCTTGTACTTAATGGTTTTTACTTTTGTGCCTTTTGTGTCTTTTGTGCCTTCTGTGGTTACTAGACTGCGACGATCGCTATCTTTCGTTCGTTCGCGACGCGGAGCATCTCGTCCTTATCGAACATGAGCGTCTTGCCGGCCGTGAGGCAGAGACACGTCGCGCCGGCTTCGGTCATAGCCTCGAGCGTCGGCACGCCCACCACCGGTACATCGAATCGCATATCCTGATTCGGCTTCGCGAGCTTCACCACCGTCAACCGGCGATCGACCAACCTGCCGGCACGCCTGATCGTCTCATCCGTACCTTCCATCGCTTCGATCGCAACGCAAGCCTTACCACGCACGACAATCGTCTGCCCCAAATCAAGCCGCGCAATCTCGCGCGCGATCTCCAACCCATACTCAATATCTTCGCGCTCGTGTTTGTCCGGCTGGCGCCGCGTCAACGTTCCGGCCTGCGGCAACTGATGCTGTAGAAAGTAAGTCGAGTTGATCAGCTCGATCCCCTCGCTCTGCAACTCCGCCGCGATCGCCCCAATCAGCGAATCAGTGTTACGCCGCGGCAGCTTCAAAAGCACCTTCAACATTCGCGCATCAGGCACAGCACGGCTGAAGATCTGCACGTGCTTCACCTGCCCCGCCATGATCGCTTTCTCAACGCCTTCGTTCTTAAAGAAACGAATCATCCGCCCGAGTTGTCCAATGCCAACCCACTCGACTCGCTCCGCAAGCTGCTCGATCTGCGGATCCGTCTCCTCGCGAATCGCAGCGACAACCATGCGCGCACCCGACTGCCTGGCTCCTTCCACGACCATGAAAGGAAACCTTCCGTTGCCCGCAATCAATCCGAATTTCATTTCGTGACGCCGCGACTCGATGCTTCGATGAACCGCAGCAAGTCGGTTACTTCAGGAGAGCCGCTGATCTCTTCGCGAATGCGTTCTACGGCCTGGGTGGTGTTGAGCTTGGCGGATAAGAGCAGGTGAAAAGCGTGATGCAGCGCGTCGATGGTGGCGCGCGGATAGCCGCGACGTTTCATGCCGGTGATGTTTAGTCCATAACACTTCGCGTGATTGCCGACAGTGAGAGCAAACGGCAGCGCATCCTTGACGACGACCGAGTAGCCGCCGATGTACGCTTCCTTGCCGACGCGGCAAAACTGATGAACGCCGGAGTACGCGCCGATGTTGGCGCGATCCTCGATGACGACGTGTCCGGCGAGCGTCGCCGCGTTCGCCATGATGACGCCGTCGCCGATCAGACAGTCGTGCGCGACGTGGGCCTGGGCCATGATCAAACAATCGTCGCCGGTCTTCGTCAACATGCCGCCGCCGGCCGTCCCGCGATGGATCGTCACAAACTCACGAATCTTGTTTCGCTGCCCGATGCGCGTCTCTGAAGGTTCGCCTTTGTATTTCAGGTCCTGCGAAGCGAGCCCGATCGAGACGAAAGGAAAGACGTGAGTTTCCGCGCCGATGAATGTGCGGCCATCGACGACGCAGTGCGATTCGAGCCGCACGCCGTGGCCGAGCTCGACTTCATCGCCGACGACGCAGTAAGGCCCGATGAAACAGTCGTCACCGATGCGAGCGCTGGGACTGACAATAGCTGTGGGATGAATCGTCGTTGGGTGAGTGGCGGCAGACATGAATAAATCTAATCTCGATTCATCTGTTCCGTGGCGCCCCGCGGCGCGACCACGCTCATGATGTCGGCATCAGCCGCTAACACGCCATCCACTTTCGCCTGGCCGCGCATTCTTTGCACGCGCGAGCCAATGCGGAGTGCCGTTACTTCCAGCACCAGCGTGTCGCCCGGCACGACCGGACGGCGGAACCGCGCTTCCTTGATGCCGGTGAAGAGGACCAGCTTCTGATCGCGATCTTCGATCTCCCGCAGCGCCAGCACCGCTCCGACCTGGGCCAACGCTTCGACCACCAACACACCCGGCATTACCGGCGCGCCGGGAAAGTGGCCCTGAAAGAACGGTTCGTTGATGCTGACCTGTTTGATGCCGACGATTCGTTCCTTCGGCACCAGCTCGACGATCCGGTCGACGAGCAGAAATGGATAGCGATGCGGTAGAAGTTTTTGGATTGCGAGAGAATCGAGAACTGTTTCCATAAAACGATCTGAGATCTCAAATCCGAGATCTCAGATCTGAGATCTCAAATCACCCTACTGGGGCGGCGTAGCGGCTGCTGTCGCAGGGTTCTTGCTGTTGAACTCCGTGATGAACGCGCGCGTGATGTCAGTGCTTTCGGCAGCGTAGAGCAGCGGCACCTGGGCGCCGTCGAGAATCACGTTGATGCCGCGGGCTTTGGCAAACTCTTCCAATGCTTTGCCGATCTCCAACTGCAACGGCGAGAAAAGTTCCTGACGGCGTTTGTTGTAAGCAGCCTGCGCGTCTTCAGCCCTGCGCTGAATATCTTTCTTGAGCTGTTCGAGTTGATCGATCTTGGTCTGTAGCGCCGTGTTGTCGATCGGCGTACCGGCGGGCGCGTCGCGTAGTTTGTTGACCTCAGTCTCGAGCGCCTGGCCGCGCGTCTGCATCGCGGTGATCTCGTCTTTGGGCTTCTGAAATTCACCGTTCAATCTCGTTAGGACGTTATTGAACTTGGCGATGCCGGTCTTCGGATCCAGGAACTGATCGGTGTAGATGATCGCCATCTTGCTCATCGGCAGCGCTACGGTGGCTTGCGCCGGAGTGGCTGGAGCTGCTGCCGGAGTTGCCGCGGGCTTTGCGCCGCCGCCAGGCGTCTGTGTGGCGGGTCGCTGCGCGGCTGCGGCGGTGGCAAATGCCGCGATGATTAAAGCACTGAGGGGGAAGAGAAGTTTGTTCATGATGTGGTTAGTCCGTGTTCCCTGGTGCGCTTGGCAGCGACAGGGAACACGGACGAATTTTGTTACTTCGGTTGCGGCGTCGCCGGCGGAGTAACCGCTGCGGTCGCCGGGTTCTTGGCGTTGAACTCGTTGATGAAAGCGCGAGTGATGTCGATGCTGTCCGCGGCATAAACGACCGGGACCTGGCTGCCGTCGACGATCACGGTAATGCCACGAGCTTTGGCGAAAGCTTCGAGTGCCGTGCCGATGTCTTTCTGCAACGGGAAGAAGATCTCCTGCCGGCGCTTGTTGTAAGCAGCTTCGGCGTCCTCACCCTTGCGTTTGAGATCGAGTTGGGCCTGATCGAGTTGTTCCCGCTTCTGGCGAATCGCGTTCGGATCGGCCACGTTCTGAGTGTCGTTGATCTCTTTCGTGAGCGTTTGGATTCTGGTTTGCAGGCCACTCAACTCGGTCTGCCGCGGCTGAAACTCGCGGTTGAGCGTGCTCAGCAAGCTGTTGAACCTGGCGATTCCCGTCTTCGGATCCAAAAACATGTCCGAATAGATCAGGGCCATTTTGCTATCCGGTACGGGCACGTTAGCAGACGCCTGAGGCTGGGCTGCTGGTGCCCCGCCGGGTGCCGCTGGTTTCTGTTGTGCTGACGCGAAAACTGCAACAGTCGTCAGCAGGCCGACCGCAGCAAAAAACCGAACTATCTTCATGACTTTGTAATACTACTCCTTACGTTGAGGGTGACTGGACAAACCCTTTAGTTGTCTGTTCAGTCACCGCGGGTTGGCTCAAGAATGATTAAAAGGTGCGCCCGACACTGAAGCGGATGACCCTCTTTTTTTCATTAAAGAAGAACGGGAACCCGTCAATGAATTGGTTAGGACGGGCATTGGGATTATACGCAAAGATTAAACGAAACGGTACATTGATGACGGGTACCTGCACACGGACTTCCATGCCCAGGCTCGAGCGGTAGTCGCCGATGCCGTTAAACAGGCTCTCCGACAACCTCACGACGCTGTTGGTCTGCGCCTCGCCGCGTAGAAACACCGGCTGAAAACCGCGCGGGAGCAAGGTCAGTGGGTTTACGTCGCCCGTTTGCGCCGCTTCAAGCTCCGCCTGGCTCACGATGCGATTGTCGCGCGCGACGAGACTCAGGAACGGCGACGCCGCGAGGTTTGTATTTGTACACAGCGCGAGCGAGCTCAAACTGATTGGCACGTTCGTCCCGAACCTCGCACACGGAAGCACGCCGACCGTCGACAGAAACGGCTGGTCGGCAATGAATTCACTCGAGAACGCCTGGTCGCCCTTGGTCCTGATGTTGAATGCCGTGCCGATGTCAGCAAACGCGGCAAGACTGACCGCGTCGCCGATGATCGGTATTCGATATTCGAAGTTTCCGAGCAACTGCGTGTCGCCGCCGATCGACGTGAAGGATCGCGGCAGCATAGCCACGTTCGCGCCCGTAGGACCGGTGAACGTGCCGAGCGCGGCGGCCGCGGCAGCCGGCAGTTCCGGAACCACTGTGGGATTGCCTGAAGCGTTGGAAGCGAAGACGACGTTGCGCGACGTGATAAACGAATCAACCGGCGCAATCGGACTGATCGAGCGAACGTTGTAACCGCGAATCGTAAACTCGTCGCCGAGGAAGAACCGCTCGAAGATCGGTATGCCGTCGACGAACGCCAGCGAGTTCGCGTTTCTCACCTTTTCGGTGATGGCGAAACTTCCCACCGTACCCGCGATGATGCGGAAACCGAAGACCTCCGGCCGCGGCGACTTCTTGCGGCGCACCGGGAAGAACTGCGTGTACGAAAGCGTCGGCTGATAGGTGCGAACGTCGCCAAAAAGACCGGCGACCGCAATCGCCACCGACAACTCGCGCCCGCTCGTCGGATCGATGCTGGCGTTGCGCGTGTCGTACGAGAAGGTCGTCGTGATGCGGCTCGTCAAAATGTTCGGCTGCTTGTAGATGATCGGAATGAACGCCGACGGGTTATTCGGATCGGTGTTAACTTCCGGATCCTTAACCGTCGACAGCGACAACTGGTACGAAGCACCGACTCGCGAGAACTGCGTGAAGCGGCGCTTGCGATAGAACTCCGACAGCGGCGCGCTCAGGAAGATCGATCCGCCGTACGAATCGCGCGTGAACAGGTTCTGTTCGTCGACGTCGTTGAAATTGAACTGCTGGTTGAAAATGTCCTGCTGCGCCTGAAGGTTCTGCGAGAGGAACGTGCCCTCCCCGAAGAACTTCTGCGAAAACGCGAAGATCGAGAAGCCCGCGCTGATGGGCCGGTCTTTGATGTACGGCTCGGTGAATGAAAACTGGAATGACCGCTGGCGATTGCCGGCTGCGATGTTGAACGACAGCACTTCACCGCGTCCGAGCAGGTTGTTGGTCGAATACTCGAGACCGAAGAACGAACCGCCGATACCCGAGATGCCGCCGTTGAACGAGATCTGCTGACGGCCGCGCTCGCTTACTTTCAACGCCAGATCAACCGTCGCTTCTTCGTCGTTCGTGCGGCGGTCGACGTCTTTGTCTTTGTCGATGGGATTGAAGTAACCGAGCTGATTGAGTTTGACGACGGAGTATTCCCAGTAGGCGTCGTTGTAGATGTCGCCTTCGTTGATCAGAACTTCGCGGCGCAGCACGTTGTCGCGAGTGAACGTGTTGCCGACGAACTCGAGCCGCCGCAGTGTGAACTGTTTGCCTTCTTCGATCGTGACGGTGAAATCGACGATACCTTCGTTCGGATTCTGCGGATTGTCCTGGAAGGTCGGGACCGGCTCGGCGGTGTATTCGATGAAGCCCTGTTGGCCGTAAAACTTCTTGAGGTTTTCGAAGAGTCCCTTCGTGACCTTTTCACCGTCGGCGATGTCGCCTTTGTTCAAGCCGATGACGGCGCGAATCTGAGCTTCGGAGAAGATCGAGTTGCCTTCTACTTTGAACTCGCCGAGACGATAGACCTTGCCTTCCATGATCGGCACTGTGACGCGCAAGCCTTCGTCAACCGACGAGAGCAACGGCAGCGGAAGAATCGGAAAACCAGTACGCCGCCGGCCCACGCTCTCGACGCGCGGCTCGCCGTGACGCGCCTGGAGATAACCCTTCGAGCGCATGTAGTTGTCGACGAGACGCAAGTCGTATTCGAGCTTCTCGCGGTCGAGAATGTCGCTGCTCTTGAAGCGCGTGATCAGTCCGGCTTCCTTGACGAACTTCATCGCGCCGCGAAGCTGGCCGTCGCTGAAAACGGTGTTTCCCTCGAACTGGATCTCGACGACACGCACGCGATCGCCTTCGTCGATCTTGAAGTTGATGGCGAGCGACGTGGCGGAGACTTCTTCGGTCTCTTCGGTGATGGTGGCGTTCGGGTGACCGCTGGCGGCCAGCAGTTCCTTGATGACGCGCATCGCCGCGCGGACTTTCACCGGGTCGTAGACGTTTTCTTTCGACACGCCGACGCGCCGCTCGCGAAAGGCCTTGAGCACGTCTGATTCCTGTACGCTCTTGAGACCGTCGAACGTCATGTCGCGAATGATCGGAAGTTCTTTGACTTCGAAAATGACGTTGATGCCGCCGCGGGGTGCGTTCTCCGTAAAGACGCGAGTCGCCGTTTTATCGAAGAAGTTCAGCGTCAACAGCGTTTGGTAATCGCGCTGGATCTGGGCCTCGTTGTACGGATCGCCTGGCCGGGTTTGGATGTAGTAAAGGATATCGTCCTTGCGCAGGCGGCGATTACCGATGACTTCTACGTTCTCTACGAGACGCTGCGGTTGTGTTTGCTGGGCCGCAACTGGTCCGGCGGCGGCGAAGAATGTGGTAAATCCAGCTAGTAAGCCCAAAAAGAAGAGCCAAAGCGCGCGATATGAGTGCATAGGCACCAAATTCCCTCAGTAGTTCTTGCCGGGCCTCAGAAACTTCGGGGAGCGTATGAGTGAATACTAGTCCAGAGACTGAACAATAAAGGTAAAAGTTCTCGTTGCTGAACTGGGACGAAGACAGCAGCTTTGATTCCGCGTCCAAAATGCCCGTTGCCAGCTTTTAAGTAGCAAAGTGGCGCATTATAAGGCAAAAAAGGGGAAAGTCCAAAGGCAGGAAAACGATGGTTTTGACACTCCCTGTTCTTCCTGTATTCGTGACTGACAACTAGCGCAGCACTCATAGGGCACACCATAACACGGATAGATCTCCGTCCTGGCCTCAGAGAACAATAGACCCTCAGAGTGCTGAAAGCGTTGGCGGTGTCAGTGAATCAGCAGGGCGTCGTCGGGAGTTTCGACTTCGACGGGACGGAAATCGATTTGGTCGCCCTTGAGGAAGACTTCGATGAGCGTCGCACCTTCGAGTTGACCCTGAATCAACGCCTCCGAAAGCGGATCCTCGACGTACTTCTGGAGCGCTCGCCTGATCGGACGGGCACCATACAAGCGGTCAGCGCAAGTCTTTTCGACAATCCAGCGCTTCGCATCGTCTTTCAGGCGGACCTCAAATCCGTGCCGGCTCATGGTCCGGTTGATCTGATCCACCTGCAACTGGACGACGTCGAGCAACTCCGTATCGGAAAGCTGGTCGAAGATGATGATCTCGTCGAGACGGTTGATGAACTCGGGATTGAACGTCTGACGAACAGACGACATCACCATCTCTTCCATCTTTTCGCGGCTGGCGTCGGTATTCGCCTGGAACCCGAGCGTTCCCTTCTTCTGAATGAAGCGCGCGCCGATATTGGACGTCATGATGATGATGGCGTTTTTGAAATCGACGGTGTTGCCAAGCGCGTCCGTCAGGATACCGTCTTCAAACACCTGTAACAGGATGTTGAAAATATCCGGATGCGCCTTCTCGATCTCGTCAAACAGCAGCACTGAGTACGGCGAACGCTTGATCCGCTCAGTTAGTTGGCCGCCCTCTTCGTGACCGACGTAACCCGGCGGCGAACCGATCAACTTCGAAACTGAATGCTTCTCCATGAACTCAGACATGTCGAAGCGAATCAACGCGCGTTCACTGCTGAACAGAAACTGCGCCAGCGACCGCGCCACTTCCGTCTTGCCAACTCCGGTCGGGCCCAAAAACAGGAACGATCCGACTGGCCGCAGCGGATTCTTGAGTCCCGCTCGCGAGCGACGGATCGCACGCGCCAACGCCGAGATAGCCGGACGCTGCGAAATGACCCGTTTGTGCAGTTCGATCTCAATGCGAAGCAGCTTCTTGGTCTCTTCTTCTTTCAGGGAATTGACCGGAATGCCGGTCCAACGGGCGATAACGTCCTCGACGTCGTCGCGCGTCACTTCCGCCGAGACGAGCGCGTCTTCCTGCGTCGCGCGCAAACTGGCGCTGTCGTACGAGCGCGACCAATCGTTCAAGTCGTTCCAGTCAGCAAGATTGCCCTGTTCACGCCGGACACGCAGCTTCACGCGCGCGCCGGCTTCGTCGATCACGTCGATCGCCTTGTCAGGAAGGAAACGATCCGGAATGTAGCGGTGCGATTGATAAACCGCGGCCTCCAACGCGTCGTCGGTATAACGAACCTGGTGAAAACTCTCGTAACGCTCACGCACTCCGTCGAGAATGCTCACTGCTTCCGCTTCTGACGGCGGCGGAACTTTCACTGCCTGGAAGCGTCGCTCCAACGAGCGATCTTTCTCGATCGACTTGCGAAACTCCGCGGGCGTGGTAGCGCCGATGCACTGAATCTCGCCGCGCGACAACGCCGGCTTCAAAATGTTTGCGGCGTCCAGCGAACCTTCCGCCGAGCCCGCGCCCACCAGCGTGTGCAACTCGTCGATGAAAACGATGTACTGCGGGTTCTCGACCAGCTCGCGCATGATCTGCTTCAAGCGCTCTTCAAACTGGCCGCGATATTTTGTTCCTGCAACGATGAGAGAAAGGTCCAACGACAGGATGCGTTTGTTTTCGAGGAACGAAGGAACGTCGCCGCGAACGATGCGCTGAGCCAGTCCTTCGACGATGGCCGTCTTTCCGACTCCCGGCTCGCCGATCAGGACCGGATTGTTTTTAGTGCGCCGGCAAAGGATCTGAACGACGCGTTCGATCTCGGCTTCACGGCCGATCAGCGGATCGAGTTTGTCGTTGCCCGCATCGTCGGTCAGGTCGCGGGAAAACTCGACCAGGTGCGGAGTATCTTTCTTCTGCGACGTCCGCGCGTCGGCGCCCGACTGGCGCGCGATCTCATCGCGCACGGCGTTCAACCGCAGTCCGCGCTCATACAAAATCTCCGCGGCCATCGAACGCTCTTCACGCAAAAGTCCCAGCAACAGATGTTCGGTGCCGATGTGGCGATGCTGGAGCCGGTCGCTTTCCTCGTGCGCGTAGGCCAGAACGTGTTTCGTCTCCGGCGCGAGCGGCAGTTCAACCGACGTCGAAATCTTCTCCCGGAGGAGCGTTCGCCCTTCGATCTCCTTGCGAATCGACTCGATTGACACCTGTGCACGCGGGAAGAACCGGCCGGTGAGCGTTTTGTCTTCACGCATCAGCCCGAGCAAAAGGTGTTCAGGCTCAATCGCGGGTGCACCAAACTGCGACGCTTCATAACGCGCGAAGAAAATCACGCGTCGGGCCTTTTCTGTGTAGCGTTCGAACATCTTGATTACTGTAAAAGTTCGTTATGATTACCATGCCGGGCAAAACCACTGCCCGGCAACTTGGCCGGCATTATAACCGATCTACCAGTTCTCTGACAGACTTACGGATCGATCCCTTGTATCAGTAGACGGTTTCAACCGTCCATTTTGCAAAACTAAAGTACGATCGCAAAGACTCGCCAGGTTCGAACTGTGCGTCGCCATCACCGCGACCGCGCCGTTGTTGCGGACGTAATTAATAAGCGCCTGCCCCAGTTCCTGACCGATTTCGGCGTCTACATTTCCGGTCGGCTCGTCCGCCAGAAGCAGTTTTGGATGCGTAACGAGCGCTCGCGCGAGCGCTACGCGCTGCTGTTCGCCGCCCGAAAGATGCGATATCGGATGGTCTTCGCGGCCAATTAGATGCGCGTCCTGTAACAGACTGGCGGCGCGGCTGAAGGCATAATCACGCTTTTCGCGGGCGATTAGCAGCGGCAACGCGACGTTTTCGATGGCTGAAAGGTCCGGCAGCAGGTAGTGAAACTGGAATACGAATCCGATCTGCTGGCGCCGGAGAGCCGCCAATTTTCGCGGATTCAGATCCGTGAGATCGAGCGCGTCGAAGGTGACGGTGCCGTGGTCCGCGGTGTCGAGCCCTCCGATCAAGTGGAGCAAGGTTGACTTGCCCGAACCGGACGGGCCGGTGATCGCAACGATCTCGCCGTGCTTCGCCGTAAACGTGACGCCGTTCAATACTTCGATTCGGTCTCCATTCGGCGCCAAAAAACTTTTTCGCAGATCGACTACGTCGAGGCCGAAATCATCCATCACGCAGTGCCTCGACCGGACGCAGCCCTGCGGCCGCGCGAGCTGGATAGATCGTCGCCAACACACTCAACACGAAAGCCACGAACGCCGCCAATAACGTTTCGCCGAGTTTGACGTTCAGCGGAACGTTGCTGATCGAATAGACGTCGGCGGGCAAACTGACGATCCGGAAGTAATTGCCAACGAAGCACGCAACAAGGCCCAACAACATTCCCGCGATCGCGCCGGCAGCGCCGACGACTGCGCCTTCGATCACGAACAGCATCATCACTCCCGTACGTGACGCGCCCAACGTGCCGAGCACAGCGATGTCGCGGCGTCGTTCGACGACGACGAGGATCAACATCGACGTGATGTTGAGCGCAGCGACCACGATGATTAGACCAATGATGAACAGGCCCATGCGACGCTCGAGCGCCAACGCGGAGAAGAGCGGTTGATTTGCCTGTTGCCAGTCAATCGTCGTGTAGTCCTGGCCCAACGCCGTGCGCACGCGCTCCGCTACTTCTTTCACGCGATCAACGTCTTTCACTTGGACACTCATCACGGACGCCGAGTGAGCGCCGCCGGCGAACGTCGACGCCAGATTGAAATCGACGTAGATCCACGTCGAGTCGTATTCGAATAGTCCTGACTGGAAAATGCCGGCGACGCGCAACCGCCGCACTGTTTCCGTGTCTGCTTCGTTCGCGGGAATGATCTGAAAGACGTCCCCAACGGAGATGCCAATCCTGCTCGCAAGCTCAGCGCCGACGACTGCCACGGGCGTGCGTCCTTCGTTTGTGCGCGACTGATCGAACACTGGATCGAACGTGCCTTCGGTCAACCATTGCCGTGCTTGCGCTGTTTGACCTGCATGGCTTTCGATTCCGCGGATAACGGCGTACGAGGAGCCCTTCGATCCGCGTGCGAGCGCGCCGTCGTAAGTTGTCGCCGAAGCGCTGGCGACGCCGTCGATCTGTTGCAGACGCGAGGCGAGGTTGGTGTATTCGGTTATCGGAAGCCCGTCCGCGCGCAGTACGCTCAAATGCGACGTGCCCTGCAAGATCTTCTCGCGCATCTCGTCGCGAAAACCGTTGGACAATGCGAACGTGACGATCAACGCCGCCACACCCATCGTGATCCCGATTATCGCCGCGATCGCCGTGACGCGCGCGAGCCGCCGCTTGTGGCGCGAGCGAAGATAACGAAACGCTA
>DASRIM010000222.1:0-3705 GCA_035649995.1 Pyrinomonadaceae bacterium | reverse complement strand
GCCAGCGAACTGACGATGTAACCCGCGTCCTGATGCTGGCCGGGTTCGGCGATGATCAGCGCCGCGCCGGAGATCAACGCGCCGAAGATCTGCCACAGCGACGGATCGAACGTGAACGGAATGTTCTGGAAGATGCGATCGCTTTCCGATAACGCGAACTCTTCTTTGCGCCACTGCAACGTATTCGCGACAGCCGCGTGCGGCACCGCGACGCCTTTGGGACGGCCGGTCGATCCTGACGTGAAGATCACGTAAGCGAGATTGTCCGGCGCCGGTCTCGAGTTGAGATTGAAGATGGGCTGTTTAGACAGCTCATGGACGTAAGCGCCGGCCAGGATGATCTTGACCTGCGCTTCCTGCATGGTGTAACGGATGCGCTCCGCGGGATGACCGGGATCCAACGGCACGTAAGCGCCGCCTGCCTTGAGGATGCCCAACAGCCCGACGACCATCTCGATTGAACGTTCGACCGAGACGCCCACACAAACTTCCGGCCCAACACCGCGCGTCCGCAGATATAGCGCCATCTGATTCGCGCGCGCGTTCAGTTCGCTGTAACTCAGTTCCCGATTGCGGAACTTGATTGCCGGCGCGTCAGGAGTTTTCGCGACCTGCGCGTCAAACATTTCGGTGAGTGTCAGTGCAGGCCAGTCTGTCTTCGTCGCATTCCACTCGACCAGGATCTGTTGCCGCTCGGCCGCGTCCATTAACGGCAACTGCTCGATCCGCTGTTGCGGATCCGCCGCGATGCTTTCGAGCAGCACGCGGAAGTGGTCCAACAGACGATCGATCGTCGCCGCGTCAAACAGGTCCGCGCTGTAGTCGATCAAACCTATGACGCCGCCGGGCGTGTCCATGAGACTGAGCACGAGATCCATGTCTACCCAACGCTCGTCGCCTTCGAGCGGCGTCCAGTCGAGCCCGCCAAAGTGCGAGACCTGCGCCGGCGTGTTCTGAAGCGTCATCATCACCTGGAACAGCGGCGTGCGATTTAGACTTCGTTCGGGTTGCAGGTGTTGAATCAGTCGTTCGAATGGAACATCCTGATTGGCGTAAGCGCCGAGAGACGTCGCGCGAACGCGCTTGAGCAACTCCTGGAACGTCGGGTTGCCCGAAAGGTCGGTGCGCAGCACCAGCGTGTTGACGAAGAACCCGATCAGTCCTTCGAGTTCGATCTGATTGCGGCCGGCGATCGGGCTGCCGACGCAGACGTCGCTCTGGCGCGTGTAGCGGCTGAGCAACGTTTGAAACGCGGCGAGCAAGGTCATGAAGAGCGAGACGCCTTGCTCACGGCTCAGGTTTGCAAGCGACTCGGACAGTTCCGGCGTAAACGAGAAGTGGCGTCGCGCGCCGCGGAAGATCGCCGTCGCCGGCCGCGGGCGATCAGTTGGCAGTTGCAACGCGGGCGGCACGGGAGTGAGTTGCGTTTCCCAGTACAACAGCTCGGAAGCGAGCACCTCGCTTTGAAGCAGTTTCTGTTGCCAGTGTGCGTAATCTGCGTATTGCAATGGCAACTCGGGTAGCGTCGAACCCTCGTAGAGTGATGCGAGCTCCTGAATCAACACCGCCGTGGACCATGCGTCGGAGATGATGTGATGCTGATTGACGAGCAACACGTACTCGCCTGGCCCAAGCAACAGCAGCCGCACTCGAATCAGTGGTCCTTTCGCGAGATCGAACGCGTGACGTCCGTCTTCGTTGACGATCCTGCGCGCTGCGAGATCGCGGTCGTTCACGTCAGTCAGATCGATCACATGCAACGGAATCTCAGCGTGCGGCGAGATGATCTGGACGGGCGTGCCGTCGCTCATGTCGAACGTGGTCCGCAACACCTCATGACGCCCGGCTAACTCGTTCAGGCTTCGCTGAAGCGCCGCCACATTCAGTTCGCCTCGCAAACGCGCCGCCAGCGGCAGGTTATAAACGGTGCTCGACGGATCGAGTTGGTGCAGGAACCACAGCCGCTGTTGCGAAAACGAAAGCGGCAATTCGCGATCGCGCGAAACCCGCGTCAGCGGCGCGCGCTTCACACCGTTATTCGAATGAACGATCGCCTCGATGCGCGTCGCCAGGGCCGCTACCGTCGGCGACTCGAACAGCGCCCGGAGCGGAAGCTCTACTCCGAACGCCTTGCCCAATCGCGACGTGACTTGCGTCATGCGCAGCGAGTGCCCGCCGAGATTCAGAAAATTGTCGTGAACGCTGATCTGCTTCAGTCCCAACACCTGCGACCAGACGCCCGCGACGATCTCTTCGGTCGACGTGCGCGGCGCAACGAACGGTCCTCTGCGAACATTCCGTTCCGGATCGGGTTGCGGCAGCGCACGCCGATCGAGCTTCCCGTTGAACGTGCGCGGCAGCGTGCTCATCACGACGAATGCCGCCGGCACCATCAGCTCGGGAAGATCTCGCCGCATAAACTCGCGCAGTTCCTCCGTGGGCGTCTCACGGTTCAACACGACGTACGCGCACAACGCGCTGTCGCCATTTCCCTGCTGGTACTCCGCGACCGCAACGTCGTTCACTGCTTCATGCGAGCGCAGAACGTTCTCGATCTCCTTCAACTCGACCCGCACTCCGCGCAGCTTGATCTGCTGATCGCGGCGTCCGAGAAACTCGAAATCGCCGCTGGCGAGCACGCGTCCGAGATCGCCGGTTTTGTAAATGACGTCTTCCGGGTCGTCGCTGAACGGATTGCGAATGAACACTTCGCTAGTCAGCTCGGGTGACTTGTAATAGCCCAGCGTGCGATACGGCGTGCGGATGTGAATCTCGCCGACTTTGCCGGGACGGCAGGGTTTACCGTGCGCGTCAATCAGCAGCGCCTTCGCTCCGGGCATCGGCTGGCCGATCGGTATCGACGGCAGATCCTTGTCGGCGGCGGTGACGAAGTGGAAAAACTTCACCATCGTCGTTTCCGTTGGTCCATAGAGATTCACCAACTGGATCCGCTCGCCGAACACGTTCATCCATCGCCTGACGTCCGAGGGCAACAACGGCTCGCCGGCCATCAGCACGTATCGCAGCGCCGCGAACTGTTTCGGCTGAAGATCTTCGTTCGTTATCGTGCGGAAGAGCGATGGGATGCAGTGAATGAGATTGATCTGCTCGTCGTCGATCCACTTCACGAGCTTGCCCGAGTCGAGCACCGTCTCGACGTTGGGCGGCATGCAGATCGTTCCGCCTGAGCAAAGCGGCACGAAAAAGTCTCTGAGAGATGCGTCGAACGAGGGCGTCGTAAACTGGGTGACGCGCGTGCCGGGCTCGACGCCGAATGTCCGAATCTCCCAATCGATGAAGTGATTGACGCCTTTCAGCGCGCCGGCGATGGCTTTCGGTTTACCTGTCGATCCGGATGTGAAGTAGATGTAGCTCATCGCGGCCGGATCGACGTCGACACACGGGTTTTCAGAACTGTATCCGTCGACGTTGTTGAGAACGACGTCAGGTGAGACCTGGTCGAGCATCGCGCTCAAACGGTTCGTCGGCAGGTCTGGATCGAGCGGGATAACGACGCAGCCGGCTTTCAACGTGCCGATGATCGCGGCGATCACGTCGATGCGATCGGACATTAGAATTGCGACCAGCGAACGTTTTGTCGCAATCAGGTGATTGGCGACGGCGTTCGAGCGTTCGTCGAGCTCGCGATAAGTCACACGTTGATCGCCGCGGCGCACGGCGACGCGCTCGCCGTGTTGGGCAGCC
>DASRIM010000221.1:0-8939 GCA_035649995.1 Pyrinomonadaceae bacterium | reverse complement strand
CCGACCAGTATGGCCTCGTCATGTTCCTGCTTTCCGACGACGCGGACGAGATACAACTGCTAAAAACGACGCAAGCGTGCGGTGTCGATCTCAACGGCGCCATCAACCATGCTGCGATCGCGGCTGCGTCTGATCGTCTTGCAACGCTCAGGACTGCGATGGCCGCGGAGTTCAAGAAGATCGATCAGAACGCCGCCGCGAAGAAAGCCGCCGCCGACATGGCGTTCACGCGGCGCACGCTCAACACGCTGTTCAATGACGTCAACATCTACTCGATCAGTCCGGTGTTTGTGTTTGACGTTGCCCGTATCGGACCCGCCGGCGGCGGTCTCGGCGGCGTGCGTTACGGGCCCGGCGGCGGTATTCGGTTCGAACTCGCCACGGTCGCGCATTTCACGGTAGGCTATGCGTGGAACGTGAGACGCGAACCGGACGAGGGTCGGGGCAACGTCTTCTTCTCCATCGGAATTCGAGACCTGTTCCACTAATGACCAAAAACCTTTCGGTTGAAAATCTGCGCGGCATTTTGTTGCCGACGACAACGCCTTTCGATGCCGGCGGGCAAATACTCTCCGGCGCGATCCGTTCAAACCTGCGGGCGTGGAGCGCGACAGGCGTTATTGGTTTCGTCGTGCTCGGATCGACTGGCGAGCGGGTTCACCTCGACGAACGCGAGTACCTGCAAACGATCGAGACGTCGCGCGAAGCTGTCGGCGACGATCTGGCTTTCATTGTTGGCGCGGGCCAACAGAGCACGCTCGGTACGATTCGTGAAATCAGGAAGGCGGCTGAATCCGGCGCTGACGCCGTGCTCGTGATCACGCCGAACTACTATCGCTCCGCAATCACGCAGGAAACTCTCGCCGGCTTTTACACCGACGTGGCGGATGCCTCGCCGGTTCCCGTAATGCTCTACAGCATGCCGGCCCTGACCGGTGTCAAGATCGAACCTGCGACGATTGCGCGTCTGAGTGAGCACCCGAACATCGCCGGCGTAAAAGACAGTTCCAACGACGTCGCCGGCTTCGCAGAAACCGTTCGACTCTGTCCCGACAACTTCGCTGTGATGACCGGCAATGGAACGGTCTTGCTTGACACCTTACGTGCGGGCGCAACGGGAGCGATCCTCGCGGTCGGATGTGTGGTTCCCGAGATCTGTGTACAGATATTTCGAGAACACGATAGCGCCTTGCAGGCGAAACTCACGCCGTTTGCAGCAGCCGTTACCACTCGCTTCGGCATCGGCGGCCTGAAAGCCGCGCTCGACATGGCCGGCTACACAGGCGGCTCGGTGCGCGCGCCTTTGCAGCCGCCAAATGAAGACGCCCGCAACGAGATCGCGGGCTTGCTCAAGGCGCTCGTTGTGTCTGCTTCATCTGTGGCCTAGAATGTCCGGCAGGAGCTGAACCGATTTTGAGCACTGCCGAACCCGCTTGTCATAGCACCCCTGAAGAATCAGGCCTGCGCGTCGAGACCCTTCCTTTCGAACGCATTCCGCATCAGTCACGTCTGTTTCTCGACTACTTGAAAGATGCCACAGCGCTGCGACAGTTTTATCCGTCAGCAGTCCGCTTTCATCACGAACTGGCGGCGCGGATGCCCGAAGTGCTGGCCGCTCATCGAGTCGATCGAAACAAAGTCGCCGACGCCCTTGCCGCGATGAACCAGCGCTGGGGCGCGCCCGACAAGACACTCAACAACATCAACCTGCTGCGAGACGCCGATTGCATCGCCGTCGTTTCAGGCCAGCAGGCGGGACTCTTCACCGGTCCGCTCTACACGGTTTACAAAGCGCTCTCGGCGGTGAAGCTGGCCGACTGTCTGCGTCAACGCAATACGAAAGCAGTCCCCGTCTTCTGGATCGCCGCCGAAGATCACGACTTCGTCGAAGTCGCGAAAGCGGAATTCATCGGCCGCGACTGCCAGCTCAAACACGTCGACGTCACAAGCGAATTACACCGTGAGGGACAACCCGTCGGCCGCGTGGTCCTGGACGACTCGATCAACGCCGTCGTGGACCAGCTCTTCGAACTATTACCCAATTCCGAGTTCGCCGACGACATGAAGGCGCTGGTCCAACGCGCGTGGCAGCCGGGCCGCGGCTACGTCGAGAGTTTTGCGACGATGATGACGTCGCTGCTCGGGCATTACGGACTGATCTTCCTCGATCCGCTCGACCCCGAAATGAAGAAACTCGCCGCGCCGCTCTATTCCGCGGCTGTTCGGCAAGCGCCGCAAATCGCCACGGCAGTCGAACAGCGCAGCCGCGAGTTGGAAAGCGCCGGATACCACGCGCAGGTGATGGCCACCGCGAACTCGTTCCCGCTCTTTCTGCACGATGAAGACGGGGCGCGCCGGGCGCTTGTCAGAAACGAAAGCGGCAAGTACCACACGAAGGACAGCGACACGGAATACAGTCTCGACGAGCTCGCCGAGTTGGCGCTCAACGAGCCGCAACGCTTCAGTCCGAACGTCACGCTGCGCGCCGTAGTGCAGGATTACTTGTTGCCGACGATCGCGTACTACGGCGGCGCCGCGGAGATCGCGTACTTCGCGCAGACGGCCGAAGTCTATCGCGTGCTGGAACGTCCGGCGACGCCGATTCTCCCGCGTTCGAGCCTCACGATGATCGAACGTCACACCGGTCGTGTACTCGAACGATATGGCTTAACGCTCGCCGATTTCTTCGAAGGACTCGATCCGGTCACGAAGCAGGTCGTCGAAGAACATCTCGGCGCGGCCACCGCGCGCAACTTCACGAATGCCGAAGAGAACATCCATCACGAGCTCGATCGCTTGAAGCAGGATCTCGCGGCGATCGATCCGACGCTGGCGGACGCGCTCGAGACCGGACGCAAGAAGATCACGTATCAGCTCGAAGGCCTGCGCACCCGTTTTGTGCGCGCCCAGATGAGTCGCGACGAAGCTGCCCACCGGCAACTGCAACGCGCGTTCGATCAGCTCTATCCGAACAAAGACTTGCAGGAACGTCACATCAACATCACGTCGCTGCTGGCCCGCCACGGCACGTACGTTATCGAGTGGATCTTCAACGCGATTAATCTCGGGAGCAACGAGCATCAGGTCGTCTACTTATAATGTCGAAAATCCGCGTCCTCGCAGATCACGTTGCCAATCAGATCGCAGCCGGTGAAGTCGTCGAACGGCCGGCGTCCGTCGCTAAAGAGCTGGTCGAGAATTCGATCGACGCCGGCGCCAGGCGCATCACGATCGAGATCGAAGCAGGCGGGCGTCGTTTGTTGAAAGTTTCCGACGACGGCGAGGGCATGGTGCGCGACGACGCGGTGCTCGCTTTCGAACGTCACGCGACGTCGAAGATCCGCGACTCGGAAGATCTGGCGGCGATCGGGACGCTGGGGTTTCGTGGTGAAGCACTCGCGTCAATCGCGTCCGTCGCGAAGATCGAGTTGACGACGAGCACTGAAGGCGCATCTTCGGCGACTCGCGTCACGATCGACGGCGGACGAATGCGCAACGTCAAAGATGCGGCGCATCCACGCGGCACGACGATCGCCGTGCGCGATCTGTTCTTCAACGTGCCCGCGCGGCGCAAGTTCCTGCGATCGGAAGCGACCGAGACGTTTCACCTGACGAACCTCGTCACGCATTACGCGCTGGCCCATCCGGAGATTGCGTTCACGTTTGTAAACAACGGCCGCGAGGTGGTGCGCGCGTCGCCGGCGAAGGATCTGCGCGAGCGGGCGTATCAGATTTTTGGCGGCGAGTTTATCGAGAACCTTTTGGAGGTGAACGGTGGACACACGGAGGTCGCGCGCGTGACGGGTTTCGTGTCCGCGCCGCGCGATCGGCGCACGTCACGCGACTCGCAGTATTTGTTTGTGAATCGGCGTTTCGTGCGCGATCGGATGATCGGGCGGTCGTTGTCGGAAGGTTACCGTTCGATACTGCCGCACGGCGTTTATCCGGCGGCGTTGCTGTTCATCGAGACGCCGTTGGAAGAGGTTGACGTGAACGTTCATCCGGCGAAGACGGAAGTTCGCTTCCGCCGTTCGGCCGCTGTTGCGGATGCGGTCCGTGAAGCTGTCCGGAACGCGTTGGCAAGCGCAACTTACGCGCGGCCTCAAGAACGAGCAATGCCTGCATATGTCGATGTACCTTATATTCCGCCGCCGCAACCACCTGCTCCACAGCCACAACCACGAATTGAATATGTACCTCCATCAGGTGATGAGATCGCGCGTGATGTCGCGGTAATGATTGAACAAAAACAATCCGTTCAATCCGTGGTTCCACCGGTTCCATCCGCGGAGAAGTTCACGCGCGAAGTCGAACCCGAAAAGCTTTCCGCGAATATCCGTCCGCTGGGCCAACTCGACGAGAGCTTCATCATCGCCACTGACGACCAGGGACTCTTGCTGATCGACCAGCACGTGGCCCACGAGCGCGTTCTGTTCGACAAGTATCGCGCGCTGGAAGCGGAGCGCCGCACCGATGCGCAACAACTTCTCGTTCCCGAAACGTTCGACCTGACTCCGGCGCAATCCGCCGTCTTCGATCAGCTCGCGCCGGAGTTGGAGAACTACGGTTTCGAATTGATGCGTCTCTCGGGACGGACGGTCGCGATCAGAGCAACGCCCGCGGACCTTCCCGCGAGCGAAGCGCGCAACATGCTGTCGGAGTTGTTGGATACAGTTGACGCCGAAAAGAAGAGCAGCGCCCGCGAAACGTTGCGCGACGAGATCGCCGCGTCGCTTGCGTGTCACGCAGCGATCAAAGTCAACATGCCGCTCGCGCCGGAGAAGATGCGCTGGCTAATCGATCGCCTGTTGGAAACCTCTTCCCCAACGACCTGCCCTCACGGCCGCCCCGTCATCCTCCGCCTCAACCGTCGCGACATTCTCAAAGGCTTCCACCGCATCTGAGCCACAAACGGCCACCGCTGTCTCACAGAGATTTTGCGAAGGAGTACTAAGGACCGGCAAAATCCAACGCTTCCTTCGAATTTGAGCCAACGCTCTCAGCCGCGCCCGGCAATGTAATCCTCGATAGTTACTCTAGCTTCTGTAAACCCAGCACCGGTCTGTTCCTGGTATAGCTGGATAGCCCGGAGCCTCGTCTCGGGGTCGTCGGCCAGGGCCATCACTTCGGCGGACAATCCGCTCGGAGTGGATGGCTGATACTCAAGGTTGAAGTTCTTGAGCAACAAATCGACTTTATCTTCCAAGCGACGCAAGCGGAGTCTGTCCGAGGGCTTGAACTTGTAGTACGCCGCAGATCCGCCAGCGAAGGCCATAACCAGTATCAGGATCCAAAGGAAGTCCCAAATTTCCAGTGACGCAAGCATCTTGTGCCTCTTGTGACTTAATCACTGCGCCGGCGCGGTTTCTTGTTTCGTTCCGGGGACCAACCACTTTGTAAGCATCTCCAGAACGGAAATGCCGGCGAAACCGCCGACTCCGCCAAACAAGAACGCCGCGATCCTCGTTCCCATGTCGACCGTCGCGGGCAACACCGGCGAGCCGAACGCTTGCGACAGTCCAAGCTTGAAGGCCCAGTACAGGAAGAACGCGCTGATCACGCTTCCCGCCAGCCGTCCAACACAGCCCATCTCCCATTTCTTACCCTTACGATGAGGAAGAATGTGCGCGAAGCTCTTATCTTCCTTCAACTGTCGCCCGATGCCGCCTACCAGACCACCCAACAACGCGAATATCGACAGCACGTAGGATTCGTGGACTACGCCAATGTTGTAAGTGCCTTCCGCTATTCCGATACTCGACGCGATGAGCACGTATTTTCCTGTATCGCCCGCCGGCGAGTATCTGACGACGCCTTTCCGCTCGCCTTTGCGAATCACTAGTTGACCCGTACTGAGCACGCCGCCGCTCACGTTGAGATCAATGTGGCGGTCCCAGTCAGCAGCGCGATGCTGCCCGTCTTTATCAGTCAGGTAGATCGTGAATTCACACTCCTCGCCCCCGCAGTACACCTCGTTCGGACCGGCGATTAGAAGTTTTTCGATCGCGCTCTTGATGACCAGACTCTTCTGGCCCACACGGATTCCCGGATCCGTCTTGGCGAGCAACTTCAATTCATTACCGAGCGGCAATTGCCGGAGCCTCATCACCACCTGGCCGGCTGCCTGACCGGGCGCGAGCACGAGCGACTCCGGATCAAAGCTGACGTGATCTGATTCTGTTGCGCCCCTGAAGCTAATGGGAATCGGACGATCCGGTTCGATCGGGAAACCACCATCGTCTGCCAGTCTAACTGTGAGCGGAATATCTGTGGCGTCGGAGCCGATGGTTGTCGGATCGCCGTCGAAGATAACCTGCGTCGGATGCGGCGCGGTGAATTCCACGCGCGCCTGATCCACGGGACCACTCGGACGCACGGCAGCAGTGATCTGGAAGTCGCCCTTCCGCTCCGAAAGAACTGAAATCTCGCCGGACACGTATTCGCCTGCCGCAATTTGAATATCAGCGGCGCTGCCGCCAACACGTTGACCCTTGTATAAGATTCCGCCGTTGGTCAGGTTGGTAGTGATTCTGACCGTCGTGGCCTCGGTAGGAATCGTCAGAAACGACAAGTTGAATGTCGCGCGGTGGCGCCCATCAGCAGTGGCTGTTACAGCTTTCGGAAAGATCTCGAAACCCTGATCGTCCTCCTGCGCGTATGCCGTCGTCTCAAACAGACTTGTGAACTTGTTCCACAGCGAGGCTGATTGCCCGGCAGTGATCAGAACCAGCGCCTGCCCGGACTCGAGTCCTTCAGAGCTGGCAGTGATGAAGAGCCGTCCGGCTCCGCTGGAAGTGAACGATGCCTCTCCCGACCACGCGCCTGGCTTAACAACGATCTTCTGACAATCGAAGTGACCCGAGCCAGAGGATCCTGCCTTCGAGCCCGACGAACTCTGGCCAAGCTCGATCGTGCGCGTCGCGTCGTTCGCGACCTGGCCGTAGTTTCGGTCGAGAAATTCGACGATCACTTTCGTCGTATCACCGGATCGGAGCCGTTGATTTTCGACGCGGACGCGCAGGCGTTGAGGGACCGAACCCGCGTGGACGTTTGCGGCGCCGGCAAGCGTGAAGGGTAGCGGGGCAAATAGAGTAAGAATGAGGGGGAAAAGGCGAGGAAGCAGTTTGGGGAAAGCCATGATGAACTCCTTCTGAACTCGATCCGCCGGGCAACGTCTATGCCAGCGTGGTTTTGCTGCGGATTACTGAAGAGTTCGCGCCGCCGTGTCGCTTGGAGTAGACAGCGTGCTATCTGAATGGGTAGGTCAGAGTTCGTCGAGAGTTTTTATGACTGCGGCAGGATCGGACAGATCGAGAAGAAACTTATCCGGCGCGTGTTCGAGAACTTCCTCGTTTGAATAGAAACGGCCAGTGCCGACCGCGACAGCTCGAGCGCCGAAATGACGCGCGCAGTCGATGTCGTTTGGCGTGTCGCCAATGACGATGAACTGTTCGGGCGCGAGATCCAGTTGCAGGTGTTTGCGGATGCGCTCGGCGGCGAGCGCCGGCAGATCGCGGCGGTTGTGAGACTCGTCGCCGAATGCGCCGGGCAGCGCGAAGAACTTTTCAAGTCCGACGAGCTCCATCTTCAAGTAAGCCATCGGCTCGATGTTGCCGGTCAGGAGAGCTGAGCGATAACGAGGATGGTTATCCAGAGCTTCGAGTGTTTCGCGGACGCCGGGTAGAAGTTCGAAAAAGTTGCCGCCGTTGCCGGTGACTTTCCTTGCTTCCGCCGTGAGCCGTTCGCTGAGGACGTGGATGCGTTCGCGCAAATGATCGTGGGTGATGCCGTGATCGCCGAGTGCTTCGACAAAGATCTGCAAGTCAGTCATGCCGGAGACTTGCATGTCGGCGAGTTGGCCCGCGGTGCCGAACAACTCTTCGAGCACCGGAATCGTGTACACCTTGTACCCGCCCGGCCGCGTCGACCGAATCAGCGTCCCATCAATGTCCCACAAAAGAATTCGCATCTATTTACTCAACCACTGCCAGGACGTCGCCGGCGTTTACGGTATCGCCCGGTTTGACGTTGATCGAAATAACGACGCCCGCACGCGGCGACTTCATCTCGTTCTGCATCTTCATCGCTTCAACGACGATAACGCCGGCGCCCTTTTCGACAGCAGCGCCCGTTTCGATGTGAACGCGCACGACTTTCCCGGGCATCGGCGCAGTTATCTCAGCCAAGCCGTGGTGATGTCGATCCGCATCCTGATCACTGCGCAGCCGCTTCGGATCGATGATCGCGACCGGGTAGCTTCGCTCGTGCAAACTGACGTCGAATCCGTCCTGCACTTTGTTGACGCGGCATTCGTGTACTTCAGCATCACGAAAGAACAGGTAACATCCCGGCTCCGGCTCGCGCAGCTCGAGCTCGTAAATACGGCCGTCGATTTCCGCGCGCACAGATTCGCCGTCAATCTGCACGTTCAGATCCTGCTCGCGATCTCCGATGACGGCCTTCAGCTTCACGACTTCCTCCACCTCCGCAATCCAGCCGCGCGCGCCGCCATCTTCCAGCGTCCATTCGCGCCAGGTTGAACGAATGCCGGTTGCTGGGTTCGCGCGTAATGTATCGCCGCGGCAATCGCCGCGAGATCGACATGCTCCTGCGGCGGCTCAACCGGCGCCGCGTGACGTTCGTTGAAGCGCGCAATGAAACCCGTGTCGAGACGCCCGGCGACGAACTCTTCATCGCCGACGACCTCACGGAAGAACGGCAGCGTCGTCGTAATACCTGTGACCTGGTACTCGTCGAGCGCGCGACGCAGACGATCGATCGCTTCGTCTCGCGTCCGGCCCCACACCGCAAGCTTCGCGATCATCGGATCGTAGTAGATCGAAACTTCCGACCCGTTCGCGACGCCGCTGTCGACCCTGATGCCTGGACCAGCCGGCTCGCGCAAGTGCGTGATCGTGCCCGGAGAAGGGAAGAAGTTG
>DASRIM010000220.1:0-4073 GCA_035649995.1 Pyrinomonadaceae bacterium | reverse complement strand
GGAATCCCGAGCGCGGTCGTTTCTTCCTGAATCCCGCCGGAGTCAGTCAAAACCAGCCGTGAACCGCTGTAAAGACTCAGAAAATCGAGATAGCCAAGCGGATCGATCACGCGCAGGTTCTTCATCGCCCCGACACGTTCGCCCAAACCGAGCTCGGCGATGGTCTTTCGCGTGCGCGGATGGACGGGAAAGACGACCGGCATTGTTTGCGTAATCGATTCGAGCGCCTGAAGGATGCGCGCGAACGTTTCCGGAAAATCGACATTCGAGGGACGGTGCAGCGTCATGACCGCGTAGTCGGTATCGCCGACGCCCAGGTCCGCTCGCACCGATGACTGTCGCGCCCGTTCGAGGTTCTGGTGCAACGAGTCGATCATGACATTGCCGACAAACCGTATTCGCTCCTCAGGAATTCCTTCCGCGCGCAGGTTCGCATCGGCGTCGCTCGACGGCGTGAACAACAGGTCCGCGATCTGATCGGTCAGGAGTCGATTGATCTCCTCCGGCATCGTGCGATCGCGGCTGCGCAGACCGGCCTCGACATGGCCCACTTTCACGCCCAGCTTCACGCACACGAGTGCGCACGCGATCGTCGAGTTGACGTCGCCGACGACGAGCACCCAATCGGGCTGCTCGCGCAGGACCACCGGCTCGAAACGTTGCATGACCAACGCAGTCTGGACCGCATGAGAACCGGAGCCGACCTCGAGATGCGTGTCTGGTTGAGGCAGATTGAGATCGCGGAAGAACGAATCGGACATGTCCGCGTCGTAGTGCTGACCGGTGTGGACGACGAGCGGCTGAAACTTCTCGGGTCGCGCCTTCATCGCGGCCACGATAGGCGCCACCTTCATGAAGTTGGGCCGCGCCCCGACGACGTTGATTACTTTAACCACGGATGAGACGAATTATAGGCGGATGATTCGCGCCTTGCTATCGCGCCGGAGCTCCCCATTCAACGCGTTGCGCGTATCCACAACCAACGACGCCAGCGAGCAGACCCGTTTGTAGTCGATCTCGGTGTGGTCCGTGACGATGATCAGACAGTCAGCCGCGCGCAGCTCTTCGTCAGTAAGCGGCACGGACGACAACGGTTCGCCACTGCCTTCGGTGTGCGCGTCGTCGAAACGAATCTCTTTTACGAACGGATCGTGATACCGCACCTCGGCGCCTTTCGCGCGGAGCCGATCGATGATCGACAGCGCCGGGCTCTCGCGCACGTCGTCGACGTCGCGCTTGTAGGCGACGCCGAGCAGCAGCACGTTGGAGCCTTTCATCGGTTTGCGTTCGTCGTTCAGCCCGTCCGAGACCAATTGCACGACGTGCTCCGGCATTCGTGAGTTGACCTCCTCCGCGAGACTGATGAAACGCGAGTCGAAACCATGTTGACGCGCTTTCCACGACAGGTAGTGCGGATCGAGCGGAATGCAGTGCCCGCCGATTCCCGGTCCGGGATAGAAAGCCATGAAGCCGAACGGCTTCGTCGCGGCGGCGCGGATTACTTCCCACGTGTCGATGCTCAGTGCGTAACAAAGGCGCGCCATTTCGTTGGCCATGCCGATGTTGACGGCTCGAAAAGTGTTTTCGAGCAGTTTCGCCGTCTCCGCCACGCGGGCCGAGCTGACGGAGTGAACGTGGTTGACGATCTGCGAATACAGGTGCGAGGAAACGGCGGTGGAGTCGTCCGTGACGCCGCCGACGACCTTTGGAATGTTGTGCGTCATGAACTGGGGATTGCCAGGATCGACGCGCTCCGGCGAGAACGCCAGCAGGAAATCGACGTCGAGCTTCAGTCCCGTCTCTTCAAACATCGGCAACAGCACTTCGTCTGTCGTCCCCGGGTATGTTGTGGATTCGAGGATGATCAACTGGCCGCGCCGCAGGCGTTTCTTGATCGCTTCGGCGGCGGCGAGGATGTACGAGACGTCAGGTTCTTTTGTCTTTCTGAGCGGCGTGGGGACGCAGATGATGATCGCATCGCATTCGCGGAGGTGATCGAAGTCCGTGGTCGCGCTCAAACGCCCTGATTTCACGAGATCGTTGAGCTTCGTTGCCGGCACGTCGCCGATGTACGAATGGCCGTCATTGATCTGCCTCGCCTTCTTTTCGTCGACTTCAAAACCCGTCGCCTGAAAGCCTTTGGAAGCGAATTCGGCCAGCAACGGAAGGCCGACGTAACCGAGCCCGATAACACCCACATGGGCCTGCTTGTTAGTAATTAAGTTCATCAATTCGTTCTTCATAATGGTGGCGAAAGACTAGGTGACGCTATCG
Organism: Pyrinomonadaceae bacterium; assembly: GCA_035649995.1. Classification (GTDB taxonomy): domain Bacteria; phylum Acidobacteriota; class Blastocatellia; order Pyrinomonadales; family Pyrinomonadaceae; genus PSRF01. The sequence continues at coordinate 1,799 of DASRIM010000220.1, read as the reverse complement.
ACAAGTGTCAAGCAAATCATATATATGGGTGTGGTGCCCAACGGACCCCCAAGGCTCATCCGCGGTCTCAGCCTGCTTGACGCCACGATGATCGTCGTGGGGTCGATGATCGGGTCCGGAATTTTCATCACCTCGGCCGAATCGTCCCGGCTGGTCGGCTCACCGGGATGGCTGCTCATGGCGTGGGCGCTGGCGGGCGTGCTGACGATCACGGGCGCGCTCTGTTGCGCCGAACTGGCGGCGATGTGGCCGCGCGCCGGCGGGCAGTACGTCTTTCTCCGCGAGGCTTACGGACCGGCAACCGGTTTCCTCTTCGGTTGGGGACTGTTCCTGATCATTCAGACGGGAACGATCGCCGCCGTTGCCGTCGCTTTCGCAAACTTCAGCGGCGTGCTTCTCGACTGGATCTCCGCCGAACGATTTCTCATTCCGCAAACTGTCGTCATCAAGCCGTTCTCGATCGGACAACTCTCGTTCAACGGCTACGCCGTCAGTCTATCGACGCAACAACTCGTCGCGATCCTCATGATCGTCTTCCTGACGGTCATCAACACGCGTGGACTCCAAGCCGGAAAAGTGATTCAAAATACGTTCACGTTCACGAAGACGGCGGCGCTGCTCGGGTTGATCGTCGTCGGGTTGCTGCTTGGATGGAACGGAGCGAGCGCGGCTCACACGTCCGCGTGGTGGGCGTCGTGGGAGAACGGCTGGCGGCCGACGGCGGCGCAGGTTTGGTTCGAGCCTACGACGAACGGATTGCTCGTGCTGGCGCTCGTGATGATGCTCGGACGGGCGATGGTCGGGCCGTTGTTCGCGCAGTCCGCGTGGAACAACGTGACGTTCACCGCCGGCGAAGTCCGGGATCCCGGAAAAAACCTGCCGCGGGCGTTATTGCTCGGGTGCGGTCTCGTCGTCGCGTTGTATCTGTTGGCGAACCTTGCGTACGTCGTGACGCTGCCGCTGGCGGGGATTCAAAACGCGCCGCAGAACCGGGTTGCGACGGCGGTGATGCAGGCGGTGCTCGGTCCGAGCGGAACGATCCTCATGGCGCTGGCGATCATGATCTCGACGTTTGGGTGTAACAACGGTCTGATACTGGCGGGCGCGCGGGTTTATTACGCGATGGCGCGGGACGGCCTGTTTTTCAAACGCGTCGACAGTCTCAATGCGCACCACGTGCCGGCGATCGCTTTGATCGCGCAGGGAATCTGGGCTTCGCTGCTGGTGCTGCCGCGAACGGTGACCATCAATCCGCAAACGGGCGCGTACACCTTCGGCAACGTCTACACACAATTGCTCGAGTACATCGTCTCGGCTGACCTGATTTTTTATGTGTTGATGGTTGGGGCCGTCATCGTGATGCGGCGAAAGGCGCCGGAGATCGAGCGCCCGTATCGGACGATCGGTTATCCAATCGTGCCGCTGATCTACATCGTGCTGGCGGGACTCTTCATCGTCGATCTGGCGATCCTCGCGCCGTCTACGTCAGGAATCGGGTACTTACTGGTATTTACCGGGATCCCGGTTTATTTGGTGTGGCGAAAACGGATCACTTGACCCACTCGTCCGCTATCTCGGTTTCGACTTTCACGGGAACAGTCTTCAAGTACTCCTCACCGGCAGCGCACATCACGCGTTCGACTTTCGCGGCGATCTCAGGCGCTTCATCGGCCTCGGCTTCGACGACGATCTCGTCGTGAATGATGTTGACGATCTGTCCGCTCGTGCCGCGCAGCTCGTCTTTCATCAACCGCAGCGCGCGTTTCAGGATGTCGGCGCTCGTGCCCTGAATCGGCGTG
>DASRIM010000219.1:0-9970 GCA_035649995.1 Pyrinomonadaceae bacterium | reverse complement strand
GTCGAACGAGTACACGTCGCGCATTGGGGCACTTACTGGACCACGCCCGAAGTTAACACTCAAGCGGCCACAGTCGTCCTTAACACGAAAGTGACAAACAGTTCGAAAAGCACCGCGCCGGTGAACCTGACGACGATCATTCAGGATGCAAACGGCAGGGAAGTAGCGCGCGAAACGCAGAAAGCCGTCTCACAGCCGGAAGTAAGCCAAACGCTGAAAGTCGCGTCGCCGGTGCTTTGGTCAGACGAGCGCCCGTATCTCTACAAAATCGTGACGCAGTTGGAGCAAGGCGGACGAATCGTCGATCGCTACGAAACGCCGCTCGGCATCCGCACTTTCCGCTTCGACGTCGACAAGGGCTTCATCCTGAACGGCAAACCGGTAAAGATCCGCGGCGTCTGCAATCATCACGATCTGGGCTCGCTCGGCGCCGCGGTGAACACGCGCGCCATCGAGCGGCAGTTGGAGATGTTGAAAGCGATGGGCGTGAACGGCATTCGCACCTCACACAACCCGCCGGCGCCGGAGTTGCTGGAGTTGACGGATCGCCTGGGCTTCATCGTGATGGACGAAGCGTTCGACGTGTGGAAGAAAGAGAAGACAAAGTACGACTACCATCTGGACTGGGACGAGTGGCACAAACGCGATCTGGAAGACATGGTATTGCGCGATCGCAATCATCCGAGCATCTTCATCTGGAGCATCGGCAATGAAGTGATGGAGCAGCGCACCGGTGCGGAGGGCGGAAAAATCAGCCGAAAGTTGGTTGCCATCGTCCGGAATCTGGATAAAACTCGCCCGATCACTTCGGCGTGCAACACCTTTACCCTGGAAAACACAGTGCTCACCGAAGGCGATCTGGATCTCGTCGGTCCCAACTACAACCAGGCTAAGTCAGCGCAGTTTCAGGAGATGTTTCCGCGCCGCCCGTTTATCTGGGCCGAGACCAATTCCGCGGTAGCCACGCGCGGAAAATACACGATGCCGTCCGACGAGGTCCGCCATTGGCCCAGGCAAAAAGAAGAGATTCTAAAACTCGGTCCTGACTACCAGTGTTCCGCTTACGACAACTCCACCGCGCCCTGGGGCTCGACCCACGAAGAGACGTGGAACATCGTGAAGAAGAACGATTACCTCTCGGGAATGTATATCTGGACCGGCTGGGATTACCTCGGCGAGCCGACACCGTTTCCGTGGCCGGCCGTGAGCTCGTATTTCGGCATCATCGATCTCGCCGGCTTTCCGAAAGATGCGTACTACATGTACCAGAGCGAGTGGACCACCAAGCCGGTGTTGCACATCTTTCCGCACTGGAACTGGAAACAAGGCGACAAAGTCGACGTCGTTGCCTACTTCAACGCGGATGAAGTCGAGTTGTTTTTGAACGGCCGCTCGCAAGGGACAAAACGGAAGCAGGGTGACGCGACGCAGGTGTTCTGGCGTTTGCCTTACACGCCTGGCGTGTTGAAAGCAGTGTCGCGTAAGAACGGTCGAATCGTTCTTACCAAAGAGGTTCGAACCGCCGAAGAGCCGGCGCGAATCGTCCTGGTTCCCGATCGCAAGACGATCAAAGCTGACGGCGTGGATCTCTCTTTCGTCACTGTGAAAGTCGTCGATAAGAATGGAACGGTCGTTCCACACGCCGACCACCTGATCAAGTTTGAAATAAGCGGTGAGGGCTTCATCGCGGGCGTGGACAACGGAAACCAGATCAGTCACGAGCCGTTCAAAGCACACCAGCGCAAAGTGTTTCACGGGCTGGCGCTGGCGATCGTCCAGGCGAAACAAAAGCCCGGCCGGATCGTTTTGCGGGCTTCGTCCGTAAATTTGACGCCCGGGTCGGTCATGATAAATAGCCGTTGAAGTTGCGGCTTTTCGCGGCAGCCGTGTTTGCGCTAGACTTTGCGTCGCCGTTCAACTGTTTAGTCCTGAAGTCCGAAAAGGAAGGTCGAGATGTCAGCAACCACCCACGCGGGAATTGGTTCGATCGCTAATCCCGGAATTTACGACAAGCTGAACAGCGTTTGGCACCGGCGAGCACTGCACACGTTTATGTTTATCGTTCTCGCCCATTGGGCTGAGCACCTGACGCAGGCTTACCAGATCTACGTGCTCGGTTGGCCGCGGCCAAAGGCCGGCGGTTTTCTCGGTCTGTTCTTCCCGTGGTTGGTGAGCTCCGAAGCGTTGCACTACGGCTACGCCATCGTGATGCTGATCGGTCTCTTCATGTTCCGTAAAGGCTTCACGGGAACTTCTCGTAAATGGTGGATCGTGGCGCTCGTCATTCAGTTCTGGCATCACATCGAGCACGCGGTTTTGCAGTGGCAGGCCATCACCGGCAACTACTGGTTTGGCTCACCTGTCCCCATCAGTTTCGTGCAAGCGGCGTTTCCGAAATTTCGAGTGGAGCTGCATCTTTTCTACAACGCGATCGTGTTCATCCCGATGGTGATCGCGATGTACTACCACATGTTTCCGCCAAAGGGAGAAGAACAGGCGGCGTGTAGCTGTGCGTTGCGCCACGAGAGATTGCCTGCCGTTGCAGCCTGAGCTGTGCTCTTCAAACGCAATTCATTCATCGTGCTGAGTGCCTGCCTGGTGTTTGCGCAAGCATGCAGGCAGAAGAGTGCATCGATCGTTGAATTCAACTTCACGCACGAGATCTCTCCTCAGCCGGCGCGAGTCGGCCCGGTGACAATCACGTTGCGGATCGCGGATGTCTCAGGAAGACCCGTAACCGGGGCTCGCATCGCGATTGAGGGAAACATGTCGCACGCCGGCATGACGCCCGTGTTTGCCGAGGCTGCCGAAACGGGCGACGGGCGTTATCGTGCGTCGTTGCAACTGTCGATGGCCGGCGATTGGGTCGTGTTGGTCCATGCGACGTTGCCGGATGGGCGAAAGTTGGAGCATCAATTTGAGATCAACGGCGTTGCCCCAGCGTAGGCATCAGTTCGATCTGCTGCGTCTTCCTTTGATCGGCAGTTTGCTTCGTTGGCGGCACGCGCGAACGCTGCTCCAGATACCGGTGTTCATCGTCAGCGGGGCCATGATTCTGCATGGCTTCTTTGGTCCAACCCTGGCGCCAAAAAATCTCGCGACTACGCTGACGTGGGTACACTTTCGCGGCGCACTCGTGTTCGTGCTGCTGTTAGCCGGGAATTTTTTCTGTCTCGCCTGTCCGTTCATGCTCGTGCGAAACCTGGCGCGCAAGTTTGTTCGGCCAGTGCGAAACTGGCCGCGCAGTCTGCGCACGAAGTGGGTCTCGATCGGTCTGTTGATCGCGCTGCTGTTCTTCTACGAGTGGTTCGATCTGTGGGCTTCGCCGTGGTGGACGGCAGCGCTGATCGTTAGCTACTTCGCGGCGGCGGTACTGATCGATTCGATCTTCAAACACGCAACCTTCTGCAAGTTTCTCTGTCCGATCGGACAGTTCAACTTCGTTGCCTCGACTGCGTCGCCGCTGGAAGTCGCCGTGCGCGATCACGACGTTTGCGCCGGATGCAGAACGAAAGATTGCATACGCGGAGTGCGCGAGCCGGCGGCGCCGCTGGTTGTAATTCAACGCGGCTGCGAGCTTGCTTTGTTCCAGCCGCGCAAGGTTGGCAACGTCGACTGCACGTTTTGTCTCGACTGTGTGCAGGCGTGTCCATACGACAACGTCGGGATCATCAGCAGAGTCCCGGCCGCCGAGCTTGTAAGCGATCCGATGCGATCGGGGCTCGGATTTTTGTCGAAACGGAAGGACATCGCCGCGCTGGTGATCGTGTTTACGTTCGGCGCGTTGCTGAACGCGTTCGGAATGGTCAGCCCGGTCTATGCGCTGGAGAGCTGGCTGGCGAATCAATTGGGCGTCAGTTCCGAGTGGCCGGTGTTGGCGATCGTGTTTGGGCTGTTTCTCGTGTGCGAACCGTTACTGTTGATCGGCGTGGCGGCGTGGATCGCGCGGGCGTGGAGTCGCAGCACGAGATCGTTGCTGTCGCTCGCGGTGCGTTACTCGTATTCACTCGCGCCGCTCGGCTTCGGCATCTGGCTGTCGCATTTCGGTTTTCACTTTCTGACCGGTTTATACACCGTCATTCCAGTGACGCAGGCGGCGGTCGCCGAGTCGGGTTGGGCGATACTGGGCCAACCGCAATGGGGCGCGCCTGGTCTCGCGCCGAACGTGGTGGAGCTGTTCGAGCTTGGTTTCATTGCACTTGGGCTACTCGGATCGCTGTTGGTAAGTTACGCGGTCGCCGCGACGGAAGAAGTGGTCCACCCGGTGCGTGTTTTTATTCCCTGGGCTTCTGTGTCTTTGCTTGTAGCCGCCGCGGCGTTCTGGTTGATGTCGCAGCCGATGGAAATGCGAGGAGTCGTGCTCGGCAGCGGTTGAGAGTAGTTTTGAATGAGGTCACATCGTGCAAGATATGCGCTGCCGTTCGTCATCATTTTATTTTTTGCAAACGCTGTAAGCGCTCACGAAGGGCCGCCGTTTCCGCTCTTTGTCGATCGGAAAGTCGATCCGTACGTCGTTTCTGTGTGGACGGATCCGGACGTTGGTGAGGCGCTGTTCTTTGTGATCGTGAACGCGCCGCAGGCGCCGCCGGATCTGCGCGTTCAAGTCGGCGTGCAACCAGTGAGCGGCCGGCTGACAGAGGTTTTCTACGCGGCGGAACGTGAGAACTTGCAGGGCCAGGTCCAATACCGCGCGCAGGTTCACTTCGACGCGCAGGAGCTCTGGCGCGTGCGCGTGCGATTGGAGAGCGCGCAGGGAAGTGCTGAAACTATCGAAAACGTTGAAGCGACTCCGCCGGGCTACGGCCGCTGGGACTTGTTGATTTACCTGATGCCGTTTCTGGCCATCGGAACGTTGTGGGCCATCGCGATGGTCCGCAAGATAAAGCGACGAAATGGAGCAGACCATGCCTGACGTCCTGACTCGATTTTGTAATTGGACCAATGCCAATCGCAAGCTCGTTTGGCTCGCCGTTTTCGTTTTGGCGGTGGCGGTGCTCGCGATTGTTTTGACTCCGGTGTTCCTGATCGCACCGTTCAAAGGGCAAACACCGCGCACGATGCAGTTCTCTTTCGTAATGCGCCGCTGGTCGCCGTTACTGACGTTGATCGTCTCGGCGCTTCTGCTCGCGTTTTCAGTGGGACTGTGGCGTGGAGGACGCTGGTGGAGTCGAGCGTTTCTGGTCATTCTGCTGCTGCCGGTATTCGCGGCGACGTGGATGGCCCGGCAGAACCATTTCGAGTGGATGTTCAATCCACTGCCGAATCCGGCGTACGCGAAGTCGAGCGAGGCGTCGTTCGTCAATAACGATGATCGAGTGTTGGCGGTGACGATCGGCGGCGAATCGGTCGCTTATCCGATCAGAATCATGGCCTATCACCACCTGGTGCAGGACACGGTTGGCGGCACGCCGATCGTGGCCACTTATTGAACGCTCTGTCACACCGGTCTGGTGTGGGAGTCGACAGTAGATGGGCGGGTGCTGACCTTCCGGCTGGCAGGCATCAACAACCAGAACTTCATCATGCGTGATGAAGAAACGGGAACGTGGTGGCAGCAAGTCAGCGGCAAGGCTGTGAATGGACCATTGAAGGGTAAGCAGCTCAAGCGAGTTTTCCACGACGAGCTTTCGTTTGCGATCTGGAGAGGCGAGGCGCCGAACGGCCGTGTGCTGCGGCCGGACGAAAAGATTGCCGCCGCGAATGATTACGCGCCCGCGGATTGGGAAGCGCGCGTCGGCAAGATGCGCGTCGTCGAAGGGACGGACGTCGATCAGCGGCTCGCGCCACGGACTCTCGTGCTCGGCCTTGAAGTGGATGGGAAGTCAAAGGCGTATCCTTTGCAGGCATTGCGGAATCAGAGCCCGATCATGGACATGATTGGTTCGACTCCCATCATGCTGCTGCTGGGTCACGACAAACGATCCGTGCGCGCGTTCGACAGGAGAGTCGACGGCAGGCGGTTGGAGTTTTTCGAACAGATCGGAGAGCACACCATGTTGCATTTGGTTGACGGTGAAACCAACAGCACGTGGAACTTCGAAGGCAAAGCCACCAGCGGATTGCTCGCAGGGAAGCAATTGCAGAAGATCTTTGTACTGGAAGACTACTGGTTTGACTGGCGGATCTATCATCCGGACACGGCCGTTTACGACATCGGTCCACGTTAAATTCATTGCACGAGGCAAAGAATGAGATCAGCGCATCTGGTTTTTCTGTTCATCATTATCGCCCTGGTTCCTGCCGCTGTTCGCGCGCAGGTTCTCGGCGACCCGGTCGACGTTGCTCAGGATTTTCAGAAGATGGAGAACGTTTACTTCATCGGCTCGAAAGTCACTTCGTTCGACACAACCACCGGCCAGGGCAATTTGCAGTGGGATCGTTACTGGCGGAATACGACGTTGTCGTTCAACAAGATCGACGTCGGGTTCGTGCGCGGCCGCGGCACTGAGTTTCCGGCGACCGAATACGATCAAGATCCAACGCTGCCTTTTTCGATCAGTTTCGTGAGCCCGCGCACCATGCGCCTGCGTCTTTCGACGCGCGCAGTGCCACTGAGCGACGGCCAGTCGCTGATGCTCGCGGGACCGGTTGCAAAGGACTCGTCGTGGCGAGTCGAACAGAACGATCGCGAGATCGTCTACACGGGCACGCACGGCAAAGTGCGCATTATCAAACAGCCGTGGCACGTCGAGATCTACGACGGGCGCGGCCGCCTGCTGACGCGCACGCAAAACCTCGGCGACCCGAACACCTTCTTCGCTCCCATTCCATTTTCGTTTGTGCGTCGGTCCAACGATCTGGCGCGCCGCATAGCCGCGACTTTCGAGCTTCAGCACGACGAAAAGATCTTCGGCTGCGGCGAGTCGTTTACGCGTTTCGACAAACGCGGTCAGCGCGTTCTCGTCTCCACGCGCGACGGCATGGGCACGCAGAGCGAGTTGATGTACAAGCCGATCCCGTTCTTTTTGAGCAACAACGGCTACGGCATGTTTGTCCACACGAGCGCGCCGTTGACGTTCGACTTCGGCAAATATTTCGACGCGCACAACGTGATCTATTCCGGCGACGAGGACCTCGACCTGTTCATCTTCCTCGGCGAGCCGAAAGACATTCTTTCCGAGTACACGGCATTGACCGGCCGCAGCCCGGTGCCGCCGCTTTGGTCATTCGGTTTCTGGATGAGCCGCATCACGTACAGTTCGGAAGACCAGGTGCGCCAGGTGGCCCAACAGTTGAGATCGCACCAGGTGCCGGCCGACGTGATCCATCTCGATACCGGCTGGTTCGAGACTGACTGGCGCAGCGATTACCGTTTTTCTACCTCGCGCTTTCGCGATCCGGCGAAGATGATCGCCGATTTGAAGCAGCAGGGTTTTCACGTCAGCCTGTGGCAATACACGTATTTCACGAGCAAGAACGATCTATGGAAAGAGATGGTCGCGAAGGGCTACTACGTGAAGAACGACAGCGGCCAGCTTCCATCGGAAGACGCGACGCTCGACTTTACGAATCCTGAGGCGGTCAAGTGGTACCAGGACAAGATCAGAGATCTGCTGAAACTCGGCGTCGGCGCGATCAAGGTCGACTTCGGCGAGGGTGCGCCGCTGACGGGCCAATACAAGTCGGGGCGGAGCGGCTGGTACGAACACAATCTCTATCCGCTGCGGTACAACAAGGCCGTCGCGGAAGTTACGAAAGAGGTGACTGGCGAAGACGTGATCTGGGCGCGCAGCACGTGGGCCGGCAGCCAGCGTTATCCGTTGCACTGGGGCGGCGACGCTGAGAATACCGACTCCGCGATGGCGGCTGAGCTACGAGGCGGTCTGTCGTTTGGACTATCGGGCTTCACTTACTGGAGCCACGATGCCGGCGGCTTCGTGCAGAAAGCGCCGCGCGATCTTTATCGACGCTGGCTGGCGTGGGGCGCGTTGACGTCGCACACTCGCGCGCACGGCGCGCCGCCGCGCGAACCGTGGGAATACGACGCGGCTTTGAACGAAGACTTTCGCAGGGCGTTGGGTTTGCGCTACTCGTTGATGCCGTACATCTACGCGCACGCGAAGGATTCGTCCGCGCGTGGTTTTCCGATGTTGCGCCCGCTGTTCTTCGAGTTTCCAAACGATCCGGGATCATGGACCATCGACGATCAGTACATGTTTGGATCGGACCTGCTGGTGGCGCCGCTGTTTGCGAGCGTCGACCGGCGCAAGGTGTATTTACCGCCGGGTGAGTGGATCGATTATCAAAGCGGCCGTGTTTACGCGGGCGCGGCATGGCGCGAGATCGCAGCCGGTCAGATTCCGATCGTGCTGCTGGTGAAGAACCATTCGGTGTTGCCGCACATCAAGGTGGCCCAGAGCACGAAAGAGATGGATTGGAACAACGTCGAGCTGCGCGTCTTCAGCACGGATAACGCGGCTGTGAAGGGTCTCTTCACGAGGCCCGACAGCGGCGTGCAAACGTTGTCTTTGGTTTCTCGCGGACGCACCTTCGCGTTGAGTGAAGGCCCGCAGGCCGGGAAAGTGAAGTGGGAGATCAAGGTGCAGAACCTCGTGCGATGAAGAAGATCACGCGCCGGAAGTTCCTTGTAGATGCTGGTGTTACCGCAGCAGCTTTGCCGGTGGTGTCGCTCGCAAAGACTGCTTCTTATTTCGCCAGTGAACCGCTCCTGCTGTGGTACGACAGACCGGCGCAGGAGTGGACTGAAGCGCTGCCGATCGGCAACGGACGCCTCGGCGCGATGATCTTTGGTGGTCCAGCCGGCGAGCAGCTCCAGCTCAATGAAGACACGCTTTACGCCGGTCAGCCTTACGATCCGAACAATCCCGAATCAGTGAAGGCGCTGCCCGAGGCGCGGCGTCTGATCTTCGAAGGCAAGTACAAGGAAGCGCACGATCTGGTGGGCGCGAAGATGATGGCCAGGCCGATCAAGCAGATGCCTTACGAGCCTGTCGGCGACCTGAAGCTGCTGTTTCCCGGACACGAGAACGCCACCGACTACCGCCGCGAACTCGACCTGAACACCGCAATCGCCACCGTCTCCTACAAAGTCGGAGCGACGACTTTCACGCGCGAGATGTTTGCGAGCCCGGTGGACCAGGTCATCGTTGTGCGCTTGACCACCAATGGCCGGTTGAACTTTACAGCGCACTTCGAAACACCTCAGAAGGCCGCAGTTTCAAACCACGGATCAAACACACTGATCTTGCGCGGGATAAATGGCGACGCCTTCGGGATCACAGGCGGATTGAAATTCGAGGCGGGCGTGTTGGTGCTTGCACGTGAGGCAACAACCGAAAACGATCGGATCATCGTCAAGGACGCTGAATCCGTGTTGCTTTTGATCGCTGCCGCAACGAGTTATCGAAGCTACAAGGACGTCAGCGGAAATCCGAATGTGATCGCGACGTTGCAAAAAGCCGCCCGCAAGTCGTTCGAGACGTTGCGTGCAGAGCACGTGCGCGAACATCAACGGCTGTTTCATCGCGTCAAGTTGAATCTCGGACGGACCGCGGCCGCGGACCTGCCGACCGACCAACGGCCGTCTCAGTTTCTTCAAGGTTTGGATCCTCACCTCGCGATGCTTTATTTCCAGTACGGCCGTTACCTGTTGATCTCCTCGTCGCGCCCCGGCACGCAACCCGCCAACTTGCAGGGCATCTGGAACCACTTGATGACGCCGCCGTGGGAAAGCAAGTACACGATCAACATCAACACCGAAATGAACTACTGGCCGGCGGAGCCGGCGAACCTTTCCGAGTGTCACGAGCCGCTGCTGCGAATGGTGTCGGAGCTGGTCGAAAACGGCGCGCGAACGGCGCGTGTTCAGTACGGGGCGCGCGGATGGGTTTGTCATCACAACACGGATCTCTGGCGACAGACCGCCCCGATCGATGGACCATTGTGGGGTTTCTGGCCCACGGGCGGCGCGTGGCTCTGCACGCACCTGTGGGACCATTACGAATTTACC
>DASRIM010000218.1:0-4616 GCA_035649995.1 Pyrinomonadaceae bacterium | reverse complement strand
GGCACGTTCACGACGCAGAACCTTAACAACAAGACGGAATGAATTCTTTACTTGCGCAATCAATGATGCCGGTCATCAACTGGGCGTTAATCGCACCGGAAGTGATCGTCTGCGCCGTCGCGGTGATCGTCATGCTGGTCGACGCGTTCGGCCGTCCGACACAGCGCTGGGTCACCGGCGGTATCTCGATCGCCGGGCTCGTTCTGGCCGCAGTCGCGACCATCTGGCTGTGGGCAGCGGGAACGGCTTCGTTCGACGCGTTCAACGGCATGATCGTGCTCGACGAGCTGCGCCTCGGATTCACGCTGATCTTCCTGCTCGTGTCGTTTCTGACTCTGCTGATCTCGACCGTCTGGGTCGGCAGTGAAAACCTTCCGGCGGGAGAGTTCCACTCGCTGTTGTTGTTTGCGACCGCCGGCATGATGTTGATGGCGTCCGGCAACGACCTCGTGATCGTTTTTCTCGGCCTCGAGATCTTGTCGATCGCGACCTACGTGATGGCGGGTTTCAGGCGCACCGACGTGCGTTCGAACGAGTCGTCGTTGAAATACTTCATCCTCGGTTCGTTCTCTTCAGCGTTTCTGCTTTACGGCATCGCGCTCGTCTACGGCGCGACTTCTATTGCCGAACCCGGCCCTGGCGGCAGCTTGAGCCGCATCGTCGCGGGCACAACCAACATCGGAGAGATCGCCAGCCGCGTCAACGACGCGCAGTATCCGGCGCTTCTCTTCGCCGGCGTCGCGATGATGCTGGTGGGTTTTGGTTTCAAGATCGCCACCGCGCCTTTTCACATCTGGACGCCTGACGTTTACGAAGGCGCGCCGACGCCCGTCACGGCGTTCATGGCTGCCGGGCCGAAAGCGGCCGGGTTTGCAAGTTTGATTCGCGTTTTTGTTTTCGGGCTTCCTTTTGTCGTCTCGGGCTCGAGCGTCGCGGGCGGTAACCTTCACCGCGCGTGGGTGGGCGCGTTGATCGTGATGGCGATCCTCACGATGACGCTCGGTAACGTCGTCGCGATCGTTCAAAACAACGTGAAGCGCATGCTTGCGTATTCGTCGATTGCGCACGCCGGTTACGCGTTGGTCGGCTGCATCGCCGCCGGAGCTGCCAGCGACATCACGGAACGCAACACCGCGATCACGTCGGTGATGTTCTACCTGTTGACGTACGCCGTAATGAACATCGGCGCGTTCGCAGTCGTGCAGTTGATCGCGCGCAGCGGTGACCGGCGCACGTCCGTCGAAGACTACAGCGGCATCGGGTTCGAATCGCCGGTGCTGGCGTTTGCTCTGAGTCTTTTCCTGCTGAGTCTGCTCGGTATGCCGCTGACCGCCGGCTTCATGGGCAAGATACTGGTGTTTGGTGCCGCGATCGATCAGGGATACTACGGCCTCGTCGTGCTCGGCGTACTCAACACGGCCGTGTCTGCGTATTACTACCTGCGGCTCATCATCGTCATGTTCTTCGGCGATCGCACGACGGCATGGCTGGCGCCGAAAATTCCCGCGAGCGTCGCTGTAGCACTGGCGCTCACGATTCTCGGCGTGCTTTATCTCGGCATCTTTCCGGGCCGCGTCATCAACGGCTTGCAGACGAAGATCGACACTCAGTGGTTTAGTAAGCGATAGTGACTGCCGAAAGCTGCATCCAGCAGATCCAGACGAAACTTGGCGAAACGTGGTTGCCGCGAATCTATCGCGAGCGAATACTGCGTCTGCGCACTCGCTCTTACCACTTTGAAAGCGCGAACCCGAAAGCCAGAATCAATATCCAGCACACGCTCCTGGGCGTCGAGCTCAAAATCGGACGCCGGCGTCTGTTGTGTCCCGATCTGGCAACGGCGCGATATCTTTCAGTCTTCGCTCGCGTGGGCGCGGCGGACGTCGCGGTGCCGTACGACATCACAAAGATCTCGCACATAGCAGACGAATTAGAGTCGTCGTGGTATAGAATGTTGCTGCTGGTTGAACAGGAGGCCGCCAAAGAGACACCGAAGTTCCGCAGCCGGATTCGTGGCCTGCTAATTGCTCAGATCCGCGCGGAGATAACAGCGGCCGGTTCTGGTACACGGATACCGGAGTTTCGAGGAATTCCTAAACGGAGATAACGACAACAACCCCCTTTTCGAACAGATGAGCCAAGAACTGATTCCATTCCCCTTTGCCCAACAAACTTTTTGCCGCTACGAGCCCGTAGAGCAACGCATCGACAAGGCGCGTGTGTTGGTAATCGATAGCCTGCTTCGCGATGAAGGCGATCTGTCGGAGGTCGCGCGCGAAGAATGGGGCCCGGCACTGGCCGCCGAGATGCGGCGCGAGCGTTTTATCGCCGGGCTCGCCATGGAGAACATTCTCAACAACATCTCGCGTCTGGTGAAAGATCCGACGACGGAGGTCGCGCACGTTTCGGAAGTCGCCGCGGCAGCGGCTCAATTCGAACCTGACGCGATCGTCATCAGCGGCACGCTCCGCGACTTTGATTATTACCAGCAATCGATTCTCGACAGTTTCGCCCGCTTTATTCGCGAGACGAAGATCCCGGTCCTCGCGATCTGCGGCGGGCACCAGTTGGTTGGCTTGAGTTTCGGCGCGCGTGTGATCACGCTCGACAAACTCGAACAACACCAACAGCGTCTCGATCGCCCGCACGAGTATCAGTATCGCTTCGTGCGCATTACCGAGCCGGATGATCCGATCTTCGCGAACATCAGCCTCGACACGTGCGCGCCGGAGGAATCGAAGCCTGCTCGCATTCTTCACGTTTGGCAGAACCACGGCCTTCAACTCGATCGCGTTCCCGACGGATTCAAACTGCTCGCGACTTCCTATCTCTGCCGCAACCAGATGATGGTGAAGACCACGGACGGCCAAATGATCTACACCGTGCAGTTTCACCTCGAGAAGTCGTTCGAAGACTGGAACAAGAACCGCACGCGCTGGGAGCATCCGAACGAATCGCGCGACGGCCGCATACTTTTCGAGAACTTCCTGCTCATGGCCACGCGGTAGTGGGTTGCCTCCGTTAACCACGAAAACCCTGGTCCAGGCGGCGCAGCACCTGGCCGCCGGCGATGAAACGCTGGCGCGAATCCTCGCGACCTACGGACCGCCGCCGATGTGGCGACGGCCCAGCGGCTTCCCTACGTTGGTCCACATCATTCTCGAACAACAGGTGTCGTTGAAGTCCGCCAAATCGATGTTGCTGCGGCTTCAGTCGGCCATCGATCCGTTCACGCCTGAACGCTTCGTCAGTCTCGGTGAATCTCATCTGCGTGGGCTCGGAGTCACACGACAGAAGTCGGCGTATTTGCTTCATCTGTCCGGCTCAATCCTCAACGGTGAATTGAGTTTCAACAAACTGGCACGCATGCCGGACGATGAGGCGAGGATGAGTCTGACACGGATAAAAGGAATCGGATCGTGGAGCGCGGACGTCTACCTGTTGATGGCGATGCGGCGAGCGGACATATGGCCGGCTGGTGATTTGGCGCTGGCAGTCGCCGCGAAGGATCTGTTGCGGCTAGAGAGACGACCGACTCCCGAGGAGCTCGAGCGGATCGCCGAGAGGTGGCGTCCGTATCGCGCCGTCGCCGCCAGGATGCTATGGCAGCATTATCTTGGCAAAAAATCTATTTACTGATCGTCGACGCAGTTGTCGTCGGCATCGGCATTCCTGGCAGCGTGGACTCGCTGACGTTCTCCATCGTCATCTTGATCAGATCGTCGACCACGGCTTTGAGGTCGTTGGTCTCGCGATAGACCTGAAGCTGTCGATCCGCTGAAGTGCCGCGTTCGAGAATCGTGTGAACGTGGTTGATCTCGTTTCTCGAGCCGAGTTCGTCAACGACGTCATCTACAAACTCGAGCAACTCGAGCACGAGATCGCGCACCGGCACCTCGGTCTGCTTTCCGAAGTCGATCAGTTTGCCCTCGAGCCCGTAACGGACCGCGCGCCACTTGTTCTCCTGAATCAACATGCGGCGATACAGACGGAACCCCAGGTTCTTGTCGATCAGGCTGTTCAACTTCGCCACGATCGCCTGGAACAGCGCCGCGATTGCGATCGTGTCGTCAACGCGCGTCGGTATGTCGCAAATGCGAAACTCCAGGGTTGGGAAGTACGGATGCGGGCGAATGTCCCACCAGATCTTCTTTCCGTCGTTGATGCAGCCTGTCTTCACGAGCAGATCGACGTAACGTTGAAAGCCGCTGTACGAGTCGAAGTGATCCGGAATGTCGGTGCGGGGAAACTGTTTGAAGACTTCCGTGCGGTACGACTTCAAGCCCGTGTTATGGCCCATCCAGAACGGCGACGACGTCGAGAGCGCCAGCACGTGCGGCAGGAAGTAACGGGCGGCGTTCATGATGTGGATCGCGCGTTCGCGATCGGCCATGCCGACGTGTACGTGAAGTCCGAAGATCAAGAGCGACCGCGCCACTGTCTGAAGCTCCTGCACCAGCTGCTCGTAACGCTCGTCGTCGAATATTTTCTGGTCCTGCCAGCGCGAAATCGGGTGCGTGGAGGCGGCGACGATCGCCAGTCCGTTCTTCTTCGCGAGGCCGGCGATGATGCTGCGCAGCTTCGTGATGTCGGCGCGAGCTTCCTGGATGTTGCGG
>DASRIM010000217.1:0-5927 GCA_035649995.1 Pyrinomonadaceae bacterium | reverse complement strand
CCGAGAGGGCGGATCAGGCCAAACTGGTCTTCCACAAGTACGGGAATCGTTACTTTCTCGCGCAGGTCTGCGTACCCGGTTACCAGGCGTGGGAAGTGATGAAGTCAAAGGAAGAACGCTCACTCGAGCGTGAAATGCGTCTGGTGAAGAACCTCAAACCCGAACGTATAACGGTGGCTGCGCGAACCGATTAGACGTCGGCTCGGACCCCGACCTGCGAATGCCCTGAGGCGACTCTCGTCGAGTCAAGTCAGGGCATTCGCATTACTCGGAAGTCTTCCTCAGGGACGAGCTAAGATCTCCAAGAGCAGTGGGTCCGTCTAGTGTCTGCAAGTCACCCCGATCGACGGCATCGATCCGTTCCTCCAATTCAGCAGCCCAGTTTGTTTCAATCTCGTTGAGGCGTTCTTGGTCGACACGATCGAAAGAGACGATCCGGTCGCGTTCAGACATCGATAAGCTCTAAACACGGATTATTGACACCGATTTCAAGCGCAATTTTAACTGAAACACAACAGCCTCCTCCTGCGTAAACAACTCTTCGTTATCGTGATAAATCCGTCCAGCAAAATCCCATCAACGAAAGAGGTGCTTATGTGTTCTACCGGCAGATCTCGCCGTTCGATTCTCGGTTTACTACTCCTTTCAGCTCTAATCATCGTAGCGCTCGCGGCGCCGGTGTGGGCGCAGGCGCCGCCGCTGATCGACCGCGAGCTCTTCTTCGGTGACCCCGAAATTGCCGGCGCGCAGATCTCGCCTGACGGCGCGTTCATCGCCTTTATTAAACCCTTCAAAGGCACCCGCAACATCTGGGTGAAAAAGACCGCCGAGCCGTTCACCAACGCCAAGCCAGTCACCGCCGATACCAAGCGCCCGATCCCGACCTACTTCTGGTCGCGCGACGGCAAGTACATCCTCTTCGTCCAGGACAAAGCCGGCGACGAGAATTACAACGTCTTTGCCGTCAACCCCGCGGACGCGCCCGCCGCAGGCCAGGACGTCCCAGCAGCGAGAAACCTCACCGAGGCGAAAGGCGTGCGGGCAATCATCTATTCCGTTCCTCGCAACGAGCCCGACGCTATCTACGTCGGCATAAACGATCGCGACGCAGCATGGCACGATCTGTATAAAGTAAAGATCTCCACCGGCGACCGCACGCTCGTCCGCAAAAACACCGAGCGCATCACCGCCTTCTACTTCGATCTCAAAGACCAGTTGCGGCTCGCAACCAGATCAGCCGAGAACGGCGACACGGAAGTGCTGCGCGTGGACGCCGACAAGTTCACGAAGGTCTACAGTTGTAACGTCTTCGAATCGTGTGGGCCAATTCGCTATCACAAAGACGGCCAGCGAGTTTACTTCCAAACAAACAAGGGCAGCGACGTCGATCTGGTCCGGCTCGAACTCTTAAACCCGGCGACCGGTAAAGAAGAGATCGTCGAAGCCGATCCGCTCAAACGCGTCGACTTCTCGACCGCGATGTTCTCAGAAGTCTCGGACGAACTGATCGCCACTGTCTACGACGACGAACGCGAACGACTCTACTGGAAAGACAAGAACTTCGAAGCCGATTACAAGAACCTTCAGAAACAACTTCCCGGCAAGGAAATCGGTTTCGGCTCTTCAACCAAAGACGAAAAGCTGTGGATCATCGCCGCCAACGCCGATACGGATCCCGGCTCGACCTACCTGTTCGATCGCACCAGCAAGAAGTTGACGCTTCAATACCAGGCGCGCGAGAAGTTGAACCGTTCCTATCTCGCACCGATGAAGGCGGTCACCTACCCGTCATCCGACGGATTGAATATCCCGGCTTATCTAACGTTGCCCAAAGGCGTCGAAGCCAAAAACCTTCCCGTTGTAATCGTTCCACACGGCGGCCCGTGGTATCGCGACAGTTGGGGCTACAACTCGTTCGCGCAGTTTCTCGCGAACCGCGGCTACGCTGTTTTGCAACCTAACTTCCGCGGCTCGACCGGGTATGGAAAGAAGTTTATCGACGCCGGAAACAAGCAGTGGGGCGATAAGATGCAGGACGACGTGACCTGGGGCGCGAAGTATCTCATCGCGCAGGGCATCGCCGATCCGAAGCGCGTCGGAATCATGGGCGGTTCGTATGGCGGTTACGCAACGCTCGCCGGAGTTGCGTTTACACCTGACGTTTACGCCGCCGGTGTATCGATTGTTGGACCATCAAATCTAATCACGCTGCTCGAATCGATTCCACCGTACTGGGAACAGATTCGAAAGCTATTCTACGAGCGCATGGGTGATCCGAACACCGCCGAAGGAAAGGCGCAACTGCTGCGTCAGTCGCCGTTGACTGCGGCCGCGAAGATCAAAACGCCGTTGCTCGTGATCCAGGGAGCGAACGATCCGCGCGTCACCAAACGCGAGTCGGACCAGATCGTGATCGCCTTGCGCGATAGAGGATTTCCGGTCGAGTACATGGTTGCGCCGGATGAAGGACACGGCTTTGCGCGTCCCGTAAACAACATGGCGATGTTCGCGATTGCGGAGAAGTTTCTCGCGAAGTATCTCGGCGGCCGTTACCAGGAAACTATGACACCGGAAGTGACGCAGCGTCTGAAGGAAATAACCGTCGACGTAAAGACGGTGACGTTGCCGAAGATGATGACTTCCACGTCGGAACTTCCGAAACCGGCAGTCGATCTACGCCCGGGCACTTACAACTACAAAGCGTCGATTGCTCTCGGCGGACAAGAAATTCCGCTCACGTTGAAGACTGACATCAAGGAAGAAAACGGCGCCTGGACCGTCAATGAAACTGCACAGACGCCGCAAGGCGAGATGTCAGATGTCAGCACGATCGAGAAAGGAAGTCTGTTGCTGAAGCGACGCACGATCAAGCAGGGCCCGATGACGATGGAGATCAACGTTGCGCCGAACAAGTTGAGCGGCTCCACGACGATGAACGGGCAAACGACGCCGATCGATGCCGATCCAGGCGGCGCTTTGTTCGCCGACGGCGCAGGCACGTTTGAGGTGATCGCTTCACTTCCCTTGGCCGATGGTTACAGTTTGAGTTTTCGAAACTTCGACGTGCAGAAACAGAAGCCTCAGATCAAACAGTTGAAGGTGCTTGGATCTGAAAGCGTCACTGTTCCGGCGGGCACTTTCGATGCGTACAAGGTGGAGATACTCGCCGCCGATAACGAAGCAGACAAACAGACGGTGTGGATCGATAAGGCTAGTCGAAAGGTGTTAAAGATTTCAGCGGTGCTGCTGAGTCTCAACGGAGCAATCCTGACCTCCGAACTGACGCCTTAAGACGGAACAAAGGTAGTATTTGAAGTGACGTATCATTTCGCTGTACACTGTCTTTCGAAAAAAGGGGAGTAGGTCACCCTCCCCAGGGTTCGAGAAGGCCGTCAGCACGGTAGCCCGCGAGGGACGCCCGGCCATCGAGAAGGGCGTCACAGCTCAACGACCAAGACCTTTTGCAGCTTAGGCCAGCCTAAGCGCAGAAGGTCTTTCTTTTGCGCCAAGGCTAAATATTGTTTGTCTGGCGAAAGGAATTTGTGTGGTTGAGCTATTTCCGTTTTCGGAATACTGGTGGTTCTATCTGGGTTTTATAGGGCTCGTGCTGCTGATGCTGGGCATCGATCTCGGCGTCTTTCACCGAAAAGCACATGCCGTTTCGTTTCGTGAGGCCGCTACCTGGACCGTCGTCTGGATCGGTCTCGCGCTCGTCTTCAATCTCGCTCTCTATCAGTACGCACTGTGGAAGTTTCCACTCGACCCGCGTCTGATGGCGATACCCGGGTTTGATCCGGGCGCCGCCGCGTGGCGTGTGTCGCTCGAATTTCTCACCGGTTACGTCATCGAGAAGTCACTTTCCGTCGATAACATCTTCGTCTTCGTGATGGTGTTTTCGTACTTTGCGATCCCGGCGAAGTATCAACATCGGATCCTGTTTTACGGAATTCTCGGCGCGATCATCTTTCGCGCGATATTCGTGGCGATGGGCGCTGCGTTGATCCAGTATCACTGGGTCGTTGCTGCGTTTGGCGTGTTCCTGATCTTAACGGGCATCAAGATCATCGTCGTGAAAGACAAGGCGCCCGATCCTGGAAAAAACTGGCTGGTCAGACTGCTCCGCCGCGCGTTTCCCGTAACGGATGATCTCCGCGGGCCGCACTTCTTCGTACGCGAAAACGGACGGCTGCATGTGACTCCGCTGCTGATCGCGCTCGCTTTCCTGGAAGCCACCGATATCGTTTTCGCGGTCGATTCGGTGCCGGCGATCTTTGCGTTTACGAGCGAGCCCATGATCGTTTTTACGTCGAACATCTTCGCGATCCTCGGTTTGCGTGCGCTCTATTTTATGTTGGCGGGCGCTGTCGAGAAGTTCTACCTGCTGCGATATGGGCTGGGAACGGTGTTAGTGTTTGTCGGATTGAAGATGGTTTGGCTGAACGATATGTTCGACGGAAAGTTTCCGATCACCATCTCGCTGGCGATCATCGGCGGCGTCATCGGATCGTCTGTTGTGCTGTCACTGCTCTTCCCGCGCAAGGAGACGAAGCATCGTGATGTTCGCGCCTCCGGCACGGTGCCGTAGATCAATGCAGTCTCACCACCAACCATTGCCGCTGTTACCAGGACGGATGGACAATTTCTGATGCATCTTTGTAATCTGCGAACAGGCATTTAATCAAGATGGATCAATGAGATATAAGTACGGCCGAGGCCGGCGTTCACGACCAGTCGCATTAGTTCTGATGCTTACTCTCTTCGTGTGCGCTCTGCAAGGTCAAACTCCGTCGAAAACGCAGCAACAGCCGATGGGAGGCGTTTCGACGGGCGCAGCGCGAGAGTACAAGACGAAACGGACCATCGACATAACCGATCCGAAAGCGCCGGCCGTGTTTGATGACGTCACTGAAAAAACGGCGCTACGCGAATTCGTGCATCGCTCAGGGACGACGCAAAAGAATTACATCTTCGAAACGACGTCCGGCGCGGTTGCGTTGTTTGATTATGATGGCGACGAACTGCTCGACATTTACCTCTTGAACGGCTCGACGATGCCGGCGCTTCACGGTAAGGAAAAGCCGCCGCGCTCCGCCCTCTACCGCAACCTCGGCGCGTGGAAGTTTGAAGACGTCACAAACAAGGCAGGTGTCGCAAATGAACGCTGGGGAATGGGAGTCGCCGTCGCCGATTATGATAACGATGGCCGGCCCGATCTCTTCGTCAGCAATCTCGGCGTCTCGCGTCTCTATCACAACAACGGTGACGGAACGTTCACCGACGTCGCGGAAAAACTGAACGTCGCACGCCAGGGATGGAGCACCGGAGCGACCTGGGGTGATTACGATAACGATGGCCGTGTCGATCTGTTTGTCCCGGGTTACGTCGACATCGATTTCAATAACTTGCCGCCGAGCCCGAGTGAAACGGCAAAGGGAGCGACGGGCCAGAACTTCTGCCAGTTTCGCGGCGTCACGGTGATGTGTGGACCACGCGGTCTAACCGGCGAGGGCGACACTCTCTATCACCAAAAACCCGACGGCACTTTCGAAGACGTTTCAAAGAAGGCCGGCGTCGACGATCCACAGCGCTACTATGGATTCACGTCTGCGTTCGTACACGTAAACGAAGATAGTTTGCTGGACCTGATCGTCGTCAACGACTCCACGCCAAACCAGCTTTACATCAACAAAGGTAACGGCACCTTCGAAGAGTCTGG
The DNA here is from genome assembly GCA_035649995.1 of Pyrinomonadaceae bacterium. Lineage (GTDB taxonomy): Bacteria > Acidobacteriota > Blastocatellia > Pyrinomonadales > Pyrinomonadaceae > PSRF01. Next base: position 211 of record DASRIM010000217.1, on the reverse strand, counting down.
TTACGAGTCAGGCGTAGCCTTGAACGAGAACGGCCGCGAGCAGGCAGGAATGGGACTCGCCGCCGGAGATTACGACAACGACGGCCGAGTCGATTTCCACATCACGAATTTTTCCGACGATTCAAACGTGCTCTACCGCAACGAAGGCGAGAACAATTTTACCGACGTCACTTTTCAAACCGCATTGGGCGAGCCTTCTATTCCCTTTCTG
>DASRIM010000216.1:0-9289 GCA_035649995.1 Pyrinomonadaceae bacterium | reverse complement strand
GTAGACGTGCGACAAAGGCAACACCGACAACGCGGCGTCAGCCTCGCCAAACTCGAGATGATCAGTCGAGTCGATCAGGTTTGTGACGATATTCGAATGCGTGAGCATCACGCCTTTCGGTTCGCCGGTCGTTCCGGACGTGTAGATGATCGTCGCGAGATCGTCGGGTGTGATCTGGTGCGCCAACTCGTCGGTTCTTCCCGGCTCTTTTTCCTGGAACTGCCGCCCCAACTCCTCGAGCTCGGCGAGAGACAAGCCTTCGGCGGCGCTCATTCCGTCGGTATCGAGGTAGACGATGTGCTTGACGTGCGGACACTCGGGGAGGATAGGTTTCAACTCGTCGAACTTTGCGCGGCCTTCGACGAAGAGCGCCGACGCGCCGGAGTCGTTCAAAATGTAACGGACCTGCGGCGGCGCCAGGGTCGGATAGATCGGAACGTCGATTATGCCGCCGAAGATGCAACCCGCATCCGTCAACGTCCATTCCACGCGGCTTTCGGAAAGCAACGCGATGCGGTCGCCGCGGCGCAGGCCGATCGCGTGCAGTCCGGCAGCGATTCGTTTCGCGCGCGCCAACATTTCATCGGAGGAGATGGCAATCCAGCGGCCGTCGCGTTTGTAGTTCAACGTATCGGGCCGTTTGTGTACGCGCGCAACTCGTAGAAAGACGTCGACAAGCGTGGCCGGCTCATCCGCGGTCCTGGCCCGGCGCGGCGGCGCCTGGTGCAACACCTCCAGGTTTTCGGACACACTCTTCACGACGCCCGCACTCCGTTCAGAAAAATGTCCAGCACATGATCGGCCATTGGCGCCAGCTTGTAGCGGCGTTTGGAGAGGATCCAGTTGGTGGCCATCTCGTCGAGCGCTCCGAACAGGACCTTCGCTACGACTCGCGCGTTCAGTTCGGCGCGAAACAGCCCCGCGCGCTGACCTTCTTCAAACGTCGATCGAATCAATGCGAGGTATTCGGCGAATCCGGCGGCCGAAAATTCTTCCATAAACTTCGTCGAGCCGCGCAGCTCGACCTGGAAGACGACGGCGAGATCGCGGTCGGCGCCGAGCCGTTCGAGATGCATGTGCGCAATCTGACGCAGCTTCTCTCGCGGATCTGAGATTCGTTTGACACGCTCTTTGGCTGCCCCGAGCGCTTCCTCGACGCTGCGGTCGAAGATCGAGTGGAGGATCTCCTCCTTACTTTTGAAATAAAGGTAAACGGTGCCGTCCGCGATGCCAGCCTCGCGGGCTATGTCGGAGACCTTGGAATTGAAATAACCATTGCGAGCGAAAACTACGGTCGCGGCCCGCAGGATGGCTACACGTTTGTCGCTAATCGCCAAATGAATGAATCCTCACTCAGTCAGCGCTTAGGCTACCATAAAAAGATTCGAAAAATGCAGAATCCGCAGACAAAACGGGTTAATTTGTGGTATTCATTCCTTCGACACGAAAACCCATCACACCGATCTATAGGAGAACACATGCGTACCCCCGCGAATCGCAGCTTATCCCGACTCCAACGCTTTATCACAACTTTCGTATTCGCTTTATTGATCGCGCCTGCGGCCAGCGCGCAAAGTCAAATCACCACCGGAACAATCTCAGGCACCGTAAAAGACACGAACGACGCCACCGTGAGTGGCGCAAACCTCGAGATCCGGCACAACGCCACCAACGACGTGCGCAACGCCACCACAAACGATGAAGGACGGTTCACCGTGCTCCAGCTCCAGCCCGGCACATACACCGTCACCGTCTCCAGACAGGGATTCCAAACTCAAGCCGACTCGAACGTAATCTTGATGGTGGGCCAAACCCGGGAGCTTACTTTCAAATTAGCGGTCGGCGAGATTGCAGGTACGGTCAACGTTACCGCAACACAGACTGTCGATACAGCGAAGACCGAAGTAAGCACTACGCTGAACGAGACGGTCCTGAGTACATCGCCGAGCCTCGGCCGCAAGTTTGAAGACTTCCTGACTCTGACGCCCGGCGTCAGCATCACGCAAGGTCCTGACGGCGACGAGATCAACTTCTCAGGACAGCGCGGAATCTTCAACAACGTCAGCCTCGACGGCGGCGACTACAACAACGGCTTCTTCGGCGAACAACTCGGCGGCCAGCGCGCGGCCATCGACATCACCCTCGAAGCAGTAAAAGAGTTTCAGGTGGTCGCGACCGGCGCGACTGCGGAATTTGGACGCACGGCCAGCGGTATCATCAACGTCATCACGAAGTCAGGGACCAACGAGGTCCACGGCAGCGCGTTCTACTTCCAACGTCTCGAAGCACTGACGGCGAACACATCTGACGGCAAACCGCTGGACGACTTCCATCGCGAACAGTATGGCTTCACGATCGGCGGCCCGATTAAACGAGACCGCGCGTTCTACTTCTTCGCCTTCGAAGGCATCAACGAAAACCTGACGCGCGCGAACCTCAGCGAACCGATCGGTACGCCATGCCCGATCGCCACGCCGACGATCATCGCTAACGAAGCGCTCATCAACAGCAACGCGGACTGCCAGCGCCTCGCGCTCATCAATTTCATGAGAACGACGCGCAACCAGGAAGAAGGACTGCCGATCGCACACAAGATCAACAACCAGGCGTTCTTCTCGAAAGGCAGTTTCAAACTAAACGACGCCAATCAGCTCGAAGTCTCGTACAACTTCGACTATTCGAAGAACACCAATCAGACCTTCGACGTCGCCACGTACGGCAACTCCGCCAACGGCATCGAAGGCCCGTCGAAGATCAACGTCATCCGCGCGAACCTGTTCAGCACGATCTCGCCGACGAAATTGAACGAAGCGCACTTCTCTTATTCACGCGAACTGCGCCCGCGTTCCGCAATTCCGTCGAACATTCCGGCTGACACGGCGATGGGTTTCGACACCACGTTCCGGTTTGGTTTCCCGTTCTTCCTCGCTCCCAACGTTGACGAGCTGCTCTGGAGAACGCAGGTAAAAGACAACTTCTCGATCATTACCGGCGATCACACGATCAAGGTCGGCGGCGAATGGCTGCACACGCTCAACGATCAGGTGTTCCGCGGGTTCTTCAACGGACGCTACATCTTCGACAGCGTGACGGGATTTCTGCGTTACGCGTCGCCGGCGGCGCCCGGAGGATTTGGTCCAAACACCGTTGGCTGTTCGAACGGAACGTTCGTGACCGCACCGGCCACTTGTCCGGGCAACGCGACAAGCGGCGGTCCGCTGCTGCTCTACTTGCAGGGCGCTGGGTTGACTGGCCCAGCCACTGACGCCGCAGGTTTCTCGAAGATCACCAACGAAGACATCGCCTTCTTCGCGCAAGACTCCTGGAAGGTTCGACCCAACTTCACGCTCAACTACGGCCTGCGTTGGGAAGCGCAATTGTTCCCCGAGCCCGTCGTGCCGCCGCAGAACACGGCGTACGGCTTATTCCTGAACGATCCGCGTTTCCCGTCCGACGGCACGCTGCCCGATCAGAAGAACCAGTGGCAGCCGCGCCTGGGATTTGCCTGGGACATTTCAAACGAGGGCAAGTCAGTGTTGCGCGCGAGTGCCGGCATCTACTTCGCGCGGCAGAACATGTTGTCGCAAGTCGGATCGATCACGACCAACGGCGTGCAACAGCAAACGATCTTTCTGAACACGCCGATCATTTCGAGCGGCGCGCCGGGTCCGGTGTGGCCCAACGTCGTGGCGCCGCCGTCGACCGTTACACCTTGTACCGACGGCGTGAGGACCAATCCGTTCCCGTGCTTCAGCGGCGTGCGCGTGTTTAGCCGCGACTACAAGAACCCGCGCATCTATAACTTCAACGTCGGTTTCGAACAGGAGATCGCGAACGACTGGTCGCTCTATCTCGACTTCACTCATTCGAAAGCAGTCCACCTGACGCGCTTCCTGAACATCAACCGCAACAACTTCTTCGGACCGTTTCTCGGCGAGACGATGGTGACGAGCGCCGTCGGCAAGTCGGCGTACGACGGTTTCACTGTCGGCATGCGCAAGCGTTTCAGCGGGCGTTTCCAACTCGAGTGGAATTACACGCTCGCAAAAGACAAGGACGACGATTCGAACGAACGCGATCCGTTTACCGATCGCTCGTTTGACATCAACAATCTCCAGCTCGATTACGCGCTCTCCGATCGCGACATTCGTCACAAGTTCAACTTGTTTACGTTTATCGAACTCGGTTGGGGCTTTGATGGAAACTTCCGCGTGCAGGGACGAACGGCCCAACCGCTGACGCCGGGCGCTCGTACCGCGACGAATCGAAACATCGCTCGCAAGGACAACGAGTACTTCTCGTTTGACTGGCGCATTCAGCGCCCGATCAAGTTGAGCGAGCGCTATTCGATCATCCCCATCATCGAGATGTTCAATACTTTCAACAACGCCAACAACATCAACCCGCTCGTCACGCCAGGCCTGTTCAATTTCGACGGCTTCCTGCGTCAGGGCGTCGGCGATCCGCGGCAGGTGCAGTTGGCGGTGAAGTTTACGTTCTAACTTGTGAAAAGAAATCCGATAGTTTGTGGCGGTCTAACGCGCCGTTGGTGCGAAGACCGCTGCAAACGTCGATGCCGAACGGCTGTACTTCTTGAATAGCGGCGGCGACGTTGTGAGGCTTCAAGCCGCCCGCAAGAAACAGCGGGACGTCAATCGCTTCCCTGATCTTGCGGCTCAAACTCCAATCGTGTGTCCGTCCTGTTCCTCCGAGTTCCTTGATCGCCAGCGACTGATTGCCGGAATCCAGTAAAACGGCGTCGACGTTTGGCGCAACCGCGATCGCTTCCGCGAAAGATTCCGGGCCGGTGACGTGAACAACCTGGACCAGCGACACGCCCGGCAGCGATTCACGCAGCTCTTTGTGGGCGCCGGACGGAAGCCGGTCGCAAAGCTGTATCGTATTAACTTTCAACCGCCGCTGCTGATCGATGATCGAGGCTGCATCCTGAAGACAGGTCAGCAGGAATGAACCGACGCCCGGCGGGATCGTGGCGGCGATCTCGGCGATCAAAGTTTCGGGAATCGGCCCGGGCCCGCTCGGCATCGCCGACACCAGACCGACAGCCGATGCGCCGTGCTCAATCGCCAGCCACGCTTCCTCGACGCTGGCGATGCAGCAGATTTTCACCCGTGGTTTCGTGCTCGGTTTCATTTCATTGAAACGTTTCTGAACCCAAACGCCATGATAATCAAGGAAACACCATAGCGTGTACACTCGACACTAGTAAAAGGAGACTCCCATGCCCACCAAAGAAGACATGCGCTGGTTCAAAGAGAATTTTCACGGGAAGATTCAAACCGCGCTGCAAGGCACACCATTCACTCTCGACCTGCTCACTGCCCTAGCCTGCCAGGAAACTGGCGAGATCTGGCCAATCTTACGGAAAAAACCCCTCAGCGTCGCAAGGATTCTCGAGCTCTGTGTTGGTGACACCCTCGATTCCGATCGAGGACGCCGTGCGTTTCCGAAAAACAGGGCCGAACTCGTGGCGCACCCCAAGGGTGAGGAAATGTTCACGATCGCCCGCCAGGCGCTCGTCGACATGGCTAAGTTTGTGGACAGTTATCGCGGCGCGGCTTCGCGGCAGAACAAATTCTGCCACGGGTTCGGCATCTTTCAGTTTGATCTTCAGTTTTTCAAAAATGAGCCCGACTACTTTCTCCAGAAGAAATACGCGGACTTCGACAACTGCCTCGCGAAAGCGATCGCCGAACTGAAGCACGCCAAGAGGGCGATCTTCCCAAACAAGACCACCCTCGACGATCGTGAACAGGCGCTCGTCGCGATCGCTTACAACATCGGCACCGGAAACTTCCGCCACGCCAAGGGCTTGCGGCAAGGCTTCCGTCCGCCGGGTGGAAGGTTTTACGGCGAGCAGATCTTCGAGTTCATCCGGCTCTCCAAAACAGTGGCCGTCAATGGCATACCGCCCGTTGTTCCGACGCCGCCGCCCGGCGAAGCGGTAGTGCCTCCGCCAACCGAGATCACAGCCACCGGACGTCTTTTCAAGGTCGACGTGCGCGAATCGCCGCTGCGTTTGCGGAGCGCGCCGGAGATCGACAAAAACAATCCGTCGTCGAACGTCATCGCGCGGCTGCCGGACGGGCACATCGTGCAGGCCGTCAACAACAAAAAGGTGAATGGCTTTCTCGAAGTCGAAACGAGCTTGCTTGGCGCGCACTTCCGCGGTTTCGCTGCCGCGGAGTTTCTGAAACCCGCGCCGGACGTTCAGGCAGTTCCCGTTTTGCATCCGGCAGCGGCGGCTCCGGCGACGGGTATCGTCGCAGTCACGATGCCGCGCAAGCCGAACACGCCGATGACCAAACGCGTCGATCGCGCAACCGCTCACTCGCTCAACGAGCCGAACCCGCCGGGGCGTCAAGGTACGACTCCTGACGAACTGCGTCGCGAGCTCGCGGCGATCATCGACTATTTGGGTGTCGACAAGGCGGCGCACAAGCGGTACAAGCCGATTCCGAATGCAACGTTCTGCAACATCTACGCTCACGACTATTGCCATCTCGCCGGCGTCTACCTGCCACGCGTTTGGTGGACCGGCGCGGCGATCGAAAAGTTGGCCCAGGGTCAACCCGTCGAGCCGAAGTTGGGCGCCACAATCGACGAGCAGCGCGCGAACGATCTGTTTCGCTGGCTGCGTGACTTCGGAATGCGTTTCGGTTGGCGGCAGACTAGTTCGCTGACGAAGTTGCAGGAGGAAGTCAACCAGGGAGCGATCGGCCTCATCGTCGCGCGACGAAAGATCGAGGGGCGCTCGGGTCACATCGCGATGGTCGTTCCGGAAACGGACGAGCACTCCGCCAAACGAAATGCGGCGGGCGAGGTGACCCGGCCGTTACAGAGCCAGGCGGGACGACGCAACTTCCGGTACGACACCGGTACTCTCAATTGGTGGAAGGGCGATCACTTCGCCGAGAGCGCCTTCTGGATCCACTCCTAAACAACCTCTCAAAATCAGTCCAGTCCGTGTCAGCTCACACGGACTGGACTGATCGTTCCAACCTTTAAGCAACCTCCCGGCATCATAGGCTCCGACATTCGGTAGAAGAGACCAACGCCTCAGGTCTCTATTCGAAACCATAGTGCGGAACTGATCTACGCGACGGCTTCTACGTCGCCGCACGTGTCGAAGTGTGCCTGCATTACCGCACCAAACCAGCTAAGGAGAACCACAATGCGTTTACCCGCATCGCTTTGTTTACTTCTCGTTCTTGCGCTCACCGTTGTCTCCACTTCAGCGCAAACCACGCCAACGGCCACACCTGACGGTTGGGTCGTGCTTCAGGTCAATGAGTACACCGCGCTCAAACGCGCCGCTGCAACGACGGAACCTGAGCCGCCTCCACCTCCCGTCGAAGCGACACTCAGCCGCATCGATTACGAGCTCAAGGTAGATGGCGATCTCGCGTCAGGTGAAGCACGGCTCACGGTCGACGTGATCAAGAACGGTTGGGTGCGGATACCAATGCCGGAAGGCTTGATGGTGCGTGACGCACAACTGGATGGACGTCCAGTCAATCTCATCACTCAGCCAGGCAAGCAGGGACCAGGCCGGCTAGAACTCTTGTTGTCGAAGCCCGGACGATCCGTGTTGACGTTGAAGATCGTCGCGCCTGTCACGACCGTTGCCGGAACAGACATTCTTCATCTGCCCGTCAGCAACTCCGCGGTCTCACAAGCGAGCGTGGAACTGGTCAGACAAGGCGTAGACGTGCGTATCACGGGCGGCCTGTTGTTGGAACATTCCGAAACAGCGTCGAGCAGCCGGTGGAAAGCGCACGGAAAAGGCGGTGAGCCGCTGACGTTCGCGTGGCGCCGGCGAGTCGACGACGCGCGCGCGAGCCAACCACTGCGAATGCGCGGATCCGTCACGCAGTTGATCGGCCTCGGCGAGGACGCGACGCAGGTGAACGCCGAAGTTCAGATCGAAGTGGTCCAGGGATTGGCGCGCGAGGTTAAGGTGCAACTGCCCGAGCATTTCACAGTCAATCAAGTCGCCGGCGCGACCGTCGCGGATTGGGACGTTTCCAATCGCGAACTGAAAGTTTCGTTCATTGAAGACGTCGCAAACAGCGCGCGCTTTACCGTAAACGGCGAGCTGCGGCTGGCGCGGTCAGGACAAATGGAAGTGCCGCTGATTCGCTTGCCGCTGGCGGAACGCGAAACCGGCGGCGTCGGGATCGAAGTGCTTGGCGCCGGCGAAATAAAAGATCGACGCTCAAGCGGTCTCGAAGAAGCGGAAGCGAGTGAACTGGGCCCACTGATCGCGAGCCGTCCGTCGCCTTCGTTGATCGCGTTTCGCCTGCTTCCGGCCGAAGGCCATTCGCCGCGGACGCTGTCGCTGACAGTCGCGCGCTACACGCCGCAAGCGGTGCTCACGGCAAACATCGAAGAAGCCGAATACAACGCGCTGATCGCGGCGGACGGAAAGATGCTGGTGCAGTCGCGCTTCGCCGTCCGAAACAATCAGCGAAACTTTCTGAAGCTCACTTTGCCGTCGACCGCCGTGTTGTGGAGCGCGTCAGTTGCCGGCCGTCCGATTCGGCCGGGACGCTCGGCTGACGGGTCGCTGTTGTTGCCGCTCGAGAAATCACGCAGTGCGGACGAGGCGCCGGCGTTTGTCGTCGAGATCTCGTATCTCGATCGTGCGCCGGCGATGGTTGACAAAGGACGCACGCGCGTTTCGCTCGTGTCAGTCGATCTGCCGATCTCGAAATCGCGTTTGTTGGTCCATCATCCGCCGCTCTTCCGGTTGGCGCCTGTGCCGGGACTGTCGGGAAGTTTTCGAGTCGCTGACTACGTCGCGCCCGACTCGACGGCGCTTCGTTTCAACACGTCATCCACTCTCGCGGACCAGCTTAAACCGGCAGCCACCCAACAATCAGACGCAACGCAACAACTCGTTTCGCAACTGCCGGTCACAAAACGCGGCGCGCGGCCGGCGCGCAATCTGCCGCTCCGCGTCGTGTTCCCACACTTAGGCCCATCGATCTTTCTCGTGTCGGAACTGACCAGCGAGAACCAAACACCGGCAGTCGAATTTGATTTTTCACGTGACAGAAAGAGAGGCGACCGATGAGAGCATCCGCGACTTTAATCCTGATTCTGTTCTTGACGATTACGGCGCAGGCGCAACACCGAAACTCGTCGCTGGACGCGCCGCTTCCCGCGCCGGGCACCGCAGGCACCGTGACGCTATCACTCAGCGAATACAACCGCCTCGTCGAGCTTTCCTCGCGCAAACCGGCGCCTGCTGACGTCGCGCCGC
>DASRIM010000215.1:0-5338 GCA_035649995.1 Pyrinomonadaceae bacterium | reverse complement strand
TCCTGCAACGTTACGTCACACTCGTCAAGCTGACCATCACTGATGATCGCATCTACGATCTTCACCACGATCGCGCGAATGTTCTCCGGATCCGGCCGTGCGAGTGATCGTGCTGCTGCTTCACACGAGTCAGCCAGCATCATAATCGCCGCTTCCTTGAACTGCGGCTTCGGACCTGGATAACGAAAGTCAGCTTCATTCACCGTGTCGTTTGGTTTGGCCTGGGCTTGGGCTTTGCGGAGGAAGTAGTGCAGCGTCCTTGTGCCGTGATGTTGTGGGATGAAATCGGCGATCTGTTTTGGAAGGCCAATTTCCTTTGCGAGCTTCGATCCGTATGTCACGTGACTCGTGATGATCTTCGCGCTCTGATACGGTCGCAAACGATCGTGCGGATTATCACCCTGCTGATTTTCGACGAAGTACTCCGGAGCCGCGAGTTTGCCGATGTCGTGATACAGCGCTCCGATGCGCGCCAGCAGCGGGTTAGCACCGACCGCGCGACATGCGTCTTCGGCGAGTTGTCCAACAGCGTGTGAGTGCTGATTTGTGCCGGGCGCGCGGAGGGCGAGTTGGCCCAACACCGGAAGATCAGCGTTTGAAAGCTCGAGCAGTTTGACGTCCGTAAGGATGCCGAACATCGATTCATTTATCGGCAATCCACCTGCGGCAAACACCGCGGTCAACAGTCCGCCGGCAATTCCGCACCCTGTCGCCATCAAGATCGTTCTGAGCGTAAGAGGCTGCTCAGAATAAGCAATCAGCGCCACTGCCATCACGACATTCACTCCGGCGACAAGCATGCCCGCGAGTGTTACTGATTGTCGTTCGCGATAACGCCCGATGCCGTAGATTGCCGCCGAACACGAAACCATCGCGAACAACGCTTTGGGCATTCCACCGGGCGCGAGCAATCCTGCAAACAGTGCTGTGATTATTCCCGTTAAGAATGCGAGTTGTGTATCGACCAGCATCGCCACCAGCAGCGCAGCCGCAGCGAATGGTATTGCAAAGTTCCAGATGGTTGGATCGTTAAACGGCGCCTGCATTCGCGAAGCCACACTATCGCCGAAAGTGAAACCAATCTTCATCAACGCTGTTTGGACCAGGATCGCCGATCCGACAAGCGCAAATGCTTTGTGTTTGCCCAGGCTCAGCGCACTGCCGGCGCCTCTGTGCTCCGCGAATTTCCACGCACCCCAGTAGACGCCGATGACGACCAGGAGTAGTCCGAAAAAGTTGTTCCATGGTCTGCCTGCGTGTCCCGCAGTCTTGATGGCGTTGATCTGGGCGAGAATGCTCTGAGTTACAGTGTCGCCCTCGCGTGCTACGACCTGGTTTCTCTTTAGCGATATCACAACCGGCGAGATCCGGCTGGCTTCACTTTCTCTTGCTGCCGCGGTTGCAGCTTCATCGAGCACGACATTTGGACGAATCAACGGCGACAGTGCTGAAGTCAGTGCCGTTCGCTGTTGTGGTGACCAGCCCTGAAGGTTGACGAGTCGCAGCTCGAGACTCCGGCGTGCCGACGAAAGCGAAGCCATCCTCGTCCTTGGCGCAGGCACAATCACTTGCGCCGCTGGATTTCGAACGTCGACAAGCACGATATCTTGTTGCAATCGATCCGTATCGCTGTCGTCGTAGATGTATCCCGCGCCTATCTCGCGGATGATTGCAGTCAGGCGTTCAAGATCGTCCTCATTGAAGTTATGCGCGATGATTGCCCGCGTTACCGCCTGGCCACCTTCGCCGGTCCACGCGGCAGGTCTGTTCGCCGTCGTCTGAGTCTTCAGTTCTTCCCACGCAGTTCTAAAACTCTGTACCGACGTTTCCGCACGGCTTGAATCAAAATTGAAAACAGCTCGAGTTGTTTCACGTGCGGTCGCCTTGCGTCGCTCAGTTTCGATTGCGTCAGTCGCACTCAGATCCGCAGGCGCAACGATCGATCTGCTAATCACATCGCCTAGTCTGTAGTTTTCAGTAAAACTTGAAGAACGAGTCGAGAGGAGTAACAGAGTTGTTAGCAGAGCGAGGATGCCACAGCCGATGAGGAATCGTGTGCGTGGTCTGAACCACATGAGCGGGCGCATTAAGTAGGCGATTACCTTGTCGCGCGCCTGGCTAAAAGGAGTCTTGAATCGTGGACGCAGTCCCATTTATGCGCTAATTCTTCTTTGTGCAATCTCTTCTGCCACAGATTCACGCGGCAAAAGAGCTCGGGCTAAGATCGCGCCTGCCTTTTCCAGTAAAGCATCCAACGTGTCGGGCTTGATTGCTGAGATTACGACCGTTTCACCGCTATCAAGTTGGTTGGCCTGACGCACCGCTGCTTCCAGCGCATCAGCCTTCATCAAATCAGCCTTGTTCAGCGCCAGTATCGAGGGAATCTCCGCCAGCTTTAACTCCGCGAGAATTCTTTTTACTGACTGAACCTGTTGCACCCAGCGAGGATTTGAAACGTCAACCGCATGAATCAACAACCTGCTGTCACTGATCTCTTCGAGCGTTGCTCGGAACGCGGAGAGCAGATCCGGCGGCAGCGCGCGAATAAATCCCACCGTGTCGTTGATGATAACTTCCTGTTCGCGCGGCAAACGCAGTCGCCGCGACGTCGGATCGAGCGTCGCAAACATCCGCTGTTCTGCGTGAACGTCGCTCTTCGTTAGCGAATTTAGCAGCGTGGATTTGCCGGCGTTGGTGTAACCCACGATCGAGATCACCGGCAGGCCTTGTCTTGTTCGACCTTTGCGACGCTCCTGCCGCCGCGAACGTTGTGCCTCGATCTCGCGCTCGAGGCGATTGATGCGATCGCGAACACGCCGGCGATCAGTTTCGAGTTTCGTTTCACCAGGACCTCTACCGCCGATGCCTCCGGCCAAACGCGAGAACGCCGAATCCTGGCCGGCGATCAAACGCGGCAGCAGGTATTTCAACTGGGCCAACTCAACCTGGATTTTTCCTTCTTTCGACTGCGCGCGCTGCGCGAAAATGTCGAGTATCAACTGCGATCGATCGATGATTTTTAGATCCGTTGCTTCGGACAACGATCGCACCTGTGCAGGCGAGAGCTCACTATCGAAGACTAGCATGTCGGCGCCAAGTTGGAGTGCACGGATGATCAGTTCGTCGAGCTTGCCTCGCCCGAGAACTGTTCGCGGATCGATTGCTGAACGGCGCTGAATAATCTGGTCCTGGACCACGACACCTGCTGACGCCGCAAGTTCGGCGAGCTCAGCCATTGATTCTTCTGCATCCGCGAGCGAACCAGTTGCAACGCCAACGAGGATCGTGCGGTCGCGCACTTCAGCGCGCCGCGCGACGCGGCGATTACGAGCCATCTCTTCTTCGAGAGAGTCGATGAGCGCCTGGAAATCGAGATCCAGTTGCGACGCTATTTTGGGTTCGAGGAACGCGTAGAGTTGCGGCGTCGTTCCGTTGTCGAGTTCACCCGAGTGCAACGGCAAAAGGTGCGCAGCGCGAACCAATCCGGGTAGTCCTGACTCAGCATCGACGTCGATCGCCGCCATCAGATCCAGTCGCAGCAACGCGAGATCTGTTAAGTCGTCCTGTGTGAGTGGCTCGCCGCGAAGATGTGTATGAACGCAACGAAGTCCTCGAAACCTGCCTGAAGCGACGCGAACACGTTTGAAGTCTGGAAGTTCGATGCGGCGATTGTCGCCAACCATTACATACTGAATGTGTCCCTGACGATCGATGAGTGCTCCGATCTGCCTGCGGGTCTCGTGAGAGAGTTCGCCGAGTTGTCGAGCGAATTCAGGTGTGACGATCTGGTCGGGAGGTATGCGGCGAGTGTACAGCTTTTCTATCCGCCGTAGTTGATTCGGTTTTAACCCCAGAGTATTGCCGAGAACGCTGGTGATGGCCCTTTTCCTTCCTGTTCCGGGGGCGAATTATACCATAGGACTAAAACCATCCACAGATTACACAGATTCACTTCAATGGACTTAAATCCGTGTAATCCGTGGATGGATTTAGCTGGGGTGGCACAAGTGTCGTATCATGAACGGCTTTTATGGCTACTGCTGGGAAAATCCTCGCCATTGATCCACCGTACGCGATAGCGGGCGGCGAGATAGTGATTGAATGCGCTGCTTTTGATACCAGCGATCCCTCGCAGTGTGAGGTGCTGATCGGCAATAGCCCGGCGCAAATTGTTGCTTCAGGGCCGCGTCGCGTGCTTGCGATAATTCCTGAAACAAAGGGTGGTAACGTTGAAGTCAGGTTGAAGAGCAGGGGAGAGTTAAGTGAGCCTGCTTACCTCAGCGTCGGACGAAAACTCGCTGGCGATCTTCATCCGGTTGCGAATCCTGCGTTTGATCCGGAAGACGGCGCACTCTTTGTGACGCGTTCCGGTTCGCGCGGTGAGGAATTGCCCGTCACACTCTTTCGCATTGACCTCAGCGGCAATGTTTCGGAGTACTCCGGAGACATTCCTAATCCGACCGGCATCGCATTCAGCCCTGATGGCGAGATGTTCGTCACCAGCAGGCTGGAGGGTGTTGTTTACAGGTTAACTCCATTCAAAGAGGCGGTTGTGTTCGCGCGTAATCTCGGCGTTGCAACTGGGTTGGCATTCGACGCCCGCGGACTGATGCACGTTGGCGATCGAACGGGAACGATCTTCAAGGTGAATGGCATTGGTGAAGAACGCGCGTGGACACAGGTCGAGCCATCGGTTTCTGCATTTCATCTTGCGTTTGGACCAGATGATGCTTTGTACGTTGCTGGTCCTACCGTAACAAGTTTTGATTCGATCTGGAGAATAGATCCCGACGGCCAGTCCGACGTGTTCTTTAAAGGACTTGGGCGTCCGCAGGGTTTGGCGTTTGATCGGGACGGCAACTTGTACGTCGCGGCAGCACTGAGAGGACGCCGAGGCATCATTCGCATCTCACCTGATGGCAGCGAGGCGAAAGTAATCGTTGCGGGCGTCAATCTTGTTGGACTCGCGTTCGGCGCCTCTGGAGAAATGGCCGTCGTCTCAATCGATTCCGTTTTTACGGTGCCGACGCAGATCAAAGGCACATTGTTGCCGGCGTAAGTGCCGGATTATCTGTTGCACTGAGAAAGGCCGGAGTGCTAAGTTGACCAATCTGTTTAACCTGGCATCTTAGATAGCGCGAGTGTTGAGTTTGAACGCAGAACAACTGATTCCAAATCTAGTCATCTACATGGTCGTGCTGCTGCTGGCAATCTCGGCACACGAGGCGGCGCACGCCTGGATGTCCAACAAGTTTGGAGACGACACGGCGCGCCTACTTGGACGCATCACGCTCAACCCTGTTGCGCATACGGATCCAATCGGTACGCTCCTGATCCC
>DASRIM010000214.1:0-6649 GCA_035649995.1 Pyrinomonadaceae bacterium | reverse complement strand
GCATAATCCCACATGGTCCAACCAATGCCATGTTTCTCCAGCGCCGTCCGCATGTCGTGAAGCCACGCCACCCTGTCTGCCGGCTTCGAGAACCTGCGGAACGCGCCAAACTCGTTGCACGTGATGTAGACGCGATGTCGCGCGGCCCACGCCGCCGCAACGCCCAGCTCCCTGTCGATTCGCCCGGCGTTCCAATTGTCTTCGCCGTAACGCAGCAGGTTATATCGCGCCGGCTCGTCTTGAATCGTGTCCAGCAACAACTTCACCGCGTCCGGCGACGACGGATACGGTATGTTTTTGTAGAACGGCAGGTGTGGACCAGCCCACGTCGCACCCTGGTGTGTGAATGCAAACGGCTCGTAAAAGTGAAAGTTGTAGATCACGTTCGGGTCGGCATACGGCTCGAGAAAAAGCATTTCGTAAAGCCCCGACCAGCGATGACCGGCGGCGATAATCGTGTGCCGCGGCGCGCCCGCGCGCATCGACGCAATCAGTTTTTGCTGTATGCCGTACCAGCGATAACCGTCCTCGACCATCGGCTCGTTGATGACTTCGAGAAACAACGACTCCGGGTTACGCTTCGCGAGATGAGTAGCGAAAGCGCGCCAGAACTTCGCGAATGCCTCGATATTCCGATCCTCGCGCAGCATCCGCAGCTTGAACTCGTCACTCGGATGAATGTCGATCACGACCGCCAGACCCGTAGCCAGGATCATGTCGAGCGCGGTGTCGACATACTGAAGATAAGTCGCGTTGAGAATCGAAGGATCCGGCGTTTCGCGCATCAACGGCGCGGGCTCGATCGGCATGCGGACGTGGTCGAAGCCCATCGATTTAATGAGCGCGATGTCCTGTGCCGTGGTATGCGTTTCGAGATGTGTCTTCGAGTAGTTTGCGGCCTGCGAGAACCAGTGACTCAGGTTGATCCCGCGGCGCAGTCGCCGGAATCTCGCTGCGAGATCCACCGGTTTTTCCTGCTGGCCGGCTTGCTTGATAACCTGTTGAGAAACGCGGAGAGTTTTGGCGTCTGTCGTAAAATTTGACAGATGAGGCAAAATAGCGACGGCCAATAGCAGCGCGATCGATCGTCCGTTTCGCTTCAGCACGCGCATCTTTTATCAGGCGTCAATTCAGAAAGCAAAATAAAAATTTACGGAGAAGTTTACGATTGAGCACAAAAATCCACTGGTGGCTTTGCCCCATCCTGCTTCTGCTTCCGCTGGTGACCGCCAACAGTCAACCGGCTCGCGCCGTCTCTCGTAGCGGCAAAACCGTCATGCAGATCCACACCGGATGGCAGTTTCGCGAGGCCGGAAAAACCGATTGGCACAACGCCTCCGTGCCGGGCTGCGTGCACACCGATCTGCTCTCAAACAAGTTGATCGAAGACCCGTTTTATCGCGACAACGAGAAGAAGCAGCAGTGGATCGGCAAGACGAATTGGGAGTACAGGACCGCGTTCAACGTCAGTGCGGAAACGATGCAGCGCCAGAAACTCGAGCTCGTTTTCGACGGCCTCGACACTTACGCGCAGGTGTTTCTCAACGATCAAGTGCTGCTGAACGCCGACAACATGTTTCGCACCTGGCGAGTCGACGCCAAGCCGCTGCTGAAAGCGGGCGGCAACACGTTGCGTATCATTTTTCGTTCGCCGATCAACGAGATCCTGCCGGTCATGGCGAAGTTGAGTTATCAACTGCCCGCGTCAAACGATCAGGGCGAGAAGACGTCTCCGTTCACGCGCAAGGCTCCGTATCATTACGGTTGGGACTGGGGCCCGCGCTTTGTAACCAGCGGCATCTGGCGTCCGGTTTCGTTGGAAGCGTGGGACGATGCGCGCGTAAACGACTTGCAGATCGTCGTGAATAGAATGAACTCCGGGCGCGCCGAGTTGACCGCCAACGTCGAGGTCGAGGCGAGTGCCGCCGGCGCGGCGACGATCATGCTCGACAGCCCGACCGACAAATCAGTTGCCAGCTCACAACAAGTCAATCTCAACAAGGGCAGCAATCGAGTCTCTTTCAACTTCAGTATCGTGCGGCCGGCGATGTGGTGGCCCAACGGCCTCGGCGCACAACCGCTCTACACCTTCCGCGCGCGCAGCATCGTAAAGGGACGGACCACGGACGAGAAAACTACGCGCACCGGCCTGCGAACGTTGCGACTTGACCGCGAGCGCGATCAAAACGGCGAGAGCTTCATGTTTGTGATCAACGGCGTCCCGGTGTTCGGCAAAGGCGGGAACTGGATTCCGGCTGACAACTTCCCGACGCGCATCACTAAAGACAAATATCGCTTCCTGCTCGAGTCCGTGCGCGACAGCAACATGAACATGCTGCGCGTCTGGGGCGGCGGCATTTACGAAGCGGACGAGTTTTACGATATGGCCGACGAGATGGGAATCCTCGTCTGGCAGGATTACATGTTCGCTTGCAGCATGTATCCGGGCAACCAGGAGTTTCTCGACAGCGTTCGGGCCGAAGCGATCGACAATGTGAAGCGGCTGCGAAATCACCCGAGCATCGTGATTTGGGCCGGCAATAACGAAGTCGAAACTGCATGGAGAAACTGGGGCTGGCGGCAAAGTCTGCCGGCGTCGCTGTGGGACGACTATCTCAAGATCTTTCATGGCGTGTTGCAGGAAGTGTCCGCCGAGTACGATCCTTCGCGGCCTTACTGGCCCAGCTCACCGCACGGCGGGCTCGAAGACGATCCGGATTCCAAGCGCAGCGGCGACGTGCATTACTGGGAAGTCTGGCACGCTGAAAAGCCGTTCAGCGAGTATGAAAAACAGCGGCCGCGTTTCATGAGCGAATACGGCTTCCAGTCGTTTCCAAACATCGAGACAGTCAAGTACTACACGCTTCCGAACGAGCGCGACATCGAGTCGCCGATCATGCTGGCCCATCAACGCCATCCGCGCGGCAACCAGTTAATTCGGGAGTACATGTTGCGCGAGTATCCCAAGCCGAAGGATTTCGAATCGTTCCTGTACATCAGCCAGGTGTTGCAGGCGGAAGGAATTCGCACCGGCACTGAGCACCTGCGACGCATCATGCCGCACAACATGGGTGCGCTGTACTGGCAGATCAACGACTGCTGGCCCGTCGCTTCGTGGTCCAGCATCGACTACTTTGGACGTTGGAAGGCGCTGCAATATTATGCGAAGAGGTTCTACAGCAATCTGCTGATCAGTCCGACTGTCGAGGACGGATCGCTGAAGCTGTACGTCGTGTCGGACCAGGTCAACTCCGTTCCGGCGAAGATCAAAGTCACGATGATGAACTTCGAAGGCCGGGCGTTGAAGACTTTCGTTCAAGACGTGCCGGTGGCGCCGTTGGTGAGCCGTTCGTATTACGAGCTCAAGGTTGACGATCTGTTGGAAGGGACAGACAAGAAGAAGGCGTTCGCGTCAGTTGAGTTGATCGTGAACGGAAAAGTCGTTTCGAGTAACGACTACTTCTTCGCGCCGTTCAAGGATCTGGCCCTCTCTAAACCAACGATCATGCCGGAGGTGATCGGCGCTAAAGAGCCTGGCAAGTTCATTCTCAAACTCTCGACTGACAAGTTTGCGAAGGCGGTTTATCTTGCAGTGCCGGAACGTGACGGGTTCTTTTCAGACAACTATTTCAACCTGACGCCGGGACGAGACGTTACCGTGCAGTTTCGTTCGAGCGCGCCACTGTCGCTCGAAGAATTTCGCAACCGGCTCCAGGTTCGCTCTGTTTTCGACGCCTTTTGAGACACAAGGGACCACAAAAGGCACAAAAGCCACAAAAGGCACAAGAAAAACCACTCAACAGAGACCAGTCATGTTTCACTACTTTGCTTGTTAGTCGCCTTGCTTCTAACTCAACTCTTTTGTGCCTTTTGTGGCTTTTGTGCCTTTTGTGGTTAACGTTTTGATGGCCGACAAAGTACGCTGGGGAGTTTTAGGGACGGCAAAGATCGCGCTCGCGAAGGTCATTCCGGCGATGCAGCGCAGCCCGTGGTGCGAGATCACGGCGATCGCGTCGCGCGATCTCGCCAAAGCGAAGGACGCCGCACGTGAACTGAACATCCCGAACGCGTACGGAAGTTACGACGAACTACTCGCCGATGCGAACGTGGACGCCGTTTACAATCCGCTGCCAAATCACTTGCACGTCCCGTGGACGGTTAAGGCCGCCGAAGCCGGCAAGCACGTTCTCTGCGAGAAACCGATCGCGCTGAACGCCGCCGAAGCTAAAACGCTCATCGACGTTCGCGATCGCACCGGCGTTCGCATTCAGGAAGCCTTCATGGTGCGGACGCACCCGCAGTGGCTCGAAACGCGCAGACTGATTCGCTCCGGCAGAATCGGTTCGCTGCGGTCCATCGGCGGTTTTTTCACTTACTTCAACCCCGACCCGGCGAACATTCGCAACAAGCTCGAGCTCGGCGGCGGCGGTTTGATGGACATCGGTTGTTATCCAATCACGATCTCGCGCTTCATGTACGACGCGGAGCCGCGCCGCGTGCTCGGAATGATCGAACGCGATCCCGTGTTCGGCACCGATTCATTGACGACGGCAGTACTCGACTTTCCGAATGGCCACGCGACGTTCACATGCAGCACGCGGCTCGCGCCGTATCAGCGAATGATCTTCATGGGAACCGAAGGACGAATCGAAGTGCTGATTCCCTTCAACGCGCCTAACGATCGCCCAACGCGGATCCTGGTCGATAGCGGCGAGGATCTCACCGGCGCGAGCTCGGAGATAATCGAGGTTCCAGTTTGCGATCAGTACGAGATTCAGGGAACACTCTTCTCGCGCGCGATTCGCGAGGACCGCGAACAGGAGATCCCGCTCGAAGACGCCATCAGCAACATGGCCGTCATCGACGCAGTCTTTCAATCGGCAAGAACAGGAAAATGGGAGGAGATCCAGTCATGAAACTCGCCACTTCCTTCATCATCGTTTTGCTTTCAGCTTGCGTCGCTGCCTTTGCGCAGGACGGCGACAAATTCGTCTACGCGGATTTTGAGAAGATGGAGAACGGCCGGCCAGTAACAAACAACGGCGGCATGGTCCAGATTTTCACCGGCCAGGAATCGACGCCCGTCAAGTTCAAAGGTCTCGCGAACGCCAATCCGGGCGCGCCCGAACTGATCGTGCTCAAAGACGCGCCGCAGAACCACCTCGCGGCGTTTGATTACAATCTCTTCGGACCAAATCAGTGGGCCAACGTCACGCTTGAAGTTCAAGGCCGGGCCATGAAAGACGGCAAACCGGTTGCCGACGACGTGAGCGGTTACAAACAACTCTCGATTCAGCTTTACGCCACCGGCGTCGATGCTCTGCGCGTGGAGTTCGTCAGTCACGGACAAGGCATCAACATCACTGCCGGCTTTCCACAACTGCCGATCCGGATCAAGCCCGGTCTCAATACCTACGTCATTCCCTTGAAAGGTTTGTCGCAGCCAACGTGGGTCCCGGCGGAAGATCGCGTCGACACGAAGGACGTGCTGAAGAAACTTACCGCGGTCAGCATCAGCGCCTATTGCGAACAGTGTACGCCGAAGACCGGCATGGTCCTGGTCGACAATTTAATCTTTCAGAAATAACCGGGAAGGAATTGTTGTCACGCCGCGTCGAGCTTTGAGCTGAACGACCCGGTCGCGATAACGCACCTGACACGGATTGCCGTTGATGCTTCGCACCGTCGCGCGGTCGAGCGCTCCATCGTTCCACGACAGATCGATTTCGAATCCGCCGCGCGCGCGAAGACCGGAAACCGAGCCGTTGGGCCATGCAGACGGCAGCGCCGGAAGCAATTCGATCTCGCCGGTGTGACTCTGCAACAGCATCTCGGTGATCCCGGAAGTGGCGCCGAAGTTCCCGTCGATCTGAAACGGCGGATGCGCGTCGAACAGATTTCGGTAAACGCCGCCTCCGCCTTTGAACTCGTTCGAGAAAACGGGCGACAGCGCCTTCTGCAACAACTTGTACGCGCGATCGCCGTCGCCGAGCCTGGCCCAGAAGTTGATCTTCCAGGCTAGGCTCCAACCCGTTCCCACGTCGCCACGCAACTCCAAAGTCTTCCTTGCTGCCGCGAAGAGATCGGGAGTGCCGCGTTTCGTAATCTGGTTACTGGGAAACAGCCCGTAAAGATGCGAAACGTGGCGGTGCTGTCGCTCGGGCGCTTCGAGGTCCCAGTCGTCCAACCATTCCTGAAGCTGTCCTGCTTTGCCGATCTGCATCGGTGGTAATTGCTGTCGCGCTTGTGCGAGCTTCGCGGCGAAACTCTTGTCGATTCCGAGGACTTTCGCAGCCTGCTCGCATTGGCTGAACAGATCGCGAACGATCTGAGTATCCATCGCTGGTCCAGCGCAAATTGCGACGCCGCTCGGATGTTTGTTCTCGGGTGAAATCGACGGACACGTCACCAGCCACTTGCGTTTCGGCTCTGCAACCAGCGTGTCGAGAAAAAACTCCGCGGCGCCCTTCATCACTGGAAAGACGCGCGCGAGGAACTGTTTGTCGCCGGTAAATTCGTAATGGTCCCACAGGTGCGTGCAGAGCCACGCGCCGCCCGTGGGCCAGAAACCCCACAATGGTCCATCGATCGGGGCGGTCTGTCGCCAGAGATCCGTGTTGTGATGACAAACCCATCCGCGCGCCCCGTA
>DASRIM010000213.1:0-5304 GCA_035649995.1 Pyrinomonadaceae bacterium | reverse complement strand
TTCAGGCACCGCTGGCCTGCTCGAGCTCGCACGGATTTTCAGTAAGCAGCAACCGAAACTTAAGCGCACATTGATTTTCATCGCGTTCGGTGGCGAAGAGGAAGGACTGCTCGGCTCAGCCTACTACGTGAACCATCCGATGGAGGGACCACTTACCAACACTGTCGCAATGATCAACATGGACATGATTGGTCGAATGCGAGATCGCAAACTCGTGATCGGCGGCGTGGGCACCGCGAAAGAGTGGAAGCAGATAATTACTCAAGCAAACTCCGCCCAGTCAATGAAGGTATCCGCGCATTCTCCCGCACCTGTAAAGGGTGTGCCGATTGTTGTTTCAGCGAATGGCCGGCCGATCGTAACGACGGATCCGAATGGCGCCTTTGACCTCACCATGAATGAAGATGGGTATGGTCCAAGCGATCATTCACAGTTTTACGGAAAACAGGTTCCTGTTCTGTTCTTCTGGACCGGAACGCACAACGATTATCACAAGCCATCCGACACCTTTGAAAAGATCAACTACGACGATGAGGCGCGCATACTGAGTCTGGTGGCGCGCATCGTCAGAGATGTCGATGACGCTGAAAAACGGTTGACTTACACGACGGCGAAGGCCGATCCGCCGCGCGGTGGCGGTTTCCGTGTTTATCTCGGAACAATTCCGAATTATGCCGACAGCACTAACGGCTTATTGATCGACGGCGTTCGTGAAGGTTCTCCGGCAGAAAAGGCAGGGATAAAACCCGGAGATCGGATCGTAAAGATTGGCAATCGGGAAGTGAAAAACGTATACGACTACACCTACGCGCTGGGCGAAATGAAAGCGGGCGAGCAGTATGTGTTCGAAGTGATGCGCGGCAGCGAGAAGCTGTCGTTGAGGGTCACACCTGAAGCCAGAAAGTAATCTGCCACGGATTACACGAAATCGGGGGTCTTTATGTAATCCGTGGCCAAAATTTTACCAGCGAGGTTCGCGCTCGTAACGATCGCTGTCGCGATCGCGACCACCACCACCGCCATAACCACCACGGCCGCCGCCGCCACGATTACCACCGTAACCGCCACGACCGCCACCACCCCGATCTGTTCTGGGCTTGGCTTCGTTCACTGTGAGATTTCGTCCGCCGAAGTCCTTGCCATTGAAAGCCTCGATAGCT
This sequence comes from Pyrinomonadaceae bacterium, assembly GCA_035649995.1. GTDB lineage: Bacteria > Acidobacteriota > Blastocatellia > Pyrinomonadales > Pyrinomonadaceae > PSRF01. The sequence goes on along the minus strand of DASRIM010000213.1, from coordinate 4,144 downwards.
GCTGCTGCCTCTTCAGGGGTTGCCATTTCCACAAAAGCAAAGCCGCGTGATCGTCCTGTTTCTCGATCCTCAATCACCGAAGCCGATTCGACTGTTCCTACTGCCGCGAAAGCTTCGCGCAGTTCCTCGCTCGTAGTACGAAACGAGAGATTTCCGACGTATAGTTTTGTAGCCATTCTAACTATCCTTAATCTGAAGGGAAGCGCGGGCTTGCTGGGAATTCGCTGATCCAGTTCGGGGGGTGACTACCGATACTTTCGGCGAGCTGCGACGAACCCGGTGCTCTTAAAACAACGAGAGCGGCTTCTAACTAAATTGACAACTGCCTCACTCTCTATCAGCCGAACCACGTCGCTTTACGATCACGGACAGGCGCTATCACCATTGATGCGCGAGAAGAGGTAACTAGGTAAGCAAAAGTATGCCGGAGCCTTTGGAAACGCGTCAAGGACAAATTTGACGTTTCGTCCACAGATTACGCATATTGGGTATAATCCGTGTAATCTGTGCAATCTTTGGACTAAATAATCGCGAAAGGTTGGGGAAAAATGTCGAAACGTATCCCTATTACCGTCGCCAACGGCGACGGCATCGGGCCGGAAATCATGGGGGCGACGCTGCGGATCCTGGAGGCCGCCGAGGCGCCGCTGGACATCGAGACAATCGATATCGGTGAAAAAGTTTATCTCGCCGGTAATTCATCAGGTATCGAGCCGAGTTCGTGGGAGTCGTTACGACGAACCAAAGTCTTCCTCAAAGCGCCGATCACAACGCCGCAGGGTGGCGGGTATAAAAGTCTTAATGTGACTGTCAGAAAGGTCCTCGGCTTGTACGCAAACGTACGCCCGTGCGTCTCGTATCACCCGTTCGTTGAAACGAAACATCCGGTGATGGACGTTGTCGTGGTGCGTGAGAACGAAGAGGATCTCTACGCGGGAATCGAGCACCGTCAAACAAACCAGGTCGTGCAGTGTTTGAAACTGATCTCACGTCCCGGGTCGGAAAAGATCGTTCGTTACGCGTTCGAGTATGCGCGCCGAAACAACCGCAAGAAGGTCACGTGCTTCACGAAAGACAACATCATGAAACTGACGGACGGTCTGTTTCATAAAGTCTTTGATGAAGTGGCCGCTGAATATTCCGACTTTGAAAACGAGCATTGGATTGTCGACATCGGGGCGGCGAAGCTGGCCGACACACCTGAGGCGTTCGACGTCCTCGTGATGCCGAATCTTTATGGTGACGTTCTTTCAGACGTTGCGGCGCAGATCGCAGGCTCGGTCGGATTGGCCGGGTCGGCGAACATCGGTGAACACGTGTCGATGTTTGAAGCGATTCACGGGTCGGCGCCGCGGCGCGCGGGTCAGAACCTGGCGAACCCGTCGGGGTTGCTGCTCGGCGCGGTGATGATGCTGGTCCACGTCGGGTTAACGGAACACGCCGAACGAGTTCACAATGCGTGGCTGCGGGCGATCGAAGACGGCATACACACCTACGACATCTACGATGAAAAGGTGAGCAAGCAGAAGGTCGGCACGAAGGAGTTTGCCGAAGCGGTCGTTGAGCGACTGGGCCAGACGCCGCAGATTCTGAAAGCGCGAAAGTACAAGAAGAGCGATGACGCTCTTGCTGGTGTTAAAGAGTCAAAGGCGCCGCAGAAGGAGCTTGTCGGTGTCGATGTTTTTCTTGATTGGACGCGTGGATCTGCGAACGATCTCGGCGCCGCGCTCAGCAAAGTGAGTGGCGAGGGCGTGAAGCTGACTATGATCAGTAATCGCGGCGTTAAGGTTTGGCCCGGCGGGCACGCCGAGACTTTCTGTTCCGATCACTGGCGCTGCCGTTTTCTGCCCGAGTCGGACAGCGCCAAAGTAGCCCACGCACATGTGGTGTCGCTGTTAGGACGCATCGCAAATGAGGGTTACGACTTCATCAAAACGGAGGGACTTTACACATTCGACGGCGAGCGCGGTTTCTCGTTGGACCAGGGAGAATAAGATGGCGAGAAAAGATAAAAACGGCGCAAACCCGCTTGTCGCAGTCATTATGGGTAGCCAGTCTGATTGGGAGACCATGCGCCACGCTGACGAGACGTTGACGAAGTTTGGGATCGACCACGAATGCCGCGTCATCTCGGCGCACCGATCGCCGTCGCTGGCGGCGGAGTTTGGCTCGACCGCAGAATCGCGAGGGATTGAAGTTGTCATCGCCGCAGCCGGTGGCGCAGCGCACCTGGCTGGCGTGCTTGCGGCGCATACGACGCTGCCCGTGCTCGGCGTGCCCATGGGCAGCGCCCTAAACGGCTTGGATTCGCTACTTTCGACGGTGCAGATGCCGGGCGGAATTCCTGTTGCCACGTTGGCCATCGGAAAGCCTGGCGCCGTCAATGCTGCCCTTTTTGCCGTCGCCATTCTCGCCAACAACCGGCCGCCGTTGCGCAAAAAGCTGCACGAGTTTCGAGAAGCCCAGGAAAAGAAAATTCGTGAAACAACGTTGTAAAGTGAAATCAATGGGTCCTATAGGTCATACGACTTATAGGACCTATTTGGTCTTAAGACCCTTGAATTTGCAGACCCATTGGCGCACAATGCGTTAACTCTTAGCAATCGCTGCCCAGAGCACGTTTCCGACGGTTCCTCGTACCCACATGATCGGCCAGACGGTTTCCCATTATCGAATCGTTGACAAACTTGGTGAGGGCGGGATGGGCGCCGTTTATCTCGCTGAGGACCTGCACCTTGCCCGGCGCGTTGCGATCAAGTTTCTAACCTCGACCGATCATCATTATCGCGCACGCTTCATTCGCGAGGCGCGTGCGGTTTCTGCGCTCATTCATCCAAACATCGCGATGGTCCATGATTACGGTGAAACAGCCGAGGGCCAGCCGTTTATCGTGATGGAGTATGTGAAGGGCAAGTCGTTGAGCGACCTGCTTGACGAAGGGTTAACGCTCAGGCGATCCGTTGAGATAGTTTCATCAATCGCGGAAGCACTCGGCGAGGCACACGACCACGGAATCGTACACCGCGACATAAAGCCGTCGAACGTTCTGATCAGCGAGCGGGGTCACGTTAAGGTGCTCGACTTCGGTCTCGTGAAGCATCTCTTCGACCAACCTTCGAGCGATGTAGATCTCGATGCACGAACAATCTATTCGACGCAAACGCGCAGCGACGTCATTGTCGGAACACCGCTTTATCTTTCACCCGAACAGGCCACCGGAAAGGCGATTGACGGACGAAGCGACTTATTCGCGCTCGGCGCGCTGCTCTACGAATGTTTGACAGGACAGTCGGCATTTTCCGGAGGTAGCGTCCTCGAGATTGGCGCACAGATTATTCACGTCACGCCGCCGCCGCCGTCGAAAATAAATCCGCAAGTCACACCTGCCCTCGATCGCATCACGTTGAAGGCGCTCGAAAAGAAGGTTGAGGCGCGGTACCAATCTGCGAGAGAGCTGCTGACAGATTTGCAATCGGCTGTGACTGGTTTAATTGGCAATGGCGTTCCGGTGTCGAGTAAGTCGCGTGGACCAACAGAAGGCTTCAAGCGTGCGACGAATGCGTTGGGCACCTTGACGATGCAGCTCAAGCGTCAACGCTTCTCGCTGGCATCGGTGATTCCAGCCTTCATCGTTCTGGGCCTCACGGTGTGGGCCATCTACTATTTCTGGCCCCGCACGTACTACCAACCAACACCGGCAGCCGTACCCTGGTACGAACAGGGAGCCGACAACCTGCGCAACGGCGCTTACTATCAGGCCAGCAGAGCCCTCTCACAGGCCATCGCAATCGATCGTAACTATGCTTTGGCCCGAGCTCGTTTGGCCCAGGCGTGGACCGAACTGGATTACACCGAGCGGGCTAAAGATGAATTGCTCGCCGTTAGCCAGAGCCGTTCGTCGCTCTCGCCGTCAGACACGCTGTATCTGGACGCGGTTCTGGCAACCGTTACGCGGCAGTTTGGCGACGCCATCAAAGCCTACACTGAGCTCGCCAGACTCTCACCAGATGACGGATCGGTCTATGTAGACCTTGGCTATGCCTACGAGAACAACTCCGAGCCTGACAAAGCACTCGAAAACTATTTGAAGGCGATCGAACTGAGTAAGCACCAATATGCTACCGCCTATCTCCGCGCCGGCATC
>DASRIM010000212.1:0-8790 GCA_035649995.1 Pyrinomonadaceae bacterium | reverse complement strand
TCGAGATATTGATTACCGCGTTGTTGGGGATTAACGCATGACCCGGCGCGACGACGCGGTTCAGACGATCAATGTCGATGAACTGGTTCGCCGGTCCGCCGCCGAACGCGGGACACGTCAGGCCGCCCGCCAGGATCTGCGCGTCAGTCAAGCTCGACGATACGCAGAAGCCGCCCGGGAACAACGACGCGCCAATCGCCGCCGCCGCGATACTGGGATTACCAAACAAGCCTCGCGGATACGAGAACGGTTGGACCGCACGCTGGTCGGCGCCGCCGAATGTCGGTACCGCGCGGACCGTCTGTAGGCGCAACTGATCGTAGAACACTCCGAAGTGACCGCGAACAACCGTCTTCGGCGTGGCCATCCACGCGAAGCCGACGCGCGGAGAAATGTTTTGCTTGGTCTCGAATTCCGAGTCGTAATCCCAACGCAAACCTAAGTTCAAAGTCAGGTTGTGAAGGAAGCGCCAGTCGTCCTGTATAAAGAGCCCGTTGTAGTTGTTGCGGATGTGAATCTCGTTGGCTTCCGGAGTCAGACCGCCGATCGTAGTCACCGTAAAGAATCCGGCGTTGACAGGACCGAAGGTTGCAAAGTCGCTCTGTAGCGCGAACAACTGACGGTTCAGAATCGATGATTCGACGCCGTCGACTTTGGTGCGCAGGAAGTTCCAACCAAACTTCACGCTATGGTCGCCGAACAACTTCGCCACGTTCGCTCCGAACGAGGTGTACTTCTGGTCCAGGTTCGATGCGCTGATCGGATTGCCGAACGCAACCGCCCCGAGATTGCCGGCAATGCCACCCGTGGTCAGTGAGCTGAACATGTTGAAGGTGGTGCCGACGCCGGCTTCCGGATGCGCGGGCGCTGAATTCGAAGGCTCGGAACGATAACCGCCGCGCAGCGTTATCACCCACGGATTGCCCTGATTGCCTGCCAGAATCGTATCGCTGAATCCCAGCAGCAGATGGCGCGCACTCGTATTGTTACGGCGTGACGGCAAGCTGTTGGCTGCAGAAAGCGGCAGAAACTCCTTCACAACGCCATTGGTGTAATTCACTTCCTGCGACAGGCTGTGACGGCCGAGCTGTTCGTCGAATTTCAAGAAACCGCGTGACTCGAATATTCGCGCCGGATTGTCAAAGTCCCTTTCAAAGTCGATCAGGAACTGCGGCGTGTTTGGCGGAGCGACGAAGCCCAACACGCGGTCCTCCGTGATGCGCTCGAACGAACCAAAGAAGTGGACCTTGTCTTTAACGATTGGTCCACCCACCGCGAAACTGTAGTCCCAACGGCTTAGGTCCGGAGCTTCGTCGATCGTGGGATCCAAAGAATTGGATGAGTCGAACGCGTCGTTGCGATGAAACAGCGACGCCACTCCGTGATACTGGTTGGTGCCGCTTCGTGTGATGACGTTGACGATTGCGCCGGACGCCTGACCAAACTCGGCCTTGTATCCGGTGGTCAACACCTGAAACTCGGCGATTGTTTCCTGATTGAACTGCGAGGCAGCGCCGCCGCTGAACGTGTTCTTGTTGGGTTGCCCGTCGATCAGGAAGCTGTTGTTGCCTGATCTTTCGCCGAGCACCGGCGTCGAGTTATCGCTGCCGATATCGGCCTGACGATTTACCACCACGCCGGGCACGAGTTGCAGCAGGTCGAGGTAGTTGCGGCCGTTGACCGGCAGTTCCTTGATTTGTTGCGGCGTGACGGTCGCGCCGGAGGCCGCGGACGTTGTGTCGATCAACTGCACGGCGGCGCTGACGTCGACTTGTTCCTGAACGGCGCCGACTTCGAGTTCGACGTCGAAGCGAATGGTGCGATTGAGCGTGACCTCGATCGCTTCGAAGTTGCGCGCGGCAAAACCGCCGGCGGACACGGCGATGCTGTAGGTGCCGGCCGGCAGGGCAGTAACGCGGAAGAAGCCTTCTTCGTCGGTGCTGACGGTCCGCTCGATGCCGAGCGCCGGGTTTTTCACGACCACCTGCGCGCCCGCGACGACGGCTTTTTTAGCGTCATTCACAAAGCCTTCGATCGTCGACGTCGTCGTTTGCGCAGAGGCTGAGAGTGGATAGACAAGGAGGGCCAAAAGCAACAGCACGAGATAAGAATGACTCCCTCGCTTTTGACCTTCTTGGTTCAATTTTGGAGCTGCGATCCGGGTCATAACGCCTGCCTCCTCGAAGGAATGTCGAATGAACTGAACGGAAACTGTTCGTGGATATGCAACGGTCTAATTACAGCAAGTGCTGCATAATGTCAATAGTGCGACAAGTGCTGCAAAACGCCTTGCGAACTCGAAGGGCGATTTGCTATCTTCCGCGTTCATGCAAATGCGATCCGAAGTTTTGAACCAGACTGTGGAGGCCGTTCCCGATCGGCTCACCATCGAACGAATAGAGCTGCGGACCGTTCGCTTGCCGCTGCACGAGCCCTTCGAGACCAGTTTCGGACGCATCGATTCGCGGCTCCTGTTCCTCGTCGCCGTCAAAGGCGGCGGCGAAACCGGCTGGGGCGAAGTCGTTGCCGCTGAAGAACCATTTTACAGCTATGAAACGGTCGGCACTGCGCTGCACGTTATTCGCGACTATCTCGCGCCGGCGCTGCTCGCCGAACCGGTGCGCGATCTTTCGGAGCTCGCCGCGCGTCTCGCGCCGTTTCGCGGACACAACATGGCGAAAGCCGGACTCGAGCTGGCGTACATGGACCTGGTCGCGCGTTTGAAATCGCAGTCGTTGTCGCAGTTGATCGGTGGTACGCGCGATCGCATTCCCGTCGGCGTCAGCCTTGGTATTCAGCCCACGCTGGATCAGCTTTTGGAGCGAGTCGATCGCTACCTCGGCCTCGGTTATCAGCGAATCAAGCTGAAGATCAAACCCGGCTGGGACATCGAAGTCGTAAAAGAAGTGCGGCGCCGCCATCCGGACATTCTGCTCTCAGTCGACGCGAACTGCGCTTACACGATAGCGGATCGAGATCACCTCAGACAGTTGGACGAGTTTGGCTTGCTGATGATCGAGCAGCCTCTCGAACACGATGACCTGATCGATCACGCGCAGCTTCAGTCGGGTATTCAAACCTCGATCTGTCTCGACGAAAGTATTACGGGCATCGGGCGCGCGCGACAAGCGCTCGAGCTGGGAAGCTGCCGTATCATCAATATCAAGATCGGGCGCGTCGGCGGTTATTCGCAGGCGCTTAAAATTCACGATCTTTGTTACTCAAAAGGGATTCCGGTTTGGTGCGGTGGGATGTTAGAGTCTGGCATTGGGCGGGCGCATAACATTGCGCTCGCAAGCCTGCCCGGCTTCGTGCTGCCGGGCGACATCTCGGCGAGCTCGCGCTATTTCGCTCGCGATCTGATCGTTCCCGAAGTGACTGTCTCCTCCGACGGCACCGTCGCTGCACCGCGCGGGCCCGGGCTCGGTTTCGACGTCAATCTCGATTACATCACTTCGCGGACCGAAACGATGATGCGACTCGAACCGCACTGACGACTCGTGAAGAAGAACTCAGTCAAATCCAACGGCCGGAAGAAAACCGTTCCGGATCCGAAAGCCGACGGAAACAACGTCGCGAGCCCTGTCGAGGAACGGTTTGCGCGCGCGCGGTTGCGTCTGAACCCGCGCCGCCAGCGGTTGTTGCGTGCCATCCTCGATTCCGCGGATGAGACCTGTTTCCTGTCGTCGCGCGAGTTGGCCAAGCGCTACAGCGTCGACGCCACGACAATCCTGCGCACCACTCAAGTTCTCGGTTACAAGAGCTTCGCCGATTTTGCGACTGACTTGCGGCAGCACTTCGTCGCGCGGATCACGCCGTACACGGCTTTGAAAGCCGCGACGAAAGAGAAGCGAAGCGTTGCCGATCATATCGATCACGCGTTGGACAAAGCGCTGGAGAACCTCAATGTTTTGAAATCCGATCTCGATCGACAGCGTCTGATCGAACTCGCCCGGGTGATCAAGCGTTCGCGCCGCGTGCTCGTGGTCGGGTTGGACTTCGCGTCCGCGCTCGCTTACTACCTGGCTTACGGGCTGTGCGCGCTCGGTTTCGATGCGGAGGCGCCGGTCGGAAGTAGCGGCAACCTCCAGTACAAGATCAAGGGTTTGACTACGAAAGACGTGCTGATCGCCATCAGCTTCGGACAGTGTTTGCGCGAGACTGTCGAATCGCTGCTGCGCGCGAAGCGCCAGGGCGTGCCCACGTTCGGCATCACCGACAGCGACACAACGCCGATTGCGCGTCACGCTGATTCTCACCTGGTGGCCCTCGTCGCCAGTCCCTCGTTTCTGAATTCCTATGTTGCTCCGATGGCGGCCATCACGGCGATACACGTCGCGTGCGCGCACATCGATCCGAAAAGCTCACTCACTCGTCTACGGCCCACCGACCGGGAATACGCGTCCGGCACTCGCTGGTACCGCGAGTCTAAGAGTAATAACCACAAGTAGGGGAGTAATAACCACAAATAAGGTATCATCTGGACTATTCAAGTAGTCGGGAGGTGTGGCGATATGCCGCGATTCAGTTTATTGCTGGTTCTATTGGCGTTTGCACTTATCGGTTCAGCCTACGCGCAGGAGCCGACTGCGGCTGAGACAGCCGAACAGATTCGGTTCAAGTTACTCGACGTGCAGGGACAGCAGGAAGGTCTCAAGTTAAGGTTGCAGGAACTGGAAGAAGCCCTGAAACCGGAGAACATCGAACGTTCGCTGGCGGGAGTCGGATCTACAAGGCCGGAGGAATTGCGTGAGGCTCGACGGCGTCAGTTGACGATTGAGCGTGACGGTGTGGCGGCCCAACTCAAGATACTCGACACCGCGCGACAGCGTTTGGAGACTGCGTTGGGTGAAGCCGAGGCGCGCGCCTATCACGAGAGCGCGCGACAGGTGCCGACACAAGCTTTCGCCGCGCAATCGTTGGCGAGCACGCGCTGGTTGATTGCCGGCGGCGTGGGACTGTTTGCGCTGGCCTTGATTGCCGGACTTTTCATTTATCAGAGAGCCGTTAAATTGCGGTAGCTTACTCGATGAAAGATCGCCCCCTCTCGATCACCATCATCGGCTGGTTCTTTATCATCTCCGGCTGCATCGCGTTGCTCAGCGGCTTACTGCCGATGGGCGACGCGACCACGGCGGAACGCGTCGCGGACTTCAAGTCACACTGGATGGTCCATCTTTCTCATTTGGCCCAACTGGTGAGCGGGCTGTTCATGCTTCGTGGTCACAACTGGGCCCGTTGGCTGCTGGTCGCCTGGATCGCGTTTCACATCGTGATCAGCGCGCTCCATTCCTTCCTGCAACTCGCGCTACACGTCATCATCTTCTCAGTAATTCTCTTTTTCCTCTTTCGCAGACCGGCAGCGGAATACTTCGGCAGCCGCGGTTAGTCTTTACCCGTCTCGCTGTGAGGGCTGTCAACCGGTTTTGATTCCGGCGAACCTTTCTGTCGCAGGAAAATACTGAGCACGACCATAGCCGCCACGGCGAGGAACTCGCTCTGCCAGTTCTGGAACGACTCGAACCAGAACCGCGAAGTGCTCATGTACTCCATCGTCGAAACCTGGACGGCATTTCCGTGTTCCCGCTGATCCGCGTTGTATTCCCGGGCGCCTGAGGCCGCGTGTAGTATGAAGGAAACGAGAAACAGGAGCAGAAAAGCGAGCGACAGCGAATGCTCGTAAATGGTGAGCGCCAGGCCGCCCTTGCGCACAGGCCATGGCGCGTCTTTCTTCTTGCGCGACTTGCGTGGATCTCGATCGACCGGCTCCTCTTCGTCGAGCTTTTTCGATTCCGCCGAACCTTTCTGAAACAGGCAAGCCGTGAGGACCACGAAGGCAAACATCTGTAGAAACTCGCTCTCCCAATTCTCGGTTGTTGCTTCGACGAAGTGTGGAGTGGCGAGGTAGGAAACCAGGCTGACTTCCGGCTGACCGTGCTCTCGCTGGTCTTCGTTATAGTCGAGCATGCCGGCAACGATCTGGCCCACAAGAAAGAAGATCATCAGCAGGACCAGCACGATTGAGAGCCCGTTTTCACGCAGTATTCGGTGCATCGTATCGTGACTCACAACGCGATGTGTTGTTCGGTATTTATGCAGAACAACACACGTCGCAGTTGGGCGATCGTGATACGTGCAAGGGAAATGCCGAATGCAGTTTCTGAGTTAGCGGATTCCCACCAGGCCGTGGACCGACTGGATTAACTTCTCCGAGTCGTAACCGACACCGTCTTTGAAAACGATCTCTACGTTTTCGATGTCGCTGATCCTCGTCGCGGGATTGCCTTTGACGATCATCAAGTCGGCCTGTTTGCCGGGTGCGATCGAACCGATGCGCGAGTCTTCGCCGAGGAATTTGGCGCCGTTGAGTGTTGCGATCTTGACGGCTTCGACGGGAGTAAAGCCCGCCTCGACCAGCAACTCGATCTGCCGCAGATCTCCAAAGCCGGCGACGATACCGCCGTTGCCCGTTGGATCGAGCCCGGCGATGAGCAGTCCACCTGCTTGAACGAAGGCGCGTTCGAACTCCATCGCTTTGCGCAGCAGCGAAACGAAGTCGCCTTGCGATGACACGCGCGCGCGAGCTTGGAGATAGCGGACACGCGCGTCAGTTGACATCACGTTGAGCACTCGCGGATTCAGCAACGCGCTCGACGCGCCGATTCCGCTTTGCGCGAGCGGCGCGCCGCCGGCTTCGAATACAGGCAGCGTAGACGTGATGGCGACGTTCTTCGCTACGAGCGTTCGGATGGTTTCCTGTACCGGTGCGCTCTTGATGTCGAGTTGCCGCAAACTGTTCGACACGCCTTGCGGGCATTGGTCCGGTTGCTTGTTCGGCACGAACTCCGAGTCGGCGAAGAGACCGTGCTCGAGGTTGTCGATGCCGATCTCCGCGGCTTCTTTGAACCCGATCGAACAAAGATGTCCGGTTACTTTCAGGCCGCGCTTGTGCGCCTCTTCCACTGCCGCGCGCAACTGATCGCGCGTGATGTTCATGTAGGCTTTGAACGAGGTGGCGCCCTGGTCCGCCCAGTAGTTCACCATGCGGCGCGCGTCGTTGGCGTCGGTGAGTTGGTGCATCACCGGCGTGAACGCGCCTTTGCCTTCGAGATAAGGCGCGGTGATGTGCATCTTTGGGCCGATCATCCGGCCGGCATCGATGAGTCGTTTGATCTCGAGATCGGTGTAGGGCGCGACGCTGCCGGTCGTGCGAATCGTCGTGACGCCGTTCGCGAGGTACAGCCGGGGAAAGCTGCTGCCCATGTTGGAATACATCGGCGGCGAGCCGCCCATGGGGAAGAACATGTGATTGTGCATGCCGACGATGCCGGGCAGCACTGTGTAACCGTTCAGGTCGAGCGTTTGTGCGTTTGCCGGGATGCGGGCGGCGCTTGTTGGTCCGACAGACTCGATTTTTCCGGCGTTGATAACGATGGTGACGTCCTCGACCGCGGGTGCGCCCGTGCCGTCGATCATCCGCAGGTGAGTCAGGGCAATCACGGGCGCTTCGGTGCGAATGAATTGTTGGCGGTCCGGCGCTTGTGCGAATGCCGTGACGGTGAGCGAGAAGATCAGGAGAATGGCGAGTCTTGTTTTCATTGTCGTTTATCCGTTTAATCGGTGTTTGATATGACTGTACCATATGTAATAGCCATTGCCGTTCTAGGTGGCCTGTTGCTGTTTCTGATTCGGGAGGTGCGCCGGCCTGCCAAGCGTGGGTCGCCATGGCAGAAGAGAGTTCGGGTTGCTTTAGACGCGCTCATATTGTTGCTGGCGTTGCTCATGTTCTGGGGCTTCTTCGTGGAGCCGAACCGGCTGGTCATTCGGCATCAGACGATCCTGATCCAGCAGTGGCCGCAACATCTTGACGGTCTTCGTATCGCCGTTCTCGCGGACATTCATGCGGGTGGGTCGTTCATCGACGAGAATAAGCTGCGAAAGATTGTTGAGCAGACCAATCAACTGCAACCGGAGATGATTGTGATCCTCGGTGACTTTATCGCGGGCGATGGCCGCCAGCACGCGCTGTATATGGAGCCTGAGGTATTCGGTCCGATTCTGAAAGACTTCAAGGCGCCGCTCGGTGTTTACGCAGTGCTTGGCAATCACGATTGGTGGTTCGATGGGTTGAAAGTGCGGCAGGTGCTGGAACAGAACGGCATGAAGGTGCTGGAGAATGAGGTCGTGCGCATCGACGCGCGTGGCGCCTCACTATGGCTGGCTGGTCTCGCGGATCTCTGGACGCGCCCGCAGCGCGTCGAACAAACGCTCGCGCAGGTCCCGCAGGGTGAACCGTTGATCGCCTTGACTCATAATCCAGATATATTCGTGCGTCTCCCTTCTCACGTGCCGTTGCTCCTGGCGGGTCACACACATGGTGGACAGGTCAGGTTTCCGTTTATCGGCAGCGTGGTCCACTCATCGAGAGTCGGACAACGTTATGAACGTGGACACGTCTTCGAGAACGGTCACCACCTCTTCGTGACCACCGGCATCGGCACCAGCATCATGCCCGTCCGCTTCGGCGTCACGCCCGAGATCGTTCTACTGACCGTCAAGTCGCAGTAACTCGCGTGATCAGTTATTTGGATGTTTTCGAAAGAGTTGGAAGCTGCGGCGTGAAATTACTCGTGAATCGGCGTTGCGCTTCGCGCGAATATTAATGTGCGCGGACCAGGCGGGATAAGAACGCCTCCGCTCGATGACCCGCTGACCTGCGTGACTTCAACCAGACGATCGCCGTCTTCAGCGAACTGCAATTTTATTGTTTCTCTGATCTCGACTGTGTCT
>DASRIM010000211.1:0-3044 GCA_035649995.1 Pyrinomonadaceae bacterium | reverse complement strand
CAGCCACTCCACGTCGGCGGAACCGATCGAGGCGGCAATTCGGTCATTGTGAGCTGGATGGATCGATGGAAGACAAACCTTCATTCCACCTGGGACGACGAGATGGTCGACTTCGAACGCTTCGACTACAAGGAGTATGCGCGTTTTTTGGATCGGGCGAGCGCGGCTGATGAACGCCGTTGGGTGACGGGCGATATTATCTCTTACGCAGACGAAGCTGTCGCCATGCGGCCTAAACTCTACGTATTTCCCGACGACACAGAAAACAACCCCGAGATCCATATGATCTCGTATAAGTACATTGGCGCTCAGCGCGATCGCATGCGCGAACAACTGTTGAAGGGCGGCCTGCGCCTCGCACGCGTCCTCAACTTAATTTTCCGCTGAGCCAGGGACGGTGATGTAATGACGCTTTGGTCATGGTTGTTTGTCTTGGTAGCGATCGGCGGATGGATCGTCGGTGGTATCTGGTTCCAGCGTTGGGCCAAGCTCCACATCGCGGAATCTGATGAGAAGAGTCGACGCGAGTTCAAAAGACGGCGCGCACGGCTCACCGGAATCACCAGCTTGATCGCGGGCGGAATGTTTGTTGTTGCTATGGCGATCGCCTGGCCGAGCGTTCCCGCGGGAAACGAGCCGTTCGTCGCCGGGTTCCTGTTGTTCGGGTTGGCGTTTCTTCTATACGGTTCGTATCGACTCCTCCGCACACGCAACGATGATCCTGGATCTGGAAAGTGATGGAGGACGCTCTAAAACCTCATGAAGCAAGCGGTGATAGTGGTCCTGGTTTTGGGAGTCGCGCTGGTCGCGTGGTTGTTTTTGTCGTTCCGGAACGAAGACGCCGTTGCGACGTCAGCTGCTAGGCCGTGGCCGGGTGAGATGGGACCACTCAACGGCGCTGTCGATCGGTGGCCGTCGCCGAAGGCCAATGACGCGTCTGCAAAGCTTACGGAGCTCGCCAGCGCGCTGTCTGAGAACAAAGTCGTCGATGATTTCGTGGAGCGCGAGATCGCGCGTGGCGAACTCAGCATCGGCGATCCGCCTGCGATTCCCGACGTTTCCGCGATCCGCGAGCTGTTGCTGCGCGAGCCGATTGTCTGGGAGCGTCGAATCGAATTTGACGATACTGTGGTCGCGGAAATACGCCGGGTGCAGATGCGGGTTGCGAGAGCGCTCGTTGCGAGTGCGCTGACGAAAGCGCGCGGAAACGATGCGGCGGCGTGGGATGATCTGCACGCAGTGGCGAAGCTCGCGCGCTCGCTGGAGGAGCATCCGCAGATGATGGCCCAGACGGCCGTGCTGACTATGGCGCGGATGATCAACGCGGTCGCCTGGAAGCTGCCGCTGCCCGCGCCGGCGTGGTTCGGCGAGTTTCAGGAGCGCGACAACGTCCAGCCGTTGCTCAAAGCGTTTCAGTATCAGGCGGCGTCGTACTCGACGGGCGGCATATGGTTTCCGACGAAGTGGCTCGCAGACTCTGTCGATCGGGATCGCGGGATCGCGGAAACGTTGTTCAAAGAGACTCGATGCGATGTAAACACGCCGATGAATGACCTTGGGACCGACCTTTCATCGGTTTGGCGTCGCGCGTTCCGCTACCGCGCCGAGCGTGAGGCTACGGCGAACGCGTTGCGCGTGCGTGCGGGAAAGTCGATCGAATCCGCTTCGCGCTGTAGCGACGGCGGGTGGATGTTCGACGGGACCACGTTGCGATTCAGCCGCGAGATCGCGACCGCCGCGCCTGACAGTCCGATGCCGCTGGTGCTGCACGTCAAGCCGTAGCGGACACGTGTAATGAATTTCGACTTTGAGTGCGCGATGCTATGGCAAACCCCGATTCACGTGTAACGATTCACATGGCCGCGAGCCTTGACGGTTTCATCGCTCGAAAGGACGGACGTGTCGACTGGATGGAGACATCGGACGAGTTCATCGGCGGCGAGTCGCTGGATCCAGGCGACGTCGAGGCTTTCCTCCAGACCATCGACTGCTATGTCATGGGGTCGCGAACTTACGAGACGGCGTTGAGTTTTGAGGCCAAGGGCCTGGGCTGGGCCTACGGCGACAAGCCAACCTTCGTCCTCACCAGTCGCAATCTTCCGCGAACGCGCGATAACGTCGAGTTCTACTCAGGCGATCTCTCGCGGTTCGTGAATGAACGGCTGCGGCCGGCGTTTGGCAGCATCTGGTTTGTGGGAGGCGGGACTGTCTCCGGCGAATGTCTTCGTCGTGGACTGGCCGACGAGATTCGTTATTCGATCCTGCCCGTCTTGATCGGCGACGGAATACCATTTTTCGAGAAGCTCGGCAGGGACGTCGCCCTGCATCTGGCGGAGATCAAGGCGTACAACAGCGGCATAGTGGAGCTTCGTTACGACGTGTCCGTTGTCACTGTGGAAGAGTAAGAAACGGATGAAAAGGTCTGAGGTTAAGCACGCGAGTGCAGCCGAAAAGAAGCGTTTGAGCGATGAGTACCAAACGCTATTTCAGAAATTGGCGGAGGTCTGCTTTCGGCACGATCCGATGGGCATCAACTTTGAAAGTAATACAGATGAATATGAGCCGGAAGCTCGAACCATTCTGCCGCGGTTGAAAGCTTGCGAAAACAGTGATGAGGCGGTGACGGTTGTACACGAGGAATTTCAGAAATGGTTTGGTTCGGATATAGCAGGACCGAGGGAGAGATACCTCACGCTCGCCGGAGAAATCTGGCAGGTTTGGAATAATAGATCACGGCAGCTTCTGCCATCCCCAAAAGGCGCCCGCGAATAGCTCGCGGATATTGCCTGAATTGTCGCGGCGAAAAACGATGTACCCCGAGCCGTTGTCCTTCACGAAACGGAGCGAGTCAACCGCAATCCAACGACCACCGGCAAAGCCCAACGTGCCATCGGGATTTGCGGTAACTTTCATCACCGATCCGGCGCGCATCGGCTGGCAACTGAAACACGACGTCAACGGCACATACCTCCCTGCAAAACGCTCCGGTCGCACTTGCTCAACCGGCGGAAGCGTCGCCGGCACAGGATGTCGCCGCCGCGCAG
>DASRIM010000210.1:0-3352 GCA_035649995.1 Pyrinomonadaceae bacterium | reverse complement strand
TGTCGCGGCTGGAGCCGGATGAAGTTGCCGCCGTACTCGCAGAGCAAAAAGCACAAAGCGCAAAGCAGTGATTAGATGCACGACGTGATCATCGTCGGCGCTGGTCCGGCCGGACTGTCGGCGGCGTTCTGGTGCGATGAGCTGGGTCTCGACACGCTCGTCCTCGAACAAGCGGAGCAGATCGGCGGTCAACTTCATCGCGTCTACAACCCGATCCACAACTATCTCGGCGTCAAGACCCGCAACGGACAGGAACTACTCGAGCTCTTCTCGCGAGAGGTTGACGACGCGGATTTCGATTTGTGGACCGGGACGGTTATTGATTCAGCCGACTTGCGAGCGAAGCGCATTTCTTTGCGCAGCGGCGAGGTTTTGCAGGCGATCTCGATCATTATCGCGACGGGCGTTCGGCCGAGAGAGTTGGGCATTCCGGGCGAAAAGGAGTTTGCGGGTAAAGGTGTGATCGAGTCGGGCACGCGCGATCGCGAACTGTTCAAAGGCAAGGACGTTTGTGTCATCGGCGGAGGCGATGCGGCGGTCGAGAACGCGTTGCTGTTGGCGGAAGTTTGTCCGACTGTGACGGTGGTCCATCGCGGGAAGAAGCTGCGGGCGCGGCGCGAGTTTGCGGAACGCGTGCAGCCGAACAATCGCATCACCGTTTTCACTGAGTCCGTCGTCACGCGTATCATTGGCGGCGCTGAAGTCGAGGCGGTTGAGATTCAGCGCAAGGGTGGGCTCAAGCCGTTTCAACTCGCCGTGGGCGGCGTGTTGGTTCGTATTGGAGTTGAGCCAAACACGGAACTGTTTCGGGAGCAGTTGGCGGTTGACGAAAAAGGATACGTTTCGGTGAATAGCGAGTGTGAGACTGGTGTGCCGATGGTGTTTGCTGTTGGCGACGTATCGAACCCGAGGGCGCCGACGATT
Source organism: Pyrinomonadaceae bacterium (assembly GCA_035649995.1). Taxonomy (GTDB): domain Bacteria; phylum Acidobacteriota; class Blastocatellia; order Pyrinomonadales; family Pyrinomonadaceae; genus PSRF01. Next base: position 2,428 of record DASRIM010000210.1, on the reverse strand, counting down.
AGCGGGGCCACTGGCGCCGGAGCAACGGCTGCGAAGGTGATCGCCGCGCGGTTGAATCGAAAAGCAGATGGGTGAAGTCGAGGCGGCTTACACGGACGCGCACGTCGCGGCGTATCCTGTCGAATACATCGCCGGGATCGATCTGTACAACGCTGGTGAGTTTCACGCCGCGCATGATGTGTGGGAAGAACGGTGGATGGGTGAGGTTGGTTGGAAGGAGAAGCTGTTCTTACAGGCGATGATCCAGTCGGCGGTCGCGTTTCATCATCTCGACATAGGACGTCCGGGCGCCGCGCGGCAGATGTATTTGCGTGCGAAGGAGAAGTTTGCGAAGTTGGGCCAGCGTGTTTTCATGTCGCTGGACCTGGAGGAGTATCAGTCGCAGCTTGATACGGCGTTGTCGTGGTTGTTGAGCGTCCCTGATCCGCGTGACGCGCCGATGCCGCTGATCGTCCCGCCAAAGATACGTTTGCTTGCCGCGATCGACGAGTGTTTTTGAAGTAGAAAAAGATTCTGAAAATTTCCTTTAACATGTGACTCTCGTTAGCGGGAGGTCGGTAGAAAGGATTGGATCATTCTTAGTATCACACGAATCGTGATGTTGGCGGCGTGGCTGGGGGCGGCGCTTTTTTTCGGCGCGGTCGTGGCGCCCGCGGCTTTCGGGGTTTTGCGTTCGTTTGGTTTACCAAATGCGACCGAGATCGCCGGATCGATCGTGACGCGTTCGCTTGGCGTGGTAAACGTCGCCGGTTTTGTGATCGCGTTGCTCTTGCTGGCGACGGCGTTCGTGCGGCGTGGTCCACAAGGACGGATCAGTTTCATCGTCGAGTGCGTCGCCCTTGGATTGATTGCAGTGATGACGGGCGTGGGCCACTGGCTGATCGCGGCGCGAATGCGCGCGCTGCGGGCCGCGATGGAGCTGCCGATAGATCAGCTAGCCGCGGACGATTCGCGTCGCGTCGCATTCAACGCATTGCACGGCTATTCGGTGAACGCGCTCGGGATTGCTATGATTGCTGGTCTGGTGGCGCTCGTGTTGATGGGACGCAGCCTGCGCCAGTAAGTTATTGAAACCATGGATATCATTGAAGACATCGAAGATTGGCGGCAGCGCTACGACGCGTGGAAACAGACCGCCGCCGCTGGATCAGACAAACTCGACGACTATCCATTTGTCAGAAACCGTCGCGCGCCATTCACACCCGCGCGGCGCGCGCTGCCGATGGTGAATCTCGCGTTGATTTCATCCGCCGGCGCCTACATCGACGGAACGGCCGAGTTCGACACCGCTTCACGCTCCGGCGACCTGAGTTTCAGAGAAATCCCGATCGAAGTCGAAGCCTCGGACCTTCGCTTCGCCGTACGCGGATACGACGGAACCGCCGTGCACCAGGACGTCAACGCGCAACTGCCGATCGAGCGTCTGTTGGAGTTCGAGAAGAACGGAATCATCGGCCAGTTGAACCCGGTCTTCTGGAGTTTCTGCGGTTTTATTTCCGACGCGATGGGCGTCGCGAACGAGCTGGCGCCGAAGCTCGTCGAGCGCGTGCGCCGGTACGAGGTTCAGGCCGCCTTGTTGATTCCGGCGTCGACGTTGTGCCATCAATCGATCGGTATAGCAGCGCGTGCACTCGAGATCGCCGGCATCCCGACGATGACGTTGGCTGTGGATAAAGCAGTGGTCGAAAGCGTGCGTCCGCCGCGAGTCGCACTTTACGACGGCGAGACCGGCAGCGTCGCAGGCAAACCGGCGTGGCCCGAGCACCAGCGGCGAATTCTCGACGAAGCGCTGCGATTAATTGAGCCGATGGACCAGGTGGGAATCCGCAAACTCGTCGTCGATTTGGAAACGCAGGTCGAGAAGGCTCGCGGCGAACGATGAGCGTGAAGAAGCGCGTCGCCACGATCGTTGTCCTCATCATCGTAGTCGGCCTCATTTATCTCCTGTTTGCGCCTGTGCCAATTTCGCCTTCCGCGTGGACTCCTCCAGCAGCTCCCGCACTTTCAGGCCAATACGAACAGAATACAAAGCTCTCATCAGTTCAACGGCTCTCGCTCGGCGACGGGCACAAGCCTGAGGACGTCGCACTCGACGCGCAGGGCCGCATTTACGCGGGGTTTGAAGACGGTCGAATCATCCAGCTTCAACCGGACGGCACGCAGCCGCGCGTCTTCGCAAACACGCAGGGACGGCCGTTGGGGCTCGCCTTAGATCGCGCGGGAAACCTGATCGTGACGGATGCGATCAAGGGATTGCTGTCGGTGAATCCGGCCGGCGAGATAAAAGTGCTCGCCACCGAGTCGGACGGCGTGAAGTTTGGCTGCCTCAACGATCTCGACGTCGGCGCCGACGGAACGATCTATTTCACGGAAGCTTCGTTCAAGTATCCGATGTCGCAGTTCAGCAGCGACATCCTGGAGCACCAGC
>DASRIM010000209.1:0-6659 GCA_035649995.1 Pyrinomonadaceae bacterium | reverse complement strand
GACCAGCTTTCCAAACGGCAGATCCTGGTTAGCGAAACCTTCGAGCACCGTCGCGCGCTCACGTCGAAGCAGTTCGCGGAACGAGGGATTGCCGGAGAGGTTCGTGCTCAGCACGATGAGGTTCAGCAGGTAGCCGACCATCTTTTGCAACTCAGGCCGGTTGCGATTCGCGAACGTCGCGCCGACGAGAATCGTCTCCTGACTGGTGTAGCGATAGAGCAAGGCTTTATAAGCACTCAGCGCCAACGTGAACATCGTCACGCCTTCGCGGCGGCTCAACTCCCGCAGCGCATCGAGCAGTCGTTTCGAGTAGCGGGCGTAGACGCGAGCGCCGCGGAAGTTCTGAATCGGAGGCCGCGGAAAGTCGGTCGGGACTTCTAAAACAAACGGCGCACCCGTCAGCTTCCTGGTCCAGTACTCAGCCTGCCGGCGATAGATCTCGCTCTCCGCCCTGCTGCGCTGCCACAACGCGTAATCGGCGTACTGAACGGGAAGCGGCGGCAAAGGCGACGGTCTATCGTTAGCGAACGCTTCATACAATGCGCCCGTCTCTTCCTCGAAGATCGCGCCGGACCAGCGATCGGTGACTGTGTGGTGCATGTTGACGTGCAGCACATGATCGTCATGGGCCAGCCGCAGCAAGCCAACGCGAACGAGTGGTCCTTTCTCGAGATCGAACGGGCGGGAAAAATCTTCCGTAACCAGGCGCAAGGCTTGCGGCATACGTTCTTCGGCCGGCAACGACTCGAGATCGACCGGCGTGAGCGTGATCTCCAGCTTCGGTCGAATAACCTGCACCGGTTCGTCGTCGACGACGGTAAAGACGGTGCGCAGCACTTCATGCCGCGCGAGCAGCTCGTTGACGACGCGTTCCATGACGTTTCCGTCGAGCGGGCCCGTGATCCGGCTGGCGGTGAAGATGTTGTAAGCAGCGTTCCCCGGCTGGAGTTGCTCGATGAACCACAGACGTTCCTGATCGATCGACGTGGGAAACACATTCGTGTCTTCGCGCGGGCGGCGCGGAATCTGATCGACTTGCGGCGCGCGCAGTCCTTTCGCTTTGAGCGACGCCTCGAAGAGCGCGCGCTGCTCGGGACTGAGTGCCGCTATCCTGGCGGAAAGGTCTTTCATCAGAAACCCACTTGTGCTTTCTTGTGCCGGGTCGTCGCGTACCTCGCTCTTAACTCCTCCAACCTTTCGAGACCGGCAAGCACGTCGTCCGCGTCGACTCCGAAATCCACAAGACACGCAACTTCATCGACACCGGCGTCAACGAGCGCATCGACCACTCGCGCACACTTTTCGGGCGAGCCCATCAGAGTGCTCGCTTCGAAGTACTGCTCAAAGGCCGCACTCATCAGCGTCTCTTTGTCCGCTTCGCTTGCCTCTGCGAGAACGGCGGTCGTGGTCTCATACTGTTTGAAGTAACTGCGCAGATAGTGTGAAAAAGGCGCGCGCACTTTTTGCTTGACTGCTTCATCGTCGTTGCCGACGTAGGTGTGAAGCATCATCGTCACGACACCGGTGTGTGGATCGTGACCGTGCGCGGCGCGGGCCTCACGATAGAGCGCGATGCGTTGGGCCAACTCTCGTTCGGAATAACCGATGTAAGCTGCAAGGACGTTGGCGCCGATCGCGCCTGCCCTGCGCCACGTGTCGGCGCTGCCGGAGCTCGTGATCCAGATCGGCAGTTTCGGCTGGACCGGGCGCGGCAGTATGCGAAACTCGACTTCCGATCCACGGGCGCTCGGCAGTTTTATCTTCTCGCCTGCCCACAGCTTTCGAATCAGCTCGATGTCACGGAACGTGATTTCTTTGCGGTCGTCGTATTTGTCGGGCGCAAAGATGAAGTCGTCTGTGTGCCAGCCCGAAGCGAACGAGACAGCGACGCGGCCATGCGAGAGGTTGTCGACGAGCGACCACTCTTCGGCCACGCGCACCGGATGATGAAGCGGGAGCGCAACGCTGCCCGCGCGAATCTGTATTCGCTCCGTCAAGACAGCGAGCGCGGCACTCAGCACGGAAGGATTCGGATAGAGTCCGCCGAAGTCCTGAAAGTGGCGTTCCGGCGTCCAGATGGCCGCGAAGCCGTGTCGATCCGCAAACTTCGCGCTTTCCAGGACGAGCCGGTACTTGTCGTCTGAGACTTTCGAACCATCGTCCGAGAAAAAATAGAGACTGAAATCAATGCTCTTATCCGCCGGCGCGCGCTCGATTTGTAGCGGCGGCTCGGTAGCAGTTACCGGCATGGACTCGATTTCGCGCAGCAGACTGTCGAGCTCGGCCATCTCCTGTTCCTGCGTGATCAGATCAAAGATGCGGCCGGCGAGTGCTGCCGGCGTTTGCGTTTCGAAGACGACGCGCAAGGGCAGTTCGATCTTGAAAGTCGAGCGGAGTTGGGCCACGAGTTGCAGCGCGATGAGCGAATTACCGCCGTGATCGAAGAAGTTGTCGCGCGGCCGAATGTTCTCGATGTCGAAAAGCTCGCGCCAGATGCGGATGACGGCGGTTTCCACTTCGGCGGCGGAAGAGAACGTTTCGGTTTCTTTCAGAGGAGGTGCTTCTTCAATCTCGTCCGGTGTTTCCACGATCGACGCGGGATCGATCCAGTAACGCCGCCGCTCAAATGGGTACGCCGGCAGCGGCACGCGCCGGCGCGGTTGATCGCCGTAGAATCCGGACCAGTCGATCTCGACCCCTGCCAGCCATAGCTGTCCAACGCTCTTCAGCAGAAACTCGATTTCCGACTGTTCACTCTTTGGCGGCCGTAACGACGCGATCGCGAGACGCTCGCCGGGTTGTTGGGCAGCGAGCGCGCACAGCGTCTGGCCTGGTCCAACCTCGAGCAGCACGATCGCCGGATCGTTGAGCAACTCCGCCAGGCCGGCCGAAAACTGAACGGGCTCGCGCAAGTGCCGTCCCCAGTACGACGCATCCATCGCTTCTGCTTCACTGATCCACTTGCCGGAGACGTTCGAGAGGTACGGTATGCGCGGCGCGTTTCGCTCGACACCTTTCACGACGTCTGTAAACTCTTCAACCGCCGGGTCCATCATCGAGGAGTGAAACGCGTGCGACGTATGAACACGGCGACAAATCACTCCTTCGCCTGCGAGCCGGCGTTCCAACTGCTCGATCGCCTCGATCGTTCCCGACAATACGCAAAGCGAGGGTGAGTTGACGGCGGCGAGCGAGATCTGTTCGCTCAGCAAAGACTCAGCTTCCCGCAGCGTAAGCGAAACCGCGAGCATCGCGCCGCGCGGAAGCCGCTGCATGATCTCTCCGCGCGTGGCGACGAGCCGCAGCGCGTCCTCGAGCGAGAAAACACCGGCCAGACAAGCCGCGACATACTCACCGATGCTGTGGCCGATCATCGCCTGCGGAACGACTCCCCACGCGATCCACAATCTCGCCAGCGCGTACTCGACCGCGAACAGCGCCGGCTGCGCAAACCGCGTGTCCGCAAGACGCGCAGCCGCTTCCGGTGAATCATCCGTGTAAATGATCTCCCGCAGATCTGCGCCTAACGGATCCCGCAGAAGCTCGGCGCAATGGTCCAACTCACTTCTGAACACAGTCTCGCGTTCGTACAACGCGCGTCCCATACGGACGTATTGCGCGCCCTGTCCTGGAAACATGAACGCAACCGGCCGTTTCTCGTATTGCGAGGCGGAGCTCGCGTTTCGTGTAGAGAGCTTCGCGACTGCGTCAGGCAGATCGCGAACAGCGATAGCGAGACGATGCTCAAACTGCTTCCTGCCTGCGCTCAGCGTGTACGCGACGTCGGCGAGATCAAGTTCCGGATGCTGCTCGAGGTGAGCGGCGAGGTTTGTGCTCGCGTGGGCCAATGCCGTTTGCGTCCTCGCCGACAGGACCAGAAGCTGAGGTGAACTCGACGAACCAAAACTCTCGCTCGCCGGCGCCTCTTCCAGCACGACGTGAGCATTCGTTCCACCGATGCCGAATGAGCTCACGCCTGCTCGTCGCGGAGCTCCATCCCAACTGCGCAACTGCGTATTAACAAAAAACGGACTGTTTACGAAGTCGATGTTCGGGTTGGGTTGCTCAAAGTGCAGACTGGGTGGAATCTGCCTGTGCTCCAGCGCGAGAATCGTCTTGATAAGGCCCGCCACACCCGCTGCCGCATCGAGATGTCCGATATTCGTCTTGACTGAACCAATCGCGCAGAAGCCCGACGCGTCAGTACTCACGCGAAACGCCTGCGTCAGCGCCGCGATCTCCACCGGATCGCCGAGCGCCGTGCCTGTTCCGTGCGCCTCGACGTAGCCGATCGTCTCGGGCTCGATCGCCGCAAATGCGAGCGCCTCTTCGATCACGCTCGCCTGTCCTTCGACTGCCGGCGCCGTGTAGCCAACCTTCATCGCGCCGTCGTTGTTGATCGCGGATCCTTTGATCACAGCGTGAATCGTGTCGCGATCGTTTATCGCGTCGGCGAGGCGTTTCAACACCACGACGCCGGCGCCGCTGCCCTTCACCGTGCCACTCGCTTTCGCATCGAACGCGCGGCAGTGTCCGTCCGGAGAAATGATGCCTCCGTCCTGGTAATGACCGCCGAGTCCCTGCGGCACGCTGATCGAAACGCCGCCGGCGAGCGCCATGTCGCACTCGCGGTTCAGCAGGCTCTGACACGCAAGGTGGACCGCAACCATCGACGTCGAGCACGCGGTCTGCACGCTCAGACTCGGGCCTTTCAAGTTCAAACGAAACGAGACCTGAGTGGCGAGATAGTCGCGGTCGTTTGCGATCACGACTTGCGACGCGCCGAGTGACTCGAGCAACTTTCGATTCGGGTAGATGTTGTGCAGGAAGTAACTGTTGAGACTCTCGCCGGCGAAGACGCCAATGCGGCCGCGATAAGTTTCCGGGTTGTAACCGGCGTGTTCGAGCGCGGCCCACGACTCTTCGAGAAAGATGCGATGTTGCGGATCGAGCGTCTTCGCTTCACGCGGAGTGAAACCGAAGAACGGCGCATCGAACAGTTCGACATCGTCGAGCACTGCTTCAGCCCTGACGTAGTGAGGATCGTCGAGCGTGGTCCGATCGACGCCGCGGCGCAACAGTTCCTCGTCGGAAAAGAAGCTGACCAGTTCGTCGCCTGCACACAAACGGCGCCAGAATTCGTCGAGGTTCCGCGCGCCGGGAAAACGCCCCGAGAGTCCGACCACCGCGACTTCATACGCGAATTGTTCCATTTCACTCATTCCTGGTTACCTAAACTCCGTGTCTGCTCGACCGCGCCTTGAGTGCTTGTTGCCTGGCGCCGGCGCGACGGCGATTAGCTGTCGACTCTTCCTTCGCCTGCGGTCTGCTGTCGAGGTTTCGCGCTAACGTTCGCACAGTCGGAAACTTGAAGAGATCCGCTATCGGCACTTCGCGGTGCAGTCGCTGCTGTAGCCTCTCGTGTACGAGCACGAGCAGCAGCGAATGTCCGCCGAGATCGAAAAAGACGTCGTTGACTCCGACGGTGTCCAGCTTTAGAAACTCGCGCCAGACATCGGCGATCGTCTGTTCGAGCGGCGTCTGCGGGGCGGCAAAAGAAACCGTCATCGCCGGCCGCGACGACGTTGCAGCCGGAAGCGCTTGGCGATCGACTTTGCCGTTCGCGCCCAGCGGCATCGCGTCGAGCAGCACGAACTGCGACGGCAGCATGTATTCCGGCAACCGCTGACGCAGAAACTCGCGCAACTCGTCAGCGGCCGGCTCGATTGGACCATCGGCTGTGACGTAGGCAACGACGCGCTGTTCGCCGGCAACCACCACGGCTTCACGGACTGCCGTGTGATCGGCGAGCGCCATTTCGATCTCGCCTAACTCGATGCGGTAACCGCGTACTTTGACTTGCTGATCGCGGCGTCCGAGAAACTCCAGCTCGCCGTTCGGCAGGTAGCGCGCGCGATCGCCGGTTGCGTACAAACGCGCGCCGGTCGCGAAAGGATGTGGCACAAAACGCTCGGCCGTTTGCGGCGCGCTGTTTCGGTACCCGCGCGCGACGCCTTCGCCGCCGATGTACAACTCGCCGGCGACACCGATCGGCGCCGGTTGGAGCAGATCGTCGAGCACGTACGTTTGTGCGTTCGGCACTGGACGGCCGACTGGTACTGACATGACTGCCGTCGGGCGATCGTGCGGCGGGCACTGGTAAACCGTGGCCCAGACGGTGCCCTCAGTTGGTCCATACTCGTTGAACAATGCCGCGTGTGGCAGAGTTTCGAAGTGACGCGCGGGCAATTCCGGCGGGCACGGTTCGCCGGCGACAATGACGCAGCGCAGGCTCTTCAAACGATCGTTCGACGCCTGGCGCAACAACAGTGAATGGACCGACGGCAGACACAACAAGTGAGACACGTGTTCTCTTTCGATCAACGCCGCGAAGTCCTGCTCGAAACGCTGTGGCGGAAGGACGAGCTTGCCGCCGCTGCACAACGTCCAGAAGATCCCCGCCACTGAACTGTCGAAGAAGAACGGCGAGACCAGCATGAAGCTGTGCACCGGTTCGTCGTAATAAACGAAACGGGCGCTGGTTGAATGGACCAGGTTGCGGTGCGTTATCTCGACGCCTTTTGGACGTCCAGTCGAGCCTGATGTGTAGATCACGTACGCGAGGTTTTCCGCGGTCGCCGGTGTTTCAGGATTGACCG
>DASRIM010000208.1:0-4981 GCA_035649995.1 Pyrinomonadaceae bacterium | reverse complement strand
GGAATCCCCATCCCTTGGAAGCCGTTCTCGTGTAGGTCGTCGGCGAACTCGTGCAGTTGAATCTGATGAGCGGATTGCTTGCCGTTTCCGTGATGTCGGAATCGTAAGTAAAGGTGAATTTACGCGTCAGCCCGGGTTCACTCTCGGGCAAAACGATCTCGCGAACTACGGGCACAGCAGTGTTGAGTAACCGGTAGTGCGTGCAGGGAGTAAAGTTAAACTGATACGGAATCCAATTGTTGACGCGATAGATCTGACCGACAAGGTTCGTCTGGCCGAAGTCGATGGCGATGTACTTCTCGACGTTGCCGACCGTCTTGTAATAAACACGTCCCTGATTACCCGCCTCTAACTTGTAGCGAATCTCTCTCCCGGTCTGCTCATCCTCGTAATGAGTTCCGTTGGCATCGGTGTAGATCTTGATCTTGTTGCCGTTCGTGTCTTGCAGGCGTTGAATTCCGTCGGTGGTTTGCACCACTTTCGTGCCGTCGGGCAGATAGACGGTCCAGTTGTTGTACGCTGTTACCGTCGCGAAAAGATAGCTGCCATCGAACGAGTAATACCGCATCGTGCCGTGCGTGTAAGGCGTCTGGCTGTAATAGCCAAACAGGTACTCCTTGCCGCCCGGAAACGGCGAGTAGTCCAGGGGCCGCAACTCGTGCTCGGCGCCATCCGGCATCCGCAGCACCACGCGGTACCAGTTATTGTTGAGCATCAGCGAATAGTCAGGCTCATCCGCCACAGGCGGAAGCTGGTAGGCGAAATCGGACGAGGCTTCGCGGATCTCGAGTTCGTACTGACCGCTGATTCTCCAGTTGCCTTGTTCGCTGAGTTGCGGCACGTCAACCACGTAATAGACGTTCGAACCGTCGAAGCGGTCGCCGATCATCTCCTGCCGATTCACGTTCCAGACCTTGCTGTTGTAGTGCGCGTTGATGGTCCAGGAGAGCTTACCGCCGGCGATTGGCGGCAGGCTGGCCAGCGGGATCGTCAGACCAAGATTGCCGTTTGTCAGACTGATCTGCTCTAAATCGGAAATAGCATACGAACCATTCGGCATCAGGCCGCGATCCGGGCGTGCCGCAGTCGTCTGAGCGAACACGCGCACAGAGAAGACGGTGAGCAGAAAGAAAGTTGACGCAAGCAAAAAGCGGGCGATTGACTTCGTGAGGTTCATGGCTTTCCAGACGGTAAGGACGCGATGGACGAACATGAGACGAACTCCCTCATGACTGCGGACGTAAAGTTTGGGGACGTTCAGTGAGGTGGGCGGGAGGCATCCTATCCGGTCGTCAAATGTCTGTCAACGAAAACTGAAGATGCGAATGGACGCGTTACGGTACGCTCGTCAACTCAGCCGTTAATTTCGCCGCAACGTCTCTGACCATCGGATCCGGATCGGCCGCGGCCTTCTTTAACGCGTCTATCGATGGTCCATCTTTGGGCTGATTTATCCAGTCGTAGACGTACATGCTTGCTTGCAGAGCGCGCGCTCTGGTCGCGGGATCCGCGTCATCGATGTATGCGGCCGGTGTATCGCCGTAAAGCCAGTACTCCGTTGCGGCAATTCCATTCCCGCACCAACCACGATCGTTGTTGTAGAGGTTGATCGACGGAGTTTCTGTTACAGCGGCATCGCTGTGTATCCAGCGAATGAGCTGCCACCGCGTATACTGAATCATCATCGCGTCGTAAGTGAAGATGGTGGCGAGGAAGAGGACGAAGATGGCGATAGGACCATAGCGAAGGTGCGTGAGAAGTTTTGGAGCGGGCTTAGTGAACCTTCGGAAAGTTCGAACCTCGAGCACGGCCCACAAAACCATCCAAAGCACTGCCATTAGCACCTGAATCTTAAAGGCGAGATCTGCATACCAATACCATTGCGCCTCACAATATTCACTCCAACAGTTCCAATACGGTGAGAGTCGATAGAGCAGATAACCAGGGTTCGGCATGTAGACGACAAAGATGACAGCGGAGAGCGCTGCAGAATAGAGCCTCAGGACGACCATACCGACCTCCCTGTCTTGTAGCCCAATCATCAACTACTCCGTTAGACATATCCACGTGGTTTTTGTTCCCGTTACCATCGATTTGCCGGACGACTTGCTTTCGATGTTGAACTTGAAGATCATCACGAAAGGTTTCAAATCGAGAGCGTGGAGCAAAATGAACAATACAAATGCTCTTAGCAACTGCCGTTTAGCGTTTATCGGCTGTGGTGTGATGGCGGAAGCGATCATTACCGGGCTGCTGCGCAAGCAACTCGTCAGTCCCGAACAGATCGTCGGCAGTCATCCGCGCCCGGCTCGCCGCGAAGAGTTGCAACAGAAGTATGGCATCCAGATGTTCGAGGACAACCGCGAGGCTGCGCTGTTCGCGCATCCGACAGGACCAGACGCCGCGTCACTGCTGGTTCTTGCCGTGAAGCCGCAACGCCTCCGCCGTGTACTCCAGGAACTAAAAGGCGCGATCCATCAGGATCAACTCGTCGTTTCGATCGTGGCCGGCGCCAGGATGGAAACTATCGCCGAGGAACTTCTGCATGGTCCAGTGGTCCGTACCATGCCGAACACACCCGCGCAGATCGGCGAAGGTGTAACTGCATGGACGCCGAGCGCAGCGGTGAACGAGAAGCAGGAGCAGCAGGTTCGCGCGATGCTGGACGCGCTCGGCAAAACTGTTCGCGTCGATAACGAGCGCCAGATCGACATGGCGACGGCGCTGAGCGCGACTGGCCCAACTTACATATTCCTGGTGATGGAAGCGCTGATCGACGCCGGTGTTCACATGGGATTCTCGAGACACGTGGCGCAGGAGTTGGTCCATCAAACGATGCTCGGAGCGATCTTGTTTGCGCGAGAGTCGCACAAGCACCCCGCCGAACTGCGCAACATGGTTACGTCACCTGGCGGTACGTCGGCGGAAGCGATCTATCAGATGGAGAAAGGCAGTTTGCGAACGGTGTTGTCGAAAGCCGTTTGGGCTGCGTTCCAGCGCGCCGAATCGCTGGGCGAACGGCAGGGCAAACAACCGATCGATAAAGCATGAAAGGGCTCTCTGATTGGCAGCCGCCGGAACACTGGACGCGCATCACCACGATCGACATGCACACCGGTGGTGAACCGCTTCGCGTCATTGTCGACGGTCTACCACCGATAGCAGGCAACTCGGTGCTCGAAAAGCGCCGTTACTTTCGCGAGCACTACGATCACTTGCGACGCGGTCTGATGTGGGAACCGCGCGGTCACGCAGACATGTATGGTGCCGTGATCACTCCATCCGCCGATGCCGACTGCGACGTCTTCTTCTTACATAACGAGGGCTACAGCACGATGTGCGGTCACGCCATCATCGCGCTCACAAAACTCGCCGTCGAGACCAAGCTCGTCAGTAAGAACGAGATAACAATCAACGTTCCGGCGGGCAGGATTCACGCGCGCGCGATCGTTCGTGACGGACGAGTCGTCGAAACGTCGTTTCGTAACGTACCCTCTTTTCTTTACCTTCGCGATCAGCAGCTCGACGTCGACGGGATTGGCCGCGTGCAGTTCGATATTGCGTACGGCGGCGCGTTCTATGCTTTCGTCAACGCGGAAGAAGTCGGGCTGAAACTCGTTCCTGAAGACTTGAATCGTCTGATTGACTACGGCCGCCGGATCAAACGCGCGGTGATGTCTCAGTTTTCGATCACCCATCCGCTGGAAGCCGATCTGAGCTTTCTTTACGGCACGATTTTCACTGGACCAGCAGTGAATGCTTCACACCACAGTCGTAACGTTTGCATTTTCGCCGATGGCGAGGTTGATCGCTCCGCGACCGGCAGCGGCGTCAGCGCACGCGCCGCGTTGCATTTTGCCAAAGGCGAACTGGCGTTGAATGAACCGGTGACGATCGAGAGCGTTGTAGGAAGCACGATGTCTGTGAAAGTAGTGGAAGTCACGAAGTTTGGACCGCATGACGCGGTCATACCGGAGGTCAGCGGGACTGCGTCAATCATCGGCCGCAACGAGTTTTATTTCGATCCGGAAGATCCGTTTCGCGAAGGGTTTATTCTCAGATAGCCGTGCTATGATCAGCACACCAACAGCCCAGATAGGAGAACACTTCAATGCAGGCCGAGCAAAAACTCTCGACGGTTGCAACCACATCTCTCAGTGACTACGACGCAATCAGAGAAACGATCCAGCACTACATCGCCGGCGGCAAGACCGGCAACACCGCCGAGATGAAACTCGCCTTCCACAAAGACGCGAGCATCTTTGGTTACATTGGACCAGACTTGTTAGCCGGTCCGATCCAGCAGCTATTCGACTGGAACGATCAAAATGGCGCCGCAAAAGAACTCGAGGGACGAATCGTGAGCATCGATCTTGTCGGGTCAGTGGCGACCGCACGCATCGAGCTCGACAACTGGAGCGGTCACCGCTTCACCGACTTTTTCACCCTGTTAAAGGTCGACGGCGAGTGGAAGGTGATGAACAAGGTCTTCTATCTCCATCCGTAAAATGAAGCGATGCGGCGCCATCGCAAAGCTGGTCCTAAAACCTGGACCTTCCATCGGAAACACCTAAATGAAAACGACACGACCCTGTTTACTTCTGTTCGTTTTCCTAATTCCTTCAAACGGCGTGACGCAGACATCGTCAGGCGCTCGCTACCAGGCGCCCCAGCTTCATAGCAGGTTGCGCCTGACGCCTCATTAGTGTTAGTCGCCTCATGGCTTTCAAAAGACTTCCCTCATCTGAATTTCTGGCTACAATGGGCCGATCATGACGCCAAAACACAACACATTACTTAACACAAAGTCGATCGCCTTCGCGCTGGCGGCCCTGCTCTTGTTCCTGAGTCACACTCACGCCGCCACTTACGAACTCTCTTCGCCCAATAAAAAACTAAACCTGCGCATAGACGTTGGGCCAAAGATCGAATACGACCTGCTAATAAATCAGACGCCGCTTCTCGAGAATTCCACTCTCGT
>DASRIM010000207.1:0-4894 GCA_035649995.1 Pyrinomonadaceae bacterium | reverse complement strand
GATCCAGAGCGGTGCGCAAGGCTGCTGGTTCGAAGATCATGTCGGCGTCAGTCGCCAGGATCCATTCGCCGCGAGCGCGGCTCAACGCCTGCTGCATCGCGTAAGGCTTACCGAGCCATCCCGGCGGCAGCTCTTCACCTTCGACGACGTGCAGTCGCTCATCACCCTGGGCCAGTGCTTCCAAAATCGCCCCTGTCGAGTCGGTCGAACGATCATTGACGGCGATGACCTCGAACCTTCCATAGTCCTGAGCGAGAATCGAGCGAATACAGTCTTCGAGAACGCGGTGCTGTTCATTGCGGGCGGGAACTAAAACCGATACGAGCGGCGCGTCACTCGCGGTCAGACGCAGATTCGACGTTGCTGAAAGAGACCTTCGGCGAGAGAGACCGTACAGTGTGAGAACGACGATCACCAACCAGACAAAAGCGACAAACCAGAGCGCGCTAATCAGAATCATGAACACGATTATCTTTGCACAGAGTTGACCAGCCTGAAAGACGGACAGTGACGTGCGGTAACAAACGCCATATTTCCCTTTTCCGCGTCATTCATTCGTTGGCCGAAAACATTAACGATGAGCTCTTTCAATTCCCGCGCATTTCTCGGACGTACAAACTCTCCCGTTCGATACAACGCTTCGATATACCAGTCTCCAATGACGCGGTCATTTGAAACCAGGCTAGTGAGATATAGATTTCCACTCTCCGACAGTAGCTCGTTGAGCCCGGAAAGTAAGACCTTCGCATCAGCGAATTGATGGAGCACATTCAGGCACAGGACGGTACGAAAACTCCCTCGCCGAAACGGTAAATCGTTTAAATCGGCTTGTAATAACCGGATATGTTCAGGGACACGGCCCAAAAGCTCTCTCAATCGTTCGCGTGCTCGTCTCAACATCGCTAACGACTGATCGAACGCGACGATTTGCCGATTTGAGTTAACGTAAACGGGTGCAGTAAAGAGCATTGAACCACAGCCCGCATCCAGGAACATTCCGTCGCGTGATGAATCGAGAGCCTGGCAAGCGAACTGAACGTAGTCGCAGGGAGAGGTTCCCCACATAACGAAGTTATACAACCGCGTACTAAGAACTAAATCGTAGAGTGATGCCCGCTTGTCATAATGGTGCAGAACCGAGGTATCGGGCAGGACAGAGTAAATATCCTCTTCGATCAGACGAACAAAGCGCTCGTCTGCCATGACCTCCTTCAACTCAATGTTCTCTGATCTTAACGCGCGCGCCTCCCATTTGCTTTCGGGACGATTTTCCGAAACTCTGAGATTCACTGCCGGTCAAAGCGCAGATTTCGAACCCGGCCGGACGTCAAGCGAAATCCCGTGATGCGTTTTTCACTGTCGCGGGTGAACTGCACCGTCTGGAAAAACCATCGATTGCTTGAAAACAGATCGCCGTCGAGCTCCGTTAACGAAATATCGTCGTGGCGCCGATGCTGGGCCACGACTTTTCCATCCTTAACAACGAGCGTGTAGGTCGTCCCAAGCTCAGGACTGTAGTAATCGCCGGCAAACTGACCTAGCTGGGCCGCTGTGGCGGGCGTCGAGTTCAGTCTTTTTGCCGACTGACTTTGGTTCCCGCTCTTCATCGTGAAGCGAACGACGCTTCCCTTTTCATCGCGTTCGAACGTCACCTCCGAGTTCGCTTCCTTCACGAAAAAGTTAGTCTCGGACTGTGGAATCATTTCGGCCTTCGGCGAATTTCCGGGCTGGCCCATCAGCTTGTCGCCTTCTTTACTGATCGTCACGAGCGTTCTTCCGTCGAGCAGGTATCTTCCAACATAGGATTCGAGGATCGCCGCGTCGACTTTCACGGCTGTTCGATCGACGGACGCCGGTTTGGGCGGCTCGGCCGTCAGCTTATCGGCGAGATAGATATCGGCTATCCTCGCCGCCAGTTGCTGCGGATTGAACGAACCCAGGTTGCTCAACACCACCACACCAAACCGCTGTTCCGGAAACCAGAACGCGAAGCTGCGGTAGCCCGCATCGCCGCCTCCATGACCAATCGTATTCAATCCGCGGTATGGACCAATGTTCAACGCGAAGGCGTAGGAGATCTTCTTCCCGCTGTTCACTGTTCCTTCCTGCTGCATTTGCTTGATAACGTCCGGGCCGCCGATCTTCTTTTCGTCGAAATTGATTAACCAGCGCGCCAGATCCTCCGCCGTGGTAAACAGACTCGTCGCCCCGACGTTTGCGTAATTCAGCGGCGCAGCTTTGAACCCTCCGCCTGGGCCAAGCGATGCATACGAGTACGCGCGGTTCTTGACGATCTGTTCGTGGTCGTCATGAAAGTGGGTGTTGGTCATGCCGAGCGGCTTGAAGATATTTGCCTCGGTGAATTCGCGAAACGACTGACCGCTTACTCGTTCAACAATCACGGCGAGCAAGGTATAGCCCGTGTTCGAGTAGAGGTTCTCAGCGCCCGGATCGAAGTTGAGCTCTTTCTGGTGCCGGACCATCTTCATGATGTGCTCTTTCGTGATCACATCGTCCAGCCGCCATCCGGCCATGCCGAGTAAAGTCCATTGATCGCGCAGCCCGCTGGTGTGGTGGATCAGATGGCGAACGGTGATCTTTTTTCCGAAGTCCGGCACTTCCGGCAAGTGCTTGCGAATGTCGTCGTCGAGCGAGAGTTTTCCCTGGCTCGCCAACAACGCGATTGAGAACGCCGTAAACTGCTTCGACACTGACGCAACGTGAAAGACAGTTTGGGGCGTGATCGGAACGTTGTATTCCAGATTGGCGCTGCCATAGCCGCGTTTGTAGACGACGGCGCCGTCCTTGATGACTGCGATTGCCGCGCCGGGTGATTCAGGTTTGTCCCACGTCGCAAACAACTGATCGACTTTTTTCGTCAGCGGGTCTGCGCCGTTTTGTGCCGCAACTGTCGAGACCAGGCAGCAGCAAACGATCACGATAGCGAGGGACAATCGAATTCTCATTTTCTACCTCCGCAAAATACGAATCGGAATCGGCACAACATGTTCACCGCCGTCAGTTGTGCGAACAATCATTTGCCAGTTGCCGCTTTCCATTTCGGCCGGCACCTTCACAGTAACCTCGTTGAACCATTCAGCTTTTTCATCCAACTCGGTCACATTTAACCCCACAACTGCTCCTGACCTCACGAACAACACCTTCAGCTTGTCCGCGCCCGCCACCGGATACGTGCCGTTCATTACAATCAAATCGCCGGGAGCGGCTGTGAACCTCTTCACGCGATCGGGCCCGGGCCACAACTGCACCCACGTATCTTTCTCGAGTCTGAGGGCCTGTACGTATGGCGGCAACGGCTTTTCTGCCAATTCAAGAGTAACGGGTGTGGACCAATGAAAAATGCTTTGGCTGACTCGAGCTCATCGAGCCCCAGCCGGAAACCTTTCAGCTCAATCAACGAGTTGACCGAACCCGAATGCGGCGAGCACCCGTTGACGACCGGAGCTTCGTTGGTCTGTGCAACGGCGGGACTCGCCACTAGTAAGGTGCAAGTGAGAAGGAGTCGAATCGCTACGCTCATGATCCGTAGACCCCTCGGCTTCGGTTAAGCGCCGGCGTTTGCGCGTTTTTCGATCTTGGCCCACGTATCGCGCAGGCCGATGGTCCGATTGAACACCAATTTCTGTCCTGAGTCGCGGTCCAGGCAATAATAACCAAGCCGCTCAAACTGATATTTCGTCCCTGGCTCCGCGTCGCGCACGCTCGGTTCTATTTTGCAATCGTCCAACACCTGCAATGATTCGGGATTCAGGTTCGCGGTAAAATCCTGTCCTTCTTCAACGTCGTTCGGATCCTCTTTAACGAAAAGGTTCTCGTAGAGGCGAACCTGTGCCGGCAGGGCATGAGCTGCCGAGACCCAGTGAATCGTGGACTTTACCTTTCGACCGTCAGGCGTGTTACCGCCGCGTGTAGCCGGATCGTACGTGCAGCGAAGCTCTACGATCCTGCCGCTGCTATCCTTGATGACTTCCTTGCAGGTGATTAGGTAAGCGTAACGGAGACGCACCTCGCGGCCAGGAGCGAGCCTGTAAAACTGCTTCGGCGGGTCTTCGCGAAAATCATCTTCTTCAATATAAAGCGTCTTTGAAAACGGAATCTTTCTGGTTCCCGCGGAACTATCTTCCGGGTTGTTGATAGCATCCATTTCTTCCACGAGGTCGTCGGGGTAGTTTTCGATCACCACGCGCAATGGCTTCTGCACACACATCACTCGCGGAACGATCTGATTCAGGTGCTGGCGCAGAAAGTATTCGAGCTGCTGTAACTGAGTAATCCCGTTCGTCTTTGACACTCCAACACTCGCGCAGAAGTTGCGGATCGCCGTGGGAGTGTAACCGCGACGGCGCATGCCCGAGAGCGTCGGCATGCGCGGATCGTCCCAACCGTCGACGTGTCCTTCTTCAACCAACTTCAGCAGCTTGCGTTTGCTAAGCAGAGTATGGGTCAGCGCGAGCCGGTCAAACTCGTATTGCCGCGAGGGAAATATGCCGAGTTGTTCGATGAACCAATTGTACAGAGGACGATTATTGTCGAACTCCAGAGTACACATCGAATGCGTTACGCGCTCGATGGAATCCGACTGCCCGTGCGCGTAATCGTACATCGGGTAAATACACCACTCGTTCCCGGTACGATGATGGGCCAGGTGCAGAATGCGATACATGACGGGGTCACGCAGATTGAGGTTTGGAGAGCTCATGTCGATCCGGGCGCGCAGGGTTCGCGAACCATCCGGGAACTCTCCCTTCTTCATCCGTTCAAACAGATCGAGGTTCTCTTCAACAGAACGGTTGCGGTACGGGCTTTCCGTACCCGGCTCAGTCAACGTGCCGCGATACTGTCGAATTTCATCAGCGCTGAGATCGCAGACGTA
>DASRIM010000206.1:0-5873 GCA_035649995.1 Pyrinomonadaceae bacterium | reverse complement strand
CGAAGCCGCGCCTGGTGACGATGCGTCGATGGACGTCGACGGCGGTGAAGGTTCGAAGAAGTTGTTCACTGGAAAAGTACGGACAGTCAGGCGTGACTTTCGCCGCATCCACGTCATGCTCGCAGACGCAGCGACTGACCTCGCGGCTTACCGTCCCTGTCAGACGTTCGAGAAACAGAACGCGAAGCAAGTCATCAGAACACTCGCTTCCGACGCGGGCATCGACGTTGGCGACGTCGACGTCGATTTGGACGTTCCGGCTTACGTGGCCCAACCGGGACGCACTGCCGCGGAGCAGATCGCTGAGCTGGCGCGACTGTGCGGCGCGATCGCTCTCGTCGACGCTGAAGGCAAGCTTCAAGTGATTGCCCGTCCGTCAGGACAACCTTCGGCGGCGCTTCTGTACGGCCGCGAGATTCTCGACTACTCATCGTCCAATAACGAAACGATCAACCCGCAACGCTTCGCGATCGGCTTTGGACCAGCAGGTTCGTCCAGCGCGCCCGACGCACTGCGGCCGTCGCTGGACTTTCTTCCCTCTTCAGCCGCTGCCGGCGGCGCGGGAATCGTTCGCTATCCGCTGCCGCTGTTGCGCACACCCACTGCCGCCGACGACGTCTCGACGGCGTTGCAAACAGCCAACGCCGCGCGCGCGCAACGACTTCGCGCTCGCTGCTTCCTGCTTCCGGCGCTGCGTCCAGGCGACGTGATCGAGGTGCAGTCACTGCCCGATGGTCTCGCCGGTGGTCCATGGCTGCTCACGCGCGTGCAGCACGAACTGCGGCCGGGCGTCGGTGGCGCAACCATCATCGAAGCCGAAGGCGCTGACACTTCGTCGTTACTTTCGGGCTTACTCGGAGCCGGCCTGTCCGCGCTTGGAGGGCTGCTATGAGTGCGACCGCGTTGTACGGCAGCATCTCGCGCATCGCACGTCACGAAGTCTCGGCGCGTCCGGTGGCGAGTGTCGGCAAAGTCACTAGCATCTTTCCAAACGAGGCCGCGCCCGCGGACCACTCCGTTTCGGTCCAGCTTCGCGATTCGGGAATCATTCTCAACCGCGTGCCGATCGCCGTCGGCGCGATGGGCTTTGCGGCGATTCCAGCGGTCGATGATTTAGTCGTCGTCGTGTTTCTCGAGGGCGATTATCACTCGCCTGTCGTCGTAGGACGTCTCTACCATCCGGACCGGGAACCACCGAAGCACAAAGACGGACAGATCGTTTTGCGATTACCGTCAGGCGCGTCAACGCCCGATCTCGAATGCGAGATCACAGGCGATCCGCCGGCTGTGAAACTGACGCTCCCCGGCGACGTGCTGATCGAGGTCGTGAAAGAAAAGATCACGCTCGCCGTCGGAGACATCAAGGCAACACTCGACGGCGCAGGTGGTGGACGGCTCGAGCTCGCCGCCGGCTCGAGCAAGATCACGATGAAGAAAGATGGAGACGTTTCGGTGAAAGCCGCCGGAAAGCTGAAGCTGGAAGGCAGCGAGGTCGAGATCTCCGGACAGGCGAAGGTGAAGGTCTCGGGCAGCGTAGTGGAGATGAATTAATTGGTCATTGGTCATTTGACATTTCTCATTTGGCATTTGGCAAAAAATGAGAAATGACAAATGTCAAATGACATATGGAAAATGATATGGGCCAACCAGCAGCAACAGAAGGAAGCATGGTCGTGGGCGTCGATACGCATATCGTGATGGTGCCGTCGCCGGGTGGGCCAATACCGACGCCGCTGCCGCATCCGTTCAGCGGAACAATCGATGGCGGCACCGTGCAAACCGTGAAGATCATGGGCAAGCCGGCTGCCGTCGTCGACTCGCAGGCGAGCAACAGCCCTTCGCACATCGCGACGCCGCCGGGCACGAGTTTCCAGGCGCCGCCGCAGAACAAGTCGACGATCAAAGTCGGCAGCGCGACGGTGAAGATCGGCGGGAAACAGGCCGCGCGCAACGGCGACTTGTCAGTCGACTGCGACGACATCACGCCAACCGCGCCAAAAGGCCAGGTCATCGCCGCCGGCACTGTGATGATTGGGTGAATCATGGACCAACTCTTCGGCACCGATCTATCTGTGGTCCCAAACATGGTCGCGTACGACGCCGCTTCGCTCGATCTGACGACGAAGGTGCGCGTGCTCAGGCGTCCGCGCCCGGGCGAGCCGGAGACGCAAACGGATCTCGCCACGATCGAAGGACGCGAAAACGTCGCGCAGGCGTTGTTGCTGCGATTACTGACTCCCGTCGGTTCGTTAACGACGCTGGGCCATTCGGATTACGGCTCGCGGCTCGGCGAATTGATCGGCCGCCGCAAGACGGACGAACTGCGCAATCTCTGCCGTGCGTTCGTGCTGGAAGCCGTTGCTCGCGAGCCGCGCGTTCAGCCGGCAGCCGTCGAACTGACTTTCGATCCGCCGGCGGAACAGATCGATAACTTCGTGTTGACCGTCGCCGTTCAACCGATCACGGGCGGCGATCCAGTTGCACTGTCGCTGGAGGTAGGTCTGTGAGTTACTCTCCGCGTCTTTATCCGGACATCGTTCGCGACCTGTTGACGACGTTAACCGGCGGCACAGTGGCGGAATCGTTGAGAGCGCCTGCCGGCGACGCGCTGGTCACGCCGAATCTGCTGAGCAAGAGACCGGTGCGCCGGATCTCGCATCTGCAAGGATTCGTCGGCACAGTCGAACGTCCGGTTCCGTATCGGTTCACCAGCGCGGACTTCGAGTTGATCTCGACGACGGGCGACGACGATAAGAAAGACGCGATTCGCTTCCGCGACGGCGGCCGGCGCCCGCTGCCTAACTCCGATCTCACCGTCAACTACTATCCGGTACGGTCCAACCCTGTGCCGCTGAACGATCTGAACGTCGGCAGCGTCGTACGCACGTTGATGGAGACGGTCGCGTTCGAGCTCGCGGTCACGTATCAACATCTCGACTTCATTTACAAGTCAGCGTTTCTCGAGACAGCCGAAGGCCGTTCGCTGGATAAAGTCGTCGCGCTCGTCGGCGTTACTCGCCTCGCGAGTGGACATCCCGTTGTGAAAGTCCGCTTCACACGGCGTCCGGGCGACACGGGTCGAATCACGGTTCCCGCGGGCACGGTGCTCACCGATGACAAGGGAAGCCGATACCTGACGCAGGATGAGTTGACACTGGAGCCGGGCGAAAGCACACGCGAGGTGATGGCGGCGGGCGAGACGCCCGGGACTCCGGAAGTCGAAGCGAACCAACTGAACCGTTTGGAAATTCTGGTCGCCGGAATCGATAAAGGTTTCAACGAAGAGGCCAGCCGGAGGTTGAGTCAGGCGGAGACAGACGACGAACTGCGGCGTCGCGCGCGATCTGCTTTTCACGGCGTGGTGCGCGGCACTCTCGACGCGCTGAAGTTTCACCTGATGTCGCTCGACGAAGTGAAGGACGTCACGATCACTGAAGAACCGAACGGCGTTCCCGGCGAAGTGAAAGTCGACGTCGCGTATCGTGAAGATACGCCCGAAGCACGCAAGCGAGTTCAGGAGCGTATCGAGCAGGTGAAACCCGCCGGGATTCGCGTGGTTTCCGACGCCGCGGCACGCAGACGCGTCGCCGTGCGAGTGCAGCTAACTCTCGCGGGCACCGGTCTCAGCGGCACGGATCTCGGGTCACTCAAGACGGCCCTCCAGGAGAAATTGACCAAAGCGCTCAACGACACTCCACCAGGCGGAACAGTGCGCCGCGCACGGCTGCTGTCGCTGGTGATGGAAGATCCTCGCATCATCGACGCGCGCGTTTTCCTGACGCCGGAAGGCGGCGCTGAAGCAGAAGAGCTCACGCTCACGCCCGGCGAAGTGATCTCGGTCGTCACGCCGATTCAATTCTCCGAACCGCAAACGGAGGTCGCGATCACGACAACCGTCGACGTGCAAGTGTCAGCCGTGCTGCCGGTCCATCTCACGCCGGGCACGACGCAGGCCCAGGCAACTGAAGCGATCACGAACGCGTTCAACAGCCATCTGACGACGCGCGCCAGCGATACTCCGTTGACGCTCGACGGCGTCGCCGCCGCCATCCGCGACGATTCACGGTTCGCCCTCGTGCGCGCTGACGCGATCATCACGGTCGAGAGCGGCGAACGTTTCTTCCAACTCACGGATGGCATCGGTTCGTACGCGCCCGCGCCGAATGAGCGCTTGCGCAATCAATCGTTGAACGTCGAAGTCCGGGAGGGAGGCGTATGAAACGCGCCGACGACATGGCCGCCCGTCTTCCCTCGCTTTACCGCGAAGGCGAACTGGTAATGGCCTCGCTGGCCCAGCCGGCGGTGCAAGTCGAGATCGTCGAGGAAGAGTTGCTCGACATCCAGCGCGCGCACCACTTCGACGCCGCACTCGAGCTCGAAGACGCAGCGAAGCTCGCAGCTCTGCTCGACTTCGTTCCGGAAGCGTGGCAGGACCTCGCGCTCTTTCGTTCGTGGGTCCACGCGCAACGCGATGCTTCGCTGAAGCACGGCGCTGTAACTACCAACGCTCTGACGAGTTTCGCGAGCAGTTACATGGACGGCTACGAGGAAGCGACACGGGTCAAGTTTCATCACAGGAACCCTGAGCTGAAGGAGTATCCGAAACGCCGGCACTGTCTGCGGCCCGGATTGATCGACAACATCACGCCGCTGTCGCAGTTCACGATCGAAAACAAGGGGCTCGACGAGACCACCGTCTCGTTCGTGCTGAACGGTCTGCCGGACGGTCCGGAAAGCGTTCCCGTCATCGTCAACCTGACCACCGGCGAAGGACTGATGTTTCAGGGAAACATCGGCCCCGGACAACGGTTGTGGCTGCGGACGCGAGACGATGGAACAGTCGATGGACGGCTCGAGCGCGACGACGTTTCCGCAAAACTTCGATCGATCACGAACGTCGTTCCCGGCGAGCCATGGACCACGCCGCAGGTGCAATCGCCGGCACGCGGAATCCGTCTCAGGCGCGGCGCGAACCGTCTATGGTTCCTGCCCGTGGCCCACTACGACATGCTCGGTCTCGATCGCTTCCTGCTCGCGCTGGCGGATCTCGCCCTGACGCAAGCCCGTTGGGATGAAGCGCAGTTGGACCACTCGGTTTTCTACCAGGACGCCGCCGTGAACCTGACTGCCAGTTGGGTCGAAGCCGAACCCGCGAGTTTTGAGGTCCACGTGCCAACGCAGAGCTTGCGCCGCAATCCGCTGGCTCCGGGAAACGTCGACGACGAACGCGAGCGCCTGCGCAGCGCGATCGAGCTCGGCGTCAAACGGCTCAAAGCCGCCGGCGTGCGCAGCGCTGTACGCGCTCTCGCGCTTTCAGAGATTCAAGGCCAGGCGGATTATCTGACGACCGTGTTGCCGCTCGTTATCAAAGAGCACGGCTCAACCGGCGCCGACAACATGCCGGAGAGCGGCGGCCTGTTCGACGTCACCGGCTTTAGTGACTCTACTTTCCGTTGAGGTGGTTTCATGCGCGCTCATCTGCGGATCGAATTGAAATCGACGTCAGGCGAAACAATCGAGGTTCGCCAGGGATACAACTCCGTGCTGCAAGGCGGCGCCAACCTGCTCGCGCGTCTCTTCTCGGGACAAGGCGCCGGCATCACTCACATGAGCGTCGGCACCAGCGACGCGCCGGAAAGCGAGGCGTTCGGCACGACGGCGTTGACTGGTCCAACGGAAGTGCCGATCTCGGCGGACGCGTTTCAGATCGATCCGCCGGATCCGGTGAAGCGTGTCGTCCGTGTGCGCGTGCGCGGCACTGTGCCCGCTGCCGGCGCTGTCGGAACGATTCGCGAAGCCGCGCTCGTCTCGCGCAGCGGCGACAACGCGACACTCTATAACCGCGTGACGTTCGCTCCGATTCAAAAGACCGA
>DASRIM010000205.1:0-4301 GCA_035649995.1 Pyrinomonadaceae bacterium | reverse complement strand
CATCCAGCTCGGATGAGTCGTGGACAGCAGGAGCATCAGCGCGTCGGCGCTGCTCGGCAGCGGCACAAACGCCGAGTCGAGGAATGCGACGGCAAACAAGCCAAACGCGCCGAACGTGATCAAGTATTCGGAGACGCGCGTCAGTCCTTTTGTTATGGGGCTAAGAACAGATTTCAATCAGCGGCCCTTTCGGAGTCAGGATTCTCGAGCTCGGCGGCATCAACATTCTCGAGCTCGGTTTCGGTAGTCGCAAGCTTGTTCCTGCGCCGGTTAACTATCAGATACACGATGGCGCCCACAAGCACGAGCGAGCCGACCGCGCTGACTACAACCAACCCGTTGTCTTTCATAAACAGCAACACTCGCCGGCCGTAGAACACAGCGAGTATGCCCTCGACGTAGTAACGGAACGAGCGCGCAATCATCACCGTCAGCAGAAACTTCCAGCGCGGATATTCGAGCGCGCCGGCGGTCGCGACGAATATCTTGAACGGCAGCGGCGGCGGCAGTATCGCCGGAATCCCGATCGCCAGAAAACCGAACCGCTCGTAAGCTCTTTCGACTTTCTTAATACTCGACAGTTTGAACCGCTTGCGCAGCACCGACTGTCCGCCGCGCCGCACGATCGTGTAGAGCAGATTGCAACCGATGACGGATCCAGCCGCCGCGAACAACGGAAAGTAGAAAGCGGCGGTCGGATCTTTGTAGCAGCGTCCGACGACGAGATAGTCGTTGATCTCAGGCAGCGACAGCAGCGACGAGTCGAGCGCGCCGATGATGATCATCGCCGGCGCTGCCAGGTAAAGCGGCAGACCGATGACGTTCACTTCCAACCACCGCGCAATCGCCGCTAACCAGTCATACATCCGTGTTCAGTCGCCTATTTGACTGGCGCGAAGACTGCCGGCGTGTCGTAAGTGACTCCAACTGTAAATCCTGAGTTTGGACTGAAGCTGGTGAGACCCTTGATGCCTGCGAAATCAAAACGTAGTCCCGACGCGCGAATCTGCATGCCGAGGCGCGCTTCCGCCATCGACTCCGTTCCCAGCGGACCATTGCCGGGTCGCGTGTTTGCGCGGCCGTTGACCTCGCCGGCGACGCTGAATTGCTTGTTGATGCGAAAGATTCCCGCGAGGCCGTACGTGATGACGTCGTTTTGCGAGAACAGTTCGGTCGGCGCGGTAAGGATCGCGAGCCCGAGATTGCCGAACGTATTGAACCGGCCGTCCTGGCCGAACTTCTTGCCGACCAGGATCGATCCGAAAGCGTTGGTCTGATTGAGACCGATGCCGGTCGCCTGGTTCGAATTAGGCAGTTGCACGCCGAAGCGAAATCCGAGCGATGGACCGCGGCGCGTTTCGTTGCGAAGTTTGAATTTGGCGGCGAGCGTGAAGTCGCCCGTGTCGTTCGTCGAGTTTGCGCCGGGCAAGAGCTCGAGCGGTATCGCAGAGAAGCCGCGCGAGTTAATGCTCACGTAGTTCTGCGCGACTCCCTCGATCTGAAACTCGACATTCGGTCCCATGCCGAAGCTGATGCCGATCACGCCGACGCGTGTCAGATCACCTTTGATGCCGGAGACGGGATACGTCGCGCCCTGCATGAAATCGATGCCGGCTTCAATGCGCATCGTGCCCGGCGGAATGATGTCGACGTCTTCCGTGAGCAACGGCCGCTGCTGCGCGCCGGCGGCAGCCGCGCAAAGCATCAGGACCAGAATGGAAAGGATACGTTTCATCCGCGGTCGTGATTCTATGTCGCGGCTGGCGAAAGCGTCAATGTGGTAGTATTCGGCCATGCGAACCCTTGTCGTTCTTGTCGTCTGTGTATGTCTGTTTGGTTGGCTTCCTGTTACTCAGCACGCCCAATCGCAAAGCCTGCAAGTAAAAGGAATCAAGGACAAGATCACCATCCGCCGCGACGAGCGCGGCATTCCGTACATCGAGGCGCAGAACGACGAGGATCTGTACTTCGGTCAAGGCTACGCGCAAGCCGCCGATCGGCTTTCGCAGATGGACTTCTTTCGCCGCACAGCGCGAGGCGAGCTTGCCGAGGTCGTCGGCACTCTCGCGGTGGATCAGGACAAACTGCACCGCACATACGGCGTCAGCCAGGCTGCCGAAGCTGAGTACGCCAGCGCGTCGCCGCGCTCGCGCGCGCTGCTCGAAGCGTACGCTCGCGGCGTGAACGCTTACGCTTCTTCGCTCGACGCCAAGTCGCGGCCGCCGGAGTTTCAAATTCTCAACTACGAGTTTCGGCCGTGGACTCCGCAGGATTCACTCGCCGTCATCAAGCTTTTCCACGAAGCGCTTTCCGATACCTGGCGGCTCGATCTCATGCGACAGGGTCTCGCTGCATTGCCTGCGGAAAAACGCGCGGCGCTAACGCCGTCGACGTCACCGCTCGACGTTCTCGTCTTTGGAAAAGACGTGCCGGCGAAAGCAGCGCCGGCGCGATCTACCGGCGCTGTCGCCGCCCCTCTTTCGCCCGAGTCACAAAAGGCACTCGCTTACAACGCATCGGTTGCCGCGGACGCGCTTGCCCGCGTCGGGCTTTATGCGGACGAGCTCGCCGCCAGCAACAACTGGGTCGTGAGCGGCAGCCGAACCGTTTCCGGAAAACCGCTGCTCGCGAACGATCCGCACCTGCGTCCGACTGCGCCGTCGATCTGGCACATGGTCCATCTCAGCGCGCCCGGTTATCGCGTCGCCGGCGTCACAGGCGCCGGACTGCCCGGCATCGTCATTGGTCACAACGAGCATATCGCCTGGGGATTCACGAACGTCGGACCGGACGTTCAGGATCTCTACGTCGAGAAGTTTGATCCGGCGAATCCGAAACGCTACCAGACTCCGTCGGGCTGGCAGGAGGCAGTCGTCCGTCGCGAAGAGATAAAAGTCAGGAAAGGTATGGCGAGCGCCGAATTCGACGTCGTCAATCATGACGTGACCGTCACGCGTCACGGTCCGATCATCTTCGAAGGAGACGGCAAGCGTTACGCCCTTCGCTGGACTGCTTTTGATATCGCGAGGGTCAGAGCCGATCTGAACTACAGCTTGAACCGCGCGCGAAACTGGAACGAGTTCAAGACCGCGCTGCTGTCGTTCACCGCGCCCACGCAAAACATCGTCTACGCCGACGTCAACGGCCACATCGGTTATCACGCCGCCGGCATCGTGCCGATTCGACGTTCCGGCGACGGCGCTGTTCCCTACGACGGTTCGACTGACGCCGGCGACTGGGTCGATTACATTCCGATCCCAAAGCTGCCGAACGTTTACGATCCGCCATCGGGAATGATCGTCACCGCCAATCAACGCATTATCGGGACTGACTATCCGTACCACCTGACGTATTCGTGGGCGCAGCCGTACCGCGCGCGGCGCATCTACGATCTGCTGAGCGAGAAACCGAAACACACGGCCGAAGACTTTCGCCGGATCCTCGGCGACGTCTACTCGATCGCCGGCGTACATTTCGCGAAAGAAGCGGTGAAACTGTTGCGGCCGAAGTTGAAGCCGGAAGACGACAAACTGCGCGCGACGCTTGATGCTTTCGAAAAGTGGGACGGACGAGTCAACGCCGAGTCGACTGTAGCGCCGATCCTCTCGCAGATGCGGCTCACGTTCAGATCGAAGATCCTGGCGGGCGCGCTTGGCCCGGATCTCGTAAAAGGTTTTCAGTGGAGCAATTTCGATACGACACTCGATCGCATCATCAAGGACCAACCAGCCGATTGGCTGCCGAAGGAGTTTGCGAGCTACGCCGATCTGATGCGCGCGTCGTACGACGAAGCCGTGCGGAACCTGACGCGGACGCTCGGCGCGGACGAGTCGAAATGGACGTGGGGCAACTTTGCGAAAGCGCGCTTTCCGCATCCGCTTTCGACGGCGCCGCTGATCGGCGCGCAGTTCACGGTTCCGCCCGTTCCGCAAAATGGGACGGGTGGTTTGATCGGCGCGACGGTCAACGTTGGTTCGGCCGTTTCGATGCGGCTGATCGCGGACCCGGGCGATTGGGACAAGACGCAACAAGGTATCGCGCTGGGCGAGTCAGGGTTGCCGAAGAGCCCGCACTGGAGTGACCAACTCGCCGACTGGCGCGCGGTCACGCCGCGTGAGTTTCCGTTCACGGCGGCGGCTGTTGCGAAGGCGGCAAAAGAGACGTTGGTGCTGGAACCGGCTAAGTGAAAGAGACAGAGTGGCGAATATTCTGCGCCGTTGAACTTCCGGATGAGATCCGCACTCGAGTGCACGATCACGCGAAACGGGTGCGTGAAGCTGTTCCGGAAGCCGGCGCGAGTT
>DASRIM010000204.1:0-13511 GCA_035649995.1 Pyrinomonadaceae bacterium | reverse complement strand
CCCGACGTCCGTGTAAGCCAGATTGATGTCATTAATGCGTATTGATGTCATGTAGTTTCAGAAATCTCTTCGCGCCGCTCGCGCGACCACGGAAATCAGCTCAGTTACCTCCACCGGCTTCGCCAGGTAGATCTGAAAACCGGACGACAGCGCGCGTTCGCGATCTTCGTCTTTGGCGTAGGCCGTGATGGCGACAGCGGGAATGTTCTCCGCATTCTCCAGCGAGCGCACTTTTTCAATCAAACCGTAACCGTCCTCGCCGGGCATCGCAATGTCTGACACCAGTACGTCCGGACGGCGCCGCTGGATCGCCTGAATCGCTTCACCCGCAGAAGATACCGCAGTCACGGTGGCGTGTCTTCTGGTCAACGCCGTCGTCATCAGTTTCAGCGTGTCGGAGTCGTCGTCAACCAGCAGGACGTTGACTCCCGAAAGTAGTTGCGGTGTAGCAATGCCGGCAGGCTGTTCGCGGTTTTCGCTGAACGCGGGCGTGGCTCGAACACCGGATTCGATCATCGGCAGATTGATAGTGAACGTGGCGCCGCGGCCTTCGCCCGCACTCTCCGCTTTGATCGTGCCGCCGTGTATTTCCACAAGATGCCGCGCGATTGCGAGCCCAAGCCCCAGCCCGCCGTGATGTCGCGTGGTTGTGCTGTCCGCCTGACGAAAACGATCAAAAACGTACGGCATGAACTCGCGGCTGATGCCCTGCCCTGTATCGCTGACGATGATCCGGACTGTCGATCCAACCTGCGAAAGCTTAACGACCACGCGCCCGCCGTTGTCCGTAAACTTCACCGCGTTTGACAACAGGTTCCAGATCACCTGCTGGAGCCTGTTCGCGTCGCCGGACACCATTGCCGGCGTGGCATCGAGGTGCGCGTCGATCCTGATTCCCTTCGCGTCGGCCGTTGGACGAACGACATTGATCGCGTTCTTCACTACCGGAGCCAGCTCCAGCGGCTGTAGATCGAGATATAAATTGCCGGTGATGATGCGCGAGACGTCGAGTATGTCGTCGACGATCTGCGCCTGTGCTTTGGCGTTGCGGCAGATGGTTTCGATCGCCTGGTCCCTGACGTCGGCTTCAAGCGATCCGTCTTCGAGCAACCTGGACCAACCGAGAATGGCGGTGAGCGGCGTGCGCAGCTCGTGGGAAACAGTGGCGAGAAATTCGTCTTTCAACCGGTTCGACTCTTCAGCCGCCTGTCGCGCGGTGCGCTCGAGTTTCAAGAGACGAACGTTCTCGATAGCAACCGCGGTCAAGTTGGCGGCCATGCTCATTCCGGTACCGTGTTCGGGCCGGTAAACATTCGACTGGTAACTCTGCACTTCGATCGTGCCGATGATGCGGCCCATCACCGCCATCGGTACGGCCATCGACGACTCGGGCCGTAAACCATTGTCGGGACCAACGACAACGGTCGGATGCCCGCGTTGCGCGCGCATGTAGTCGTTGGTGATGATCACCTCGCCGGTGCGGACGGCGCGACTGTTTGGACCACGAGCGGTAACCGGCATCGGCGGCAACTCGGAGACGTCGACTTCACCGCCATCGCCCCAACCGTAACATGCGGTCCGCACGTCGCGAACAGGATCGTACAGAGATACGAAGAAACCATCGCACGGCACGGAAACAGCCGTGAACTCACGCAGCGCGCAGAATATCGCGTTCAGTTCCCTGGCTGTTCCCAGCGCCTGCGCCAATGCTGAGATTCGTTCCAGCAGTTTTTCATATTCGAGCAGCGCGCGGTGGTCTGCCTTGCGCAAGGCATCTTCGGCCTGCTCGCGTTCGGCGAGAGTTTTTCTAACTGTCGATTCAGATTCTTTCAGTTCGGCCGCGGAGCTCTCCGCACTCATGCGCGCAAGCACCTGCCCTCGGCTGACCGCGAAAAACAAAATACTGAGAAAGGCGCCGATGATGAGCGTGTATTTGCGCAACGAACTATTCGAGCCCACTTCGAACGACGGCTTCGTGGCAAACACGATGGTCCAGGGCCGGCCGGCGACGTCTTCGGTGCGTGTAGTTTTGAAACGTGGTTCGTACGTCGAATGCGGATCGGTTGTGGAGTGAAGGAGACTTTCGGGTTTGACTTCAGCGCCGTCGTAGATCTCGAAGCTCACATCGTAGTTTTTCTGCGCGGAGACCTGATCGAGAAAGTCGTGGACCCGATAAGGGCTGTAAACAAACCCGACAAGCGCGTTGCGTCGCTCGGCTGGCGTGGTGAGCGGCGCGTTTTTTTGATAGACCGGCGCGTAAATCAAGAAACCGGGCTGCCTGTTATTAAGATCAGTTTTCTCCTGGATCAAGATCACGCGGCCGGCCGCCGCCGGAGCTCCAGTGTCGCGGGCACGCTCCATCGCTTCACGCCGCACCGCTTCGGTGAACATGTCGTAACCGATCGCCAACCTGTTCCGATCATTCTGCGGCTGCAAATAAACGATGGCGTGGTATTCGTCGCGAGGATACTCAGGTGAAACTTTGAATTCGGGAAACCCCGTGCGCTGCATTTCCGCAACTACCGCCGGCAGTTGCTCGTGAGTGAATCGGCGCGAGAAGCCGATGCCGTAAATGCCGGGATAATTCTTCTCCAGCTCGATCTGCTTAACGAACCGGTCGAACTCTCCGATCCTAACCCAGTCGCTGGCGGCGAAGAGGCCGGTGCCCGCCCGAAGCAGCGCGAGAGACGTTTGTACTCGCAGTCGAATGTTGTCCTGGATCTCCTGTACCGATTTCTGAAAGCGGCTCTGATCCTGTTCGTACGTGAGTTTGGAGAAGGAGTAGAAAACGATGACGGTGAAGCAGATGCCCAGCAGGAGAATGAGATAGGGCAAAAAGACGCGCCGCTTGCGCGAGCTTGTTCGTTGGGGAAACACGGATATTTTCTAGTTACTGCTCTAAAAAGACTGTTTTGACCAACACTATCTGACGCGACGAGTCCTGCGGCGGAGAAAATCGATCAGAACGAACTGCGACAAGTTCTCAGGATTTGCAAAGTAAGCCTTGCCATTCGTCATGGCAGTCATTTGCTTAACAAATTCGACCAGGTAGTAGTCGCTAGCGAGCATGAAAGTGTTAATCATTATACCGGCTTTGCGGCAGGCCTGTACTTCTTTGAACGTCTCGGCCATTACTAAGGGGTCGCCGCCCATCGAATTCTTGTACAGGCGGCGAGTCGGGCTGGGATTACTGCCTGTTTCGCGGGTCTTGCGCGACCCGGAGAGCGGAAAATCTTGTCCGACGAAGCAAGCCGTCGGTTTGCCGTCGGTGACCATCACGATCTGCTTCATCTCTTTTCGTTGCGCCTGGAGCAGCCGGCGCGAAAGACGCAGACCTTCAGCGGTGTTCGTATGATACGGGCCGACATGCGTCGTGGCGAGTTTGCCGAGCGGCAACTCTTCGGCTGAATCGTGGAAAAGAACGACTTTCAGGGAGTCGCCGGGGTATTGCGTGCGAATGAGGTGCGACATCGCGAGTGCGACTTTCTTCGCCGGCGTGAAGCGATCCTCGCCGTAGAGAGTCATCGAGTGTGAGCAGTCGAGCATTACGACTGTGGCGCACGACGATTGGTAGTCGCACTGATGAACGTGCAAGTCGCCGTACTCGAGGTTCAGCGGAACTTGCAAGCCTTCGCGTTGAATCGCGGAAAGCAGAGTCGTGTTGACGTCGAGGTTGATCGTGTCGCCAAACTCGTACGGTTTGCTGGCGGCTGCGGCTTCGACGCCCGTCGATAGATAGGTCGTGTCGTGACGGCCTGCGGCGCTTCTTCCGAAACTGCCGAGCAGGCTGCGTAGTGTTTTGTAGCCGAGGAAATCGAGGCCTTTTTCAGTGATCTCGAAATGGACGTTTCGCGGCAGCGGTTCGGAGACTTCGCCCTGTCCGCCGTTGCGGCGCTGCTCGTTCGTTTGTTGTGGCTGTTGTTCGCTGAGGGTTAGGTAGCCTTCTTCGACGAGGCGTTCGATCAGTTGGTTCAGCAGTTCTTCGAGGAGCGAGCCTTTGTACTTGCCCTGGTTCTCGGCCAGCATCTCCTGGATTTGGCGTTCGGTGACGAGGCCTTTGTCGAGTAGTGCCTGGAGCAGTGCGCGGCGCAGTGCGTCGAGCGAGGTGTCGCGAGGGCGGTGTTCGCGGGTCCAGTAGTAGTTGTCGTCGTAACCGGAATCGAGCAGAGCGTCAGACATGCTGTCCATCAGCTCGCCGAGATTGATCCCCGAGACGTCAAACCCCTTGAACTTTGAATACCTGGTGAACTTCACTTTAGAACTACCACGGATTTTTGTTAACTGTACTTCCCGGTTTCGGTCAGGTCGTCGTAGATCATGCCGCGTCGATCTTTTCGTGCTTTCGTGACGGCCTGGTAGCCGCCTTCTTCATTGCGGCTGATCTTGTTTTGCGCGTAAAGGCCTTCGAGAACGAGCTCGCAGGCCGCGACGAGCCGCGCGCTGTCGGTGCGCTCAAATTCAAAAGGAATCAACGCCGTTTCGAGCAGATCGGGAACAGCCTCGATCAGCGTGACACACTCGATCGCGGCAGCCGTGTCCGCGAGCAGCAGCTTGTTTCCTTCGTCAAACCACTGCACCGTGCGCGAGAAGTCGATCCCAACAAAGTAGCCCTCGAAAATCTCACCCGCAGCGCGCTTGATAAGATCGCGCGCGATGCGATGCGCGCCGAGTTGTTCGCCTTCGTACTCGAGTTCCATCTTTCCCGTTATCGACGGAATCGCCGCATAGACGTCGGCGATGCGCGGGACGATCGGCTCCTCACCGGTCAACAGCGAACGTCGCTCGGCATTTGAAACAACCGACTCCATCACCGAGATCGGCATTCGCTGCGAAACGCCGGAATGCTTGTCGACGTGATTGTCCTCGCGCGCTTCAAAAGCGATCTGCTCGACCACCTCGCGAATGAACTCCGGAACGACGATACGGTTTCGATCTTCGAAACGATCGGTCCATGCCTCCTGGCGCGTGATCTCAACGGCGGTCGCGACTTCTTTCGGATAGTGGGTCGTGATCTCCGACCCGATGCGATCCTTGAGCGGCGTGATGATCTTTCCGCGCGCCGTGTAGTCTTCCGGGTTCGCGGAGAACAGGAGCATGACGTCGAGCGGCAGCCGCACGGGATAACCCTTAATCTGCACGTCGCCTTCCTGCATGATGTTGAAGAGAGCGACCTGGATCTTGCCCGCGAGATCGGGCAACTCGTTGATCGCGAAGATGCCGCGGTTCGCGCGCGGCAGCAGGCCGTAGTGGATCGTCAATTCGTCGCTGAGCAGGTGTCCGCCCTTTGCGGCCTTGATCGGATCGACGTCGCCGATGATGTCTGCGACGGTGACGTCAGGCGTTGCGAGTTTCTCGACGAAACGAGCGTCGCGATCGACCCAGTCGATCGGCGTCAGGTCGCCCTGCTGTCCCAACGTTCGGCGTCCGTAAGCGGAGATGGGGCGAAACGGATCGTCGTTGACTTCAGAGCCTTCGATGATCGGAATGCGCTCGTCGAGCAGTTCGGTGATCTGGCGGATGATGCGGCTCTTGGCCTGTCCGCGAAGACCGAGCAGGATGATGTTGTGGCGCGACAGGATGGCGTTGACGAGCTGTGGGATCACGGTGTCGTCGTAGCCGACAACGCCGGGAAAGAGCTTCTGTCCGGAGCGAAGCCTGCGAATCAGGTTCAGGCGCAGTTCATCTTTTACCGAGAGGGTTTGATACCTGCTCGCTTTAAGTTCGCGAAGAGTCCTTGGGTAATCCATATTGAATAGCGGAGATTCTAACTAACCTTACCATCTTCGCGCAGCTTCTGCAGGTGCGCGAGGACAGCTCGTTCGGCCATTGCATGAGCCTTCGGGGAGACATCCGTGTAAACCTGATTGACTATTTCTTTCGGATCCGTGGTTCCGTTTTGCACGGTTTCGAGGATCTTTCGTTCACGTTCTAAACGGTGGGAGATGTATTCGTCGATCTTCTGATACGGCGTAGCGACAGCGGGTCCGTGGCCGCCGAACAACACGGATAAGTTCGGCAACGAACGCATTCGCTGAAGGGATTTCAAATAGTCGCGCATGTTCCCATCCGACGGATCGATCAGCACTGATCCGAACCCGACGATGTTGTCGCCAGTGATTAGCACGCCGCGTTGCGCGTCGTGAAAACAAAGATGCCCGCGCGCATGACCGGGAGTGTGCATTGCCTGCAACTGAAGTTGCGGGTCACCGTCGAGCGTGATGATCTCGCCGTCTTCGATAAATCGATCGACTTCATTGAAAATGTTCGCGGTCTCTTTGTGCGCCGCTACGGGAACGTTGCCGCCGAGATGCGCCTTCAGTGCATTCACTCCGCCAACGTGATCCGGATGATGGTGCGTGAGAACGATCTCGCGCACCTGCCGGCCCGCGGCAATCATCTCGTCAACGCATTCGGCAAGGGCCTGTTGTTCGTCTTCATACGGCGATCCCGGATCGAAGATCAGCATCTCTTTCGAAGTGTGAACGATGTAACAGCAGGTGTGCGTCGCCGGCGGCCGCGTGGGCGTGCGAACAGGAAAGCAGATGTAGTTGGGCCGAAACGTGATCTGCCGCTCGGGCACGCCGTGCGCCTGGCGTATCGACAAAAACCGCTCGACGAGATCAGGCGTCATTCCCGCGCCGAGCATTCGCAACGCGTGCAGCGTCGGCGGAACAGCCACGACCTCGTCTCTCATCCAACGAGCGTAAGCATCGCGCGCCGGTAACCATTCGCCGCCGGACAACTCGCCCGCTATCACGTTCGGCTCCTGTTTTGGCGGACAGTTGACGATGAAGAACCAGGTGTCGAAACGGCGCGCGTTAAATGGCGGAGTGACCCAACGGCCGACGAACGTGAAGTCATTCGCGTCGAGATAAAGATTGTAGTGGTCCAACAACGCGGGCCACGACATGCGCGCTGATTCAAGATCGTCGAGCAACGACGCGCGCTGGCCTTTCGTCAGCGTCTCACCACCACGAGCCGCGAGAACGCCCAGCTCTTCGAACAACTCTCGCGCGGCGCCGCTGATCATCGCGGCTGTTTCCGGGTTCGGAGCGTTTCGCACATTGACCAACGCGTCTTCGGCGTCGATCTGCCCGCCGGGAAATGCGTGAAAACCGCCGAGAAACGCGAGCTTATCGCTGCGCCTGACCCAAAACACCTCGGGATTGTTGGGATCGGTATCCTGCCGGAGAAGAATCACCGCGGCCGCGTCTTTCGGAGCAGCGCCGGTTGCCATTCGTTCCATTGCAAATTCTTTTTCACTGACCTACCGCAAGCGAGAGACACACGTAAGAAGGAACTTAAAAAATCCTTTTTTCATTGACCTGTCACAAGCGAGAAACACATGTAAGAAGGAGACTTAAAAAAATCCTTTTTCACTGACCTATCGCACGCGAGAGACACATGTAGAAGGAAACTGCCAACTCACGACCACCGGAATCGCTCGCCGTCGCCGGGGCCCCACGGCACGCCGCGCATGTGATATCCGCCTTCTTCCCAGAAGCCGGCCTGATCTTCTTCGAGGAAGCGCACGCCTTTCACCCACTTGGCTGACTTCCACGCGTAAAGTTGGGGAATGATCAATCGCACGGGACCGCCGTGTTCGGGTGGGATCGGCTGGCCGTCGTGCGACCAGGCGAAGAGTGAATCTTCTTTCAGAAAATACTCGAGCGGTACGTTGGTGGTCCAACCGTGATCGTAAGCGAGCGCCAGTACAAACTTCGCTTCGGGTTTCACGCCCGCGAGTCGCGCGATTTCACGCGTCGAGACTCCGCTCCAAACGTTGTCCAGCCTGGACCAGCGCGTCACGCAATGAAAGTCAGCGTAAACGCGCACTGCGGGAAGCTGCATGAACTCGTCGAGCGACCACTCGAGCTGATTCTCAACCAGGCCCTCGATTTCAAACGACCACGTTGCGAGATCGATCTTCGGCGTGCCGTGCGCGTCGAGCACGGGCCACTTCTTCGTACGCGATTGCCCGGGCGGTAGACGCTTCTCGCGGCGCGTGTCCGGGCTGATGATGATCTCCGGATCGTCGATCGCGTCCGCTGGGCGCGGATCCGTCGTCTGATATTTAGGATCAACAAAAAGATTGTCGAGAAAACTCATTTCTTGCCTTGCTTTTCCGCCAGCGCTATCAGCTCTTCCGGCATCCACTTGCCGACGCCTTTCGCCACCGCGTCCGCGATGCCGGCGTTTCTGTTGTGCCACTCGTCGCGGTCACCTTCCGGGCCGCGCGCGCGTTCGTAGTTTTCCGTCTGCTCGAGACTCAGCAGAATTCCGCTGACGATCTCGTTCCAGTCGTTGAACTGAATTCCGCGACGGACGATGGGCAGGCCGGCGGTCCAATCTTCTTCAGGCGCGCGGTCGTCCTGTTCGGGTATCGTCAGGTTGTGCAACGGCGGCAGTGGGCCACCCGAAAATTCTTTCACCAACTGCGAGCTCAATTGCTTGTACGACCAGTCGGAATGTTCTTTCCGCAAAGCCTGTGCGCGCCGAAATATGTCGGCCACCGTGGGCTGCTGACTCATCTCAAACTACCTTTCTTCCACGCTACAAACGCGATCACGAACAGGATGATTGTAATCGCTGCCGACAGCAGACAGAACTGGCAAAAGGCGCGAATGACGAAAGCCTGCAAATAGATCAGCCACAGGCTAACCAGCACCATCAACGCCGTCAGCGGCGCCAGCAGCTTTCCGGCGAGTCGATAGCCGAAAATGGCCAGCGTCGCCAGACTGAAAACCGTGAAATACGCGGCCGCGCCGACTGCTGCAAGCGGAATCCCCGCGACGACGGCGTACGAACTGCTCAGCACCTCAGAACAACCGGAAACGATAGTGCAGCGCACACTCTGCCCGGTTACATGCTCGATTGTGAGGTAAAGCGCATCAACCAGACCCACCAGCGACAGCAACGCCATCGCGACGTACATCGCCGAAACACGGATAGAACGGATCACTTGGTTCCTGCTGCTGCGGCGCGCAACTCGTTCTCGATCAGCACGCGAAATCTTTCAGCCGGCAACTGATCGAACGGCACCTCGCGGCCGTTCATGAAAACAGTCGGCGTGCTGTTAACGCCCAGCGAGTGACCGCGTTTGCCGTCGAGAAAGATACGCTGCTCGACACGATCACTCTCGACGTCGCGCTTGTATCGTTCGACGTCTATGCCGATCTGTTTCGCGTAACCCTCGAAGATCGGGCGTACGTCAAACGATCCCTTCCAATCTGTTTGGTGATCGAAGAGCAGCCCGTGCATCTCCCAGAACTTGCCCTGCATTCCGGCTGCTTCAGCCGCCGACGCTGCCGCAAGCGCGTGGGGGTGAGTCGGAACGAGCGGAAACTCGCGAAACGTAACGCGCACCTTGTCGCCAAACTCCTGCTTCATCTGTTTGAGTATCGGGTGGAACATGCCGCACGGCGGACACTCAAAATCGCCAAACTCCTCGATGTGTACGGGCGCATTCGGCGGACCCATCGTGTGCGGCGGATCCGCTCCGGGAACACCGGTCCGCGCGGCGACTGGCGTCGGCTTCGCCTGCGATGCCGGCGAGGACGTCGTTGACTGATTTGCCTCGGACGACGACGAAGACTGCGGACGCGTCAGGTACCAGGCGCTGCCCAGTGCGACGCCGAGAACGGCGAGAATGATAATGAACGGTAGTATTCGTTTCATGTGATTAGCAGGTGACCCGTCAAACCGCCGCTGCGAGAGTAGCCGCCAGAGAACGAAAGATATCGCGGCCGTCAGTCGATCCGAGCAGGTCTTCGCACGCGCGTTCCGGATGCGGCATCAGGCCGAGCACGTTGCGTTCGCGGTTGCAGATGCCCGCGATGTTTTCGCGCGAGCCGTTCGGGTTGGCGTCTTCCGTGATCGCGCCGTTCGGGTCGCAATAGCGAAACACGATGCGGTCGTCGTTTTTGAGTTGTTCGAGCGTTTGATCGTCGCAGACGTAATTTCCTTCCGCATGCGCGATCGGAATCCGGAGCACGGAGCCTTTCCGGATTTCATTTGTAAAAGGGCTATCGGACGTCTCGACTCGTACGTAAATGTGATCGCAAATAAAATGCAGGTCGCGGTTGCGGATCAAGGCGCCCGGCAGCAGTCCGGCCTCGCAAAGGATCTGAAACCCGTTGCAGATACCGAGGACGAATCGGCCGCTTTCGGCGAACTTTTTAACGGAATTCATGACCGGCGAAAAACGCGCCAACGCTCCGGCGCGTAGATAGTCGCCGTAGGAGAAGCCGCCGGGAATGATGACCGCGTCGTACGTGCTGAGATCCGTCTCGCGGTGCCAGATGAAGTCGACCGGCTGGCCGACGTGTTTGGAGATCACGTGATAAGCGTCGTGATCGCAGTTCGAACCTGGAAAAACAATAACGCCGAACTTCAAGCTTCTATCTCCACGCGGTAATCTTCGATTATTGGGTTGGACAGGACCTCGCGCGCCATCTTCTCGACGGATTCGCGCGCCTGTTGATTGTCGACGCCGTCGGCGAGCGAGATCTCGAAGTACTTGCCCTGGCGGACGTCGGATATTCCCGTAAAACCGAGCAACTCGACCGAGTGTTGAATGGCTTTGCCCTGCGGGTCGAGGACGCCCGATTTTAAGTTTACGTAGACTTTAGCTTTCATCTCTGTGTTAATATCTTTCGCCCAGCTCGCTAATTAAACTTGCCTTTTGGTTCCATCAGGAGAAACTTATAATGCAAAACCCGCCGCCCGTCCAAATGACGCAAATGCCAAAATCGAGTACCGGACTTGACGAGAACGTGGCAGCCGTACTGTCGTATGTGTTCAACTGGGTTTCGGGATTGGTGTTCTTTCTCATCGAAAAAGAGAGCCGCCTCGTGCGCTTTCACGCGATGCAGTCGTTGATATTGGCGGTTGTATTCTTTGTAGGCATGATCGCGCTGTATATCGTTTGGGCCATCCTCGCGATCATTACGAGCCAGATTTCCGGACTGCTGGCCACACTGGTGGGCCTCGTCGTCGGCCTGCTCATCTTCGTTTTCTTCATCGCCGCGGTGATTGGATGGATCCTCGGCATGGTCAAGGCTTACCAGGGACAGTTCTTCAAGCTGCCCGTGATCGGCAACTTCGCCGAAAAGTTTTCCACGAAGTAATTTCTACTGACCTCCCGTAAGCGGGAGCACATCGAACAAACGAATTACACGGATACGGGCGGGTCTAATGAAAGACCCGTTCGAAGATCGAATCGACGTTGCGCAGGTAGTGGTCCAACGAGAAGATTCGATCGATCTCTTCAGCCGGCATCTGTGACTTGATCTCGTCGTCAGCTTTGACGAGCGTCTGGAAGTCACGGTCTTCATCCCAAACTCTCATCGCATTTCGTTGCACCCACTCGTACGCTGTCTCTCGCGAGACGCCTGTGTTCGTCAACGCCAACAGCAGTTGCCCGCTGAAGATCAGCCCTTTCGTCGCCTTGAGGTTTTCGAGCATCCGCTCAGGATAGACCACGAGCCCGTCGATCAATCCAATGGCTTTTTGCAGCATGTAATCGAGAGCGATACTCGAATCAGGCAGCACGACCCGTTCGGCTGACGAGTGAGAGATATCTCGTTCGTGCCAGAGCGCAACGTTTTCGAGCCCGACGACGCTGTTCGCCCGCACAACGCGAGCCATGCCGCAGATACGCTCGGAAATGATCGGGTTCCGTTTGTGCGGCATCGCACTCGAACCTTTTTGCCCCTTCGTGAAGCGTTCCTGCGCTTCGCGCACTTCGGTGCGCTGCCAGTGACGGACGTTGAGCGCCATCTTCTCGAGCGTCGATGCGATGATCGCCAGAGCGCTCAAGTACTCAGCATAAACGTCTCGCTGAATCACTTGCGTCGACACCAGCGCCGCTTTCAAACCGAGACGCGCGCAAACCGCCTCTTCGACTGACGGATCGAGATGCGCGAACGCGCCGACTGCGCCGCTGATCTTTCCGACGGCAACCGCGTCTTTCGCGCGTATGAGCCGATCGCGATTGCGACGCATCTCGTCGAACCAAAGCGCGAATGTCAAACCGAACGACGTCGGCTCGGCATGGATCCCGTGAGTGCGTCCGACCTGCGGCGTGTCTTTGAACTCGAACGCGCGCCGTTTCAACACCGCCATCAACTGCTCGACTTTCCCGAGCAGTATGTCTGAAGCATCGCGCAGCAGCAGCGCGTTCGCGGTGTCGACGACGTCTGACGACGTCAATCCGTAGTGAACGAACCGCGACGCTTCGCCGATCGACTCAGCCAAATTCGTAGTGAAAGCGATAACGTCGTGATTGGTTGTTTTCTCGATCTCGTTGATGCGATCGACTGAGAACCGAGCGCGCGCTTTTATCTGTTCGAGCGCGTCGCGCGGGATGATGCCGTTATCAGCGTGCACTTCGCAGACGGCGATCTCCACGTCCAACCACTTCTGAAACTTGTTCTGCTCCGACCAGAGCGCGCCCATTTCGGGCAATGTGTAACGATCAATCATTTGAGATCCGTCGAATTAACAAGATAGCGCGCGAGCAGCCATCGTCCATTCTGCTCGATCAGCGTAAAAGTCTCCATGCCGGCTCCGCGTTCGAACCGGGTTTCATAGCTGAGAATAAAAGCGTGGCCTTTCAACGGCCCGCCGGAGTTTTGTTGTTCGGCGGCAGCGTGAAGCGAACGGCTTTGAACTTTGCCGAGTTTGGTCCGCAGCGTTTTGAAAACGTCGTTTGACTGTTCGAGCGTGACGCTTTGTTTCCACAGGTCTGAGGAGTCGTTATAGATCTGCTCGTAACGCTCCTCGTCGATGTTGTTCCCGATGTTCGCCACCACTTCCTCGACCTCAGGCGGCAGGCGCTCGCGTTGATTACTTATTCCGCAGGCAAACGCCGTTGCCGAGAGGAGCGCAATCAGTACGAGTCCCGTTCTCATACCTCGATCCAGGGCGTGGGTTCCTTGGGATACGAAAGACAGACCTCGGTCGAACCGTAAAACAGCGGCGCTTTTTCCTGAAGCGCGACTTCCGCGTTGATTTTGGCGAGATACGGGTTGTTTGCCCGCTGCGAAAGGTGGGCCAGCACGAGGTACTTCGCGCACCCGTCGAAACCGTGCTTGATCCAGTCGGCGAGGTCCTCGTTGGACAGGTGGCCGAGCCGGGAAAGGATACGTTGCTTGAGTTCCCACGGATAAGCGTCGCAGGCCTTCAGCATGTCTCGACTATGATTCGATTCGATCACGATCGCGGCGCAGCCGCGCAGACGTTCGGAGACGAGCGTCGTGATATGTCCGAAGTCCATCACGGTGGCGATCTTCACGCCGTGATGCGTCGCAGTGAAACCGAAGTTGTCGACGGCGTCGTGCGGGATCGTGAACGGGTGAAAGTCGATCTCGCCGATGCGAAAATCTTTGCTCGACTCGATCTGTTCGACGCGATCGCGCAGCGCGTCGGCACGTCGCCGCGGCTCATCGCTGCTGACGTTGAAACGTTCGCTAACGTAAGCGTCGAGTGTTTGCGCGGAGATGTAGACT
>DASRIM010000203.1:0-5612 GCA_035649995.1 Pyrinomonadaceae bacterium | reverse complement strand
ACTCCCGGCCTCCGTTACGTCCAGATCGACGACGGCTATCAACCAGCGATGGGCGACTGGCTCGAGACCGGCGCCGCATTCGGCGGCAACGTCCAGGGCGTGCTGAAACAGATCCGCCAGCGCGGCTTCGAACCTGCCATCTGGGTCGCGCCGTTCGTCGCGGAAGAGAAGTCGCACGTGTTTCAGCAACATCCTGACTGGTTTGTGAAATACAGCGACGGCAAACCGCTGCGCTCGGATCGCGTGACGTTTGGCGGCTGGCGGCGAGGTCCATGGTACGTGCTCGACGGCACGCACCCGGAAGTGCAGCAACACTTCGAGAAGTTCTTTCGCACGATGAAACGCGAGTGGGGCTGCACCTATTTCAAACTCGACGCGAACTTTTGGGGCGCGATTCACGGCGGAAACTTTCACGACCCGCGCGCGACGCGCATCGAGGCTTATCGACGCGGGATGAAAGCGATTCTGCGCGGCGCGGAAGACAGTTTCATCCTGGGTTGCAACCATCCGATCTGGCCGTCGCTCGGATTGATCCACGGTTCGCGTAGTTCAAACGACATCAAGCGGACGTGGGAGCGCATCAAGACAACCGCGCGGCAAAACCTCGCGCGCAACTGGCAGAACGGCCGCTTGTGGTGGAACGACTCGGATGCGGTCGTGCTCACCGGCGACCTGCCTGACAACGAGTTTCAGTTTCACGCGACGGCGATCTACGCGTCGGGCGGCATGATCCTCTCAGGCGACGATCTGACGAAGATCAGCGAGCAGAAGCTGGCGATGCTGCGAAAGTTACAGCCGCCGACGGGCGTCGCCGCGCGCTTCGAAGACGATTCATTTCGCGTGGGAAGGATCGATCTTTCACCGCGGCGTCAGGTTGTTGCGTTGTTCAACTGGGAGGACACCGATGAAAAGATTTCGGTTCGTTTGGCGCGCCATAGTCGTATTACGGACTTTTGGACTGACGCGCCCGTCGGGATTTACACAGATGGATTTACCTTGCCGTCACGTTCAGCGCGGCTATTGATCTGTGATAAATAACAGGCATGCAGCCAAACACGTTGCGCAACAAACTCAGCGGCGTGATCGCGTTTCCCGTCACGCCCTTCAAGGACAACCTGTCACTCGATCTTCCCGGACTGCACAACAACCTCACGAAACTGCTGGAACATCCGGTCTCCGCCGTCGTCGCTGCCGGCGGCACCGGCGAGATGTACTCGCTCACGGCCGCTGAATACTCGCGCGTGATCGAACTGACCGCCCACGCGATCGAAGATCGAATTCCGGTGATCGCCGGCGTCGGGTTCGGACAAAGGGTCGCGATCGAGATGGCCCAGACCGC
Organism: Pyrinomonadaceae bacterium; assembly: GCA_035649995.1. GTDB lineage: Bacteria > Acidobacteriota > Blastocatellia > Pyrinomonadales > Pyrinomonadaceae > PSRF01. The sequence continues at coordinate 4,273 of DASRIM010000203.1, read as the reverse complement.
GGAGAAAGCGGGCGCGGACGGCATCCTCGCCTTTCCACCTTATTATCTGCACGCCGAGGAAGACGGCCTGTTCGAGTATTACCGATCGATCGGCGCCGCAACGTCACTCGGAATGCTGATCTACAGCCGCGACTGGGCCGCGTTCACACCGGAAATGGCCGAACGCCTGACCGCGATCCCTACCGTCGTCGCGTGGAAAGATGGTCATGGCGACATCAGACGTTTACAGGCGATCATGAATCGCGTGGGCGATCGCTTGCAGTGGATCGGCGGCGCGGGCGACGACATGGTCGCTGCCTACTACAGCATCGGACTGCGCGCGTTCTCGTCGAGCATCGCCACCGTGGCGCCGCGCCTGTCCTTGAAACTCCACGAGCTCGGCGCAGCCGGCGACAGCGAAACGCTCGCCGAGTTGATCGCTCAATGCGTCGTGCCGCTGTATGCGATTCGCGCGCGCCGCAAAGGGTATGAAGTGTCGACGATGAAAACGATGATGGAGATGGTTGGGCTCAGTGCCGGCCCGGTGCGCCCGCCTCTCGTCAACGTCACGCCGGAAGAAGAAGACGAGCTCCGCGCAATCCTGGCTACATGGGAAAAATTTCTATGAAAGCATTGATTCTGCTTTTATCCGTGTTTCTGCTGTCCTCACCCTATCGCGATCTCAACAAGAACGGCCGCATGGACGTTTACGAAAATCCAAACGCGGACGTCGAAGCGCGCATCGACGATCTCCTCTCGCAGATGACGCTCGAAGAAAAGACCTGCCAGACAGCCACGCTCTACGGCTACAAGCGCGTGCTCCAGGACGAATTGCCGACGGCAAACTGGAAAAACGAGATCTGGAAAGACGGCATCGCCAACATCGACGAGCACCTGAACGGCTGGGCGCAGGGCGCGAACAGCGTTTACGCCACGGACATCGAGAAGCACGTCTGGGCCATGAATGAAGTGCAGCGTTTCTTTGTCGAGCAAACGCGGCTCGGCATTCCGGTTGATTTCACGAACGAGGGTTTGCGTGGACTCGCTTCGCCGATCGCGACTAGTTTTCCGTCGCAGTTGGGGTTGGGCCATACGTGGGACCTCGAGCTGGTGCGCGAAGTCGGACGAATCACGGCGCGTGAAGCGCGTGCGCTCGGTTATACCAACGTCTACGCGCCGACGCTCGACGTCGCCCGAGATCAGCGTTGGGGGCGAGTGGAAGACACGTACGGCGAAGATCCGTATCTAGCTGCACGTCTCGGCGTCGAGATGGTGAAAGGGTTGCAGGAGAACCACACGGTCGCTTCGACGGCGAAGCATTTCGTTGTTTACAGCGCCGGCAAAGGCGCGCGCGAGGGACAGGCGCGCACCGACCCGCAAACTTCGCCGCGCGAAGTCGAGAACATTCACTTGCCGCCGTTCGCCGCCGCGATCCGCGAAGCCGGCCTGCTCGGCATCATGAGCTCTTACAACGACTTCGACGGCGTCCCTGTGACGGGCAGCAGGTACTGGTTGACGGATCGGCTGCGCAACGATTTTGGTTTCCGCGGCTACGTCGTTTCCGACAGCGCGGCCGTCGAGTTTCTTTACAACAAGCACGCGGTCGCCGCGGACATGAAAGAAGCCGTGCGGCAATCGATTGAAGCCGGGTTGAATGTGAAGACCAACTTCACGCGGCCGGAAGATTTCATCCTGCCGCTGCGCGAACTGGTTAGAGAAGGAAAAGTGTCGATGAAGACGCTCGACGATCGCGTGCGCGACGTCTTGCGCGTGAAGTTTTTGACGGGCTTGTTCGACAATCCATATATCGCCGATGCGAAGCGAACGCGCGAACTGATCAACTCCGCGGAACATCAACGAGTTGCCTTGCGTGCGGCACGCGAGAGCGTCGTGCTGCTGAAGAACGAGCGTCAGGTACTTCCGTTGAGTAAGCAGATCAAGTCGATCGCGGTCATTGGTCCAAACGCCGACGATCGGAGTCTGTCGCATTATCGTTATGGTCCGTCGGCCGTCGAGAGCGTGACGGTCGTTCAGGGAATCAGGAAGCTTTTAGGCGACGGCGTTAAGGTCAACTACGCGAAGGGCTGTGAAGTCACCGACGAACACTGGCCTGCGTCGGAAGTGCTGCCTGAGCCGATGACCGATGCGGAACGCAGAGACATCGCAGCGGCCGTCGAAGCGGCGCGCGCGTCGGAAGTTGCGATCGTCGTGCTCGGCGACTCGCGGCGCACAGTCGGCGAGAGTCTGAGTCGCACGAGCCTCGACTTGCCGGGCCGTCAGCTCGACCTGGTCCAGGCTGTGTATGCGACCGGCAAGCCGGTGGTCGTCGTGCTATTGAATGGCCGCCCGTTGAGCATCAACTGGATCGACAAGTTCGTACCGGCGATCGTCGAAGGATGGTTTCCGGGCGCGCAAGGCGGCACCGCAATCGCCGAGGTGCTTTTTGGCGACTACAACCCGAGCGGCAAGTTGACGGTCACGTTTCCGAAAACCACCGGGCAGATTCCGTTTAACTTTCCGACTAAACCAAACGCGCAGTGGGAAGGCGAGAAGTCGCGCGTCAACGGCGCGCTCTACTACTTCGGACACGGGTTGAGTTACACAACGTTTGCCTACAGCAATCTGAAGATCGCTCCGCAACGGCAAACGACGAAAGGTGACGTCATCGTCAGCGTCGACGTGCAGAACACCGGTCCGCGAGCGGGTACGGAAGTCGTGCAACTCTACACGCGCGATCTCGTCAGCAGCATCACGACGTACGAAAAGAACCTGCGCGGGTTCGCACGCGTGACGCTTGCGCCGCGCGAAACGAAAACCGTCACCTTCAAGTTAACACCAGCCGACCTTGCCTTATGGAATCGCGAGATGAAGTTCGTCGTCGAGCCCGGCTCGTTTCGCGTGATGATCGGTTCGTCCTCAGAAGATATCCGTGTGAAAGGTGATTTTGAGATCACGGATTGAACGGATTTTCTTGACACCCTCCACGCTTCCGACTAAACTCCGTTACCGTTAACAGCCCAGCAAAAAGCTCCAAAACACTAAACCAGTCAGGAGATCCCTCGAGATGAACAGGCGAAACTATCTGGCCCTGATGGGCGCCGCCGCAGGAACTCTCGCGACCACTTCGAAGCTTGATGTGGTTGCAGCCCAGGAAGCCCGCCCCGCTGACACCGGAGCTCCCACCACTTCGACCGTTGCCGACCGCGCGCGCCGCATGAAGTGGTGGCACGAAGCGAAGTTTGGCATGTTCATTCACTGGGGCCTCTACAGCACGTTGGGCCGTCACGAGTGGGTGATGGAAAACGAAGGCATACCCGCGAAGGAGTACGAGGCGCTCGCCGACAAGTTCAAACCGAAACCGAATGCCGCGCGCGATTGGGCCAGGCTCGCGAAGCGCACCGGCATGAAGTACATGGTGATGACGACCAAGCACCATGAAGGGTTCTGCAACTTCGATACGAAGCTCACAAACTACTGCGCCACCAAACGCGGGCCCGGCCGCGATCTCGTGAAAGAGTACGTCGAAGCCGCACGCGCGGAAGGCTTGCGCGTCGGCTTCTATTATTCGTTGATGGATTGGCACCATCCGGACGGCGCCCGCTGTGTGAAGGACGAAGCCGCGCGCCGCAGGTTTGTCGATTACATACACGGCCAGGTGCGTGAGTTGATGACCAACTACGGCACAATCGACATTCTCTGGTACGACGTGCCATGGCCGCTCGATGCGAAAGGCTGGGAGTCAGTCGAGATGAATACGATGGTGCGGAAGCTCCAGCCCGACGTCATCATCAACAACCGCTCGCGCATACCGGAAGACTTCGACACACCCGAGCAGCGCATCGAGGCTTCGGCTAACCGGCCGTGGGAATCGTGCATGACGCTGAATGATAGTTGGGGTTACCACGTCTCCGATCGCAACTGGAAGACCCCGACGACGGTGATTCGCAACCTGATCACCTGCGCGCGCGATGGCGGGAACTATCTGTTGAATATCGGTCCAACTGAAGACGGTTCGATCCCCTTGCAGTCGTCGCAAATCATGACGACCGTCGGCGACTGGATGGCGAAGCACGGCGACACGATTCGTCTCTCGAACAATTGCCAGCCTCGGCGCGGCAATTACGTTTCGTACACGCGCAAGGGCAACACGCTTTACGCGCACGTCTACTACTGGCCCGGCGAGACGGTGGTGATCGCGAACTTGCTGAACAAGATCAGCGCCGTGAAGATGCACGGGAGCAACACACCGGTTAAGTTTGTGCAGGACGATTTTCGTATTCGCCTGACGGGACTG
>DASRIM010000202.1:0-15637 GCA_035649995.1 Pyrinomonadaceae bacterium | reverse complement strand
TGATTTAGCTCCGCTCGCCCAGGGAATCGACGCCACACCGTTAACTGAACGAGCCCCGGCAAACCATCACTTCACACCTTCGAACATAGAGTTCGACGCTCTTGGCAGAACCATTCGGAGCATTCAGCGCAACGGTGCGGGCGTGGAGAATCAGATCGTAACAACTTCAACCTATGACATTCGCGGCAACATTCTTACTGTTACCGACGCTCTTGGCAGGACCGCGTCCAGACACGTCTTTGATCTCGCCAACAACCCGGTACGCGTTGTCTCGATTGACGCAGGGACCCGACGCACTGTGTACAACGCTCTCGGACTTGCCGTTGAAGAACGTGACAGCAAAGGTGCGGCTGTTTTCAACTCGTATGACTCACTGAACCGGACCGTCAACGTATGGTCGCGCGATAATTCCGCGCAGCCGGTTACTCTGCGCCAACATTCGATCTACGGCGACAACGCTGACGACATTGGCGTCGACCGCGACACAGCGCGATTGCGCAATGCCCTCGAAAAGATCGTTGCGCAATACGATACAGCCGGACGCGAACAGATCGTCAGCTACGACTTCAAAGGCAACGTCCTCGAAAAAACTCGCCAGGTAATCAGCGACGAAGAGATCCTCTCCGTCCTTGAAGGCGCCGGGGATAACAATTGGGAGATAGCCGCCTATGAAGTCGATTGGGATGGCGGCGAGACTTCGATCCATGACCGCGCGGCCGCGATTCTCGACCCAACGGAATACACCACCTCATTTGTTTACGACGGCCTGAATAGAGTGACCGAGGTTGCGCTGCCGCAAGACGTCGAGAACGAGCGTAAGCTGCTGCGACAAAGTTACAACCGTGCCGGCGTCCTCGAACGAATCTCACTCGATGGCGATCTTTATGTCGAACGAATCTGCTACAACGCGAAGGGGCAGCGCAATCTGATCGCATTCGGCAATGGAACCATGACGCGCTGTACTTATGACCCGCACACCTTTCGTTTGACACGGCTTCGCAGCGAACGCTACACGCAACCGGCGGATTCCAGTTATCAACCGGCTGGGCCAACGTTTCAGGACATCGGGTACGACTACGATCTCGCGGGAAATCCTGTGACGCTCCGGGACCGAACCCCTGAGTGTGGCATTCCCAACACGCTGCTCGGCGCCAACGCGCTCGATCGACAGTTTACGTATGACCCGATCTACCGCCTGCTTTCAGCGACGGGACGTGAGTGCAACGTTCTGTCTCAATTTCCCTGGATGGACCAACCTCGGTGTAGTGACCTGACAAACACGCGTGCTTACACGGAGCAGTACCAATATGACCTCAACGGCAACATGCTCGCTCTCGAACATCAGAACGAGCTGGGCGGCTTCACTCGACAGTTTTCGATCTCGACGGAGCACAATCGGCTCGAAGCATTGACTATCGGGGAAACCGACATTGCTTATTCGTACGACGATGGCGGCAACCTGGTCCAGGAGACTACCTCGCGACATTTCGAGTGGGACTTCGTCAATCGCATGAAGGTGTTCCGGATACAGACTGAAGGGGCAGAGCCTTCCGTGTTCGCCCATTACTTGTACGACGCAAGCGGTACGAGAGTGAAGAAGCTAGTCCGGACGCAGGGCGGGCAGTTCACCGTCACGAATTACATCGACGGTGTCTTCGAGCACCATCGTCGTGTCAACAATGGCGTTGAGGAAGAGAACAACTCGCTTCAGGTGATGGATGACAGGCGGCGGATTGCCCAGGTTCGTGTCGGCCAGGCGTTTGCCGGCGACCAGACGCCCGCGGTCCAGTTCCAACTCACCGATCACCTCGGAAGCGGCAACGTCACCGTGGACAGCGCGGGCGGCCTGATCAATCGGGAAGAGTTTACGCCTTATGGCGAGACCAGCTTTGGCAGTTTCGCGCGGAAGCGCTACCGGTTTACGGGCAAGGAAAGAGATGAGGAGAGCGGTTTGAATTACCACGGGGCGAGGTACTACGCGCCATGGCTGGGAAGATGGACGGCAACTGATCCGATTGGCCTAGAAGACGGCCTCAACCTCTACAGCTACTGTCAAAATTCGCCGTGTCGACTCGTTGATCAGGAAGGCCTGGCCGCTGCCCCTGGTCCTGAGGCTGAGGCTGAGACTGAACAAGCGCCGGCCGAGGATTCGGAAAGTGACGAAGCTCCGGATACTCCTGATGAGATCGACCAATCGGCAGTACAGTTCGAGTTTGAGGACGATCATGTTGTCAGTAGTTCAGGATGGACGAAACTTCCGAAAGGGCCTGGCCTGAAGCCGAGGAAAGAGAAGGAACAATTTGGTCTGGACGAGACGATTGAGTCACTCAAGGTTGTGGCGGCGGAATGGGAGAGGCGGCATCCGGGTCGAGTAGTCTGGATCGGCGACATTAGCAAGAACGGCGGCGGTCCTCTGCCGCCGCACAAATCCCATCAGCGCGGTATCGACGTAGATGTTGGAATCGTACGGAAGGATCCCACGAAACGAGGAAAATTCACCATCGGGAGTGAAGACTACTCGAGAGAACTCACCCAGGAGTTGATCACTCTGTTTCACACGCACTCGACGCTGGAAGTCGAGATAATTTTCTTTGCGGATCCCGACGTTGAAACGCGTGGGCCTGACGAAGCTCCACGGACCAAACTCTCCGACAGCGACAAGTCGCACCGGAAACACTTCCACGTGAGATTTGTCCACCCCACTGAAGGACGCACGATTCCAAAGCGGAGACGGCGAAAGTCCGAACCTGTGGCGTCGAGCACTCCTGTAGATCGGTCATTTACGGGAATAACGGGAGTCGACTGGGTCTGGCCCAAAGCGCAGCCTCTGGGACTTGATTTGATACCGCACCTGCGCTTCTAAAGCCTCAGCCGGCCGGTCTAATGACGCCGGATTCGCTTAATCGGCAATCATACTCAACCACTGACGATTACTAATAAGGAGTTTTTCATGCCAACAGTATCAGGCCTCATTCGCACCGAAACCGGCGCTCCGGCAATGGGCGCTACAGTCCGAGCGTTCGACAAAGACCTTCGTCACGAGCAGTTCCTTGGCGAGGCAATCATCACCGAAACCTCCGGACGCTACGTAATCACCTACTCTGCGGATCAATTCCGTCGCGCCGAGAAGAAAACGGCCGACCTCATCGTTCGCGCCTCCGACGTGAATAACAATCTCCGCGCTGAATCAACGATTCGCTTCAACGCTTCCGATGAGGAAGGCATCGACCTCACCTTTGGACCCATCTCGACCGTCCCACGGCCTCGTCTTTCTGAACTCGAAGAGCTCCAGCAATCGATCGAGCCGATCAGGGAGGACATTCCTTACCGTGATTTCGACGACGCGGATCTCACGCACCTTACGGAAGAGACTGTTCGTGCGGGCGTGACGACGGTGACGGAACACCGCACGATCAGACAACATCTCGAATTTCTTCGTCTGGCTGATCAGTTCAAGTCGCGAACAGTTCTCCCGCTCGCAGCCTTCTACGGCTGGTTTCGTCAGAACCAGCCACGGGTGCTCGAAGACCTGCTGGATCAGCCGGTAGAGACGCTGCGCAATGCTTTAGAAGCGGCAATTGCCGAAAGAATCATTCCGGATATCAGAAGAGAGATTCCAGGAATCATCGAACGTCTTCGTGATCTTCGTTTGCAAGAGGGCCGCCTGGTCCAGCACCGGTTCGTGATCCAACTGATCAATGCCGCCAATAATCGGCCTCTCGCGGGCCGTCGCGTCACCGTCGTGGACACTGCCGCGGCCGCCGGGGAGCAGGATCTGGGTACCGTCTACACCGATGGACGCGGTGTTTGCGGCATCGTGTTCCGGTTGCCTCGCGATGCGTCTTCGACCGCGACGGGTCTATTGCAGTTGACTATTTGGGACAACGTCACAACCGTGGCCCAGGTTCGAGTCACCGCTCAACCCAACCAAACAGAAGTTGCCGTTATTCGCGTTGACCTGTTGCCTGACCAGCATGGCAACGTGCGGCTCGCGGATGCGACGCCGGCTTCGCCACAACTGTTGGCCCGCTTGAGTGAACGCGGAGTGACGACGATTAGCGATCTGCTCGCCCAGCCCGGGCTAACTGACCAGGACGATCCGGCAGCGTTGGACCAATTGCGAGCTGAAGCCAAATTCGCCGTGTTTGCGCCAAATCTTAGTCAAACTGAGCGATCGAGTCTGCTGAATAACGGGTTCCAGAGCCTGCTGGACGTCGGCGCGGCATCGAGGGCAGGGTTCGTTCGTACTCATCACGAGACTTTAGGTGGCGACGCGGCCACCTATGCCACACACTTCGCAGCGCGTGAAGCGCGAAAAGTCTTTTTTCACATGATCGGCTCAGCGTGGCTGAAGAATGTCACGACACCCGGCGACGAGCCGCCGGATCCCGACATTCCGACTGGAGTGGACGAGATCCTGACTGAGTTTCAGAGTTGCGGCTGCAAAGATTGCACTTCAGCAGTCAGCCCGGCGGCATACCTGGCCCACCTGCTCGAATGGACCCTGGACCACATCAAGGATGTAGAGACGGCGATCCAGTTCAGCCAGTTGGAGGAGGAGCTTCATCAACCGTTTGGCGACATGCCGGCAAACTGCCGGGCCGTGGAAGAAGAGGTACGGCAAGTCCGTATCTGCGTCGAGGCGCTGTGGCGCTTCACAAATCTTCTCAATCAGGAAGATCTGCAACTCTCAACTCCTTTCCGCAATGCCTATCGTCATCTTCGCAACGAACTTTATCGCAAGATACTTACGAACCTTGGAACAAGCTTCGAACAAATGCGGCGCGCAATGTTGCAGGTCGAGGGCGACAGTTTGGTTGCTGAACAGATCGCCGTACACCGCCAGGCGATCGCCGATCGCCTCGGCATCGATCAAAGTCATTTGAACCAGCTTTTCTTCAACATAGAACAGCCGCCGGTCTCACCCAGTGAAGACCTTCTCCAGCAACGGTTCGGTTATCAGAGCACTCGCCTTGCAAACGTATTTTCAACGAGCAGCACGCCGCCCGATCTGATCCTTTGGCAACGCGAGCGATTGGAGTCGACCTGGCAAACACAGGACTGGTCGCTCGATAGCTATTTTGGTCCCGAACGCCTTCCTTTTGTCGATCCAGGGCTGATTGACGAAAGCTATCTGCGTTCGCCGCTTGAATCGAATCCTGCGTCAACTCTGCTGGAACAACGCAGAGTCGCGTTGGAGGTTCATCGCCAGTCGCTCGTGAACCAGCAGCCGCAAGACAACGGACTGGCGTCGCTGCTCGAAAATGAACTCGGCCGCAACATCGATGAATTGAGAAACCTGTTCGCAACGTTGCACTCGCCTGACACTCCGGCCGATCAAGTTGTCGAAGCCCAAACAACAATCGCCGAGCTCAATCTCACGCCGGCCGGGTTCAATCACCTGATGGAGATCGACGCTCACCAGCAAGCCGCCGAACCGATAGGCCCCACGCAGGAGGAGATCGACGAGGCGTGGTCCGCCGTGTTCGACATCCTCTCTCGCGCGCACCGCCGGACGTTGTTTGCCAGTTGGGTCCAGGCAGAGAACGCTCTGGATCTGGTGTTCGGGCCGAGGCTCTTCTGGCTTCCAGTGGAACCACCATCGCCGTCGAGCCTGTGGACCGCGACGGCAGCCGAACGCGATGAATGGCGCGCCGCTCTTGCTCGCCGCAGCGACCGTCCGATCATAGACCCCGACCAGATACCGTCGAACCACATCGTTCTCATTACACAAATCACCGGGTTCAAATCGAAGAAGTCCGCTCTGTCGCTTGGCTTTACGGCGCCACTCGTCACCCCGCCTCTCCAGGCGATGACTCTTTGGCAACAGCGGCGGAACTGGATCGACGCACGTTTGGAAGCCATCCACACGGCCCGCCAGGATCAAGCTAACTCGCTCGCGACTCTCGAGGCCGCCTTGCAGGCGAGCACCCTGGGCCTGAATCTCGATCGCTTTCAGGACCTCGTAACGATCGAAGCCGGCGGAGGTCATATTCAACCTCACCTGGACCAACTCAACTTGACGGTTCCTGAATATCGCTTTCTCGCAAGCATTCGCGAATTGGCCCTGGGGAACGAAAGTGTGCAGAGCCATCTGTGGCTGGAAGTCGATGCGATCCTGATTCAGGGTGAAAAACGGCGCGAGTTCGCCGACTGGCGTCTCGCCGAGCAAAACGCTGAGATCACGCTGCATCCGCATCGCTTTGTCGTGCCGCAGGAGATACCGCCGCCAGACGACTCGCCACAGGTTCGCTGGTTACACGATCGTCTCGAATATGAGCAGTGGACTAGCACGCTTACCGCTCGCAATGGTCAATTCAACGCATTGATTGAAGGACTTGCCGAAGTCGTGGGAAAAGCAGAGGAGTCTGTCCTGCCGCTGCTGCGCAACATTCTCATCATGGAGTCTGTGGCGCCGGGAGACACGCTCGCCGAAAAAGCCGAGTGGCTGGACCGCCGATTATTGCTCGACATGCAGTTGAGTGGCTGCCAGATGACGACTCGCGTAAGTCAGGCAATCGAGACCCTGCAACGATTCATTCGCGGAGTGTATGACCGCAGTCACCTGGAGATCATGAACAACGTCACTCTCGATGCAATTGAAGATTATGAACTGGAGTGGCCGGTAATCGGATCCTATGCCACCTGGCGAGCGTTCATGCTTGCTTATCTCTATCCGGAAAACCTGCTGCACGTGACTCCCGCACTCAGGCAATCGCATGGATACCTGGCACTCTCCAAAAAACTGCGCAATCCGATAACTCCCGAGCAGGCGTGTGAGTTTTCGAAAGAATACAGTGAATATTTCAGAGACGTTTGCAGTCTCGACATTCAGGCCACGTGCCAGGTCGAGATGGTCCAAACATCCCCGGGTGCGTGTAAACCAACGTCGACAAATTTGATCCAGATCACTCATTTGTTCGCTCGATCCAGAGAAAGCGGCAAGGTCTACTGGGCCCAGGTCGAATCGAAGGCCACCGTCAGAGACACGACTACGACCTGGACACCGCTTGGAGTAGTGGGAGAAGTCGACGCGATTTTAGGGGCCACGCCTCACGAAGCGGGTAGCAAACGGTACATATTGCTATTCGCCTCGACCGCGAAATCTTTACTGCTCAGGAAGTACGATCTTGACGACGCACGCTGGCTGGGTGTGAAGAATCTCAGTTGGCCCGACGGTTTTGAAGCCGGGATCAAATCGGGTGCTGTAATTCAAAAGCGCCAGATCAATCTCGGCACTACCACACAGTTTCCTTTCCCTACTCTTGTCGCCGTCACCTTGAAACAAGGTGTCAGTTATATCCGAAAACTGCGCGCCGATGCCGAGGGTTGGGACGACAATGAATGGCTGCCGCTTTATGGTCCATCCCTCGCGGACACTGTCGACGGAATCAAAGCGCTGATCCAGATCTCAACTCTCAACTACTTGATCGTGGCCGAGATGGATGCCCAGGTTCGTTATCGCATGGCCCAGGCAGATCTTGTTGAGCCACTCAAGAATGATGATTTTGGATGGAACCTGGTCGGCAGTGGTTCTTACCGCGGTGGTTTCGTTTCTCCAGGTGACTTCGACCTGTTCTGTTTCTTCGGAAATAACAGCGGCACAAAATTCCGGAGCATTGAGTTGAATCAGGCCGGCATCGACGAGGACGACAGCGAATACGTCTTCTCTGACATCGTCGACTTCAACGAAAACTGGTTTATCCCGAATCTTGGCATCAGCCTGGACGACACCAGCCTCTACGCGTTCGAACGCTACGCACCTGATTTCTTTGTTCCCGCGCACGAACCGGATCCGCCCGGCCAACCACTTCATCCGGCCGGCTGGCATCCTCTCCAGCGGACAATAAATGGCGTGGACATTCCGATTGCCACGGGCGATTGGAACGGAGACGTCTACTTCAGCGGATCGCTCCTTGGTCTCATTACCCGACCGCTCGATGACTTCGAAGACAAGTTCTTTTTCGAACCGCCGGGCAACGCCGAGTTTTATGACGATACAGCCGACGATCTGTATTTCTACCTGTTTCAGCAGAAATACTACGGCGTACAACAGTTCCTCGAGCACATCAAGAACATCGACAGTGTGAGCTATTTTCATCCCACGCTGGGCTGGTGGAAGTGGGCCAACGATCGCATCAAGGCATTGTCAGCGGACAATCTTACGCTCGCGGCGGTGATCGAGCAGTTGCTTGTAAATCAGATGCACAATGAGAAGAGCTCGTGGGCGCCTCCCGGCAAATCGGAAAAGTCCATTACGTTCCTGCAACGATCATCAGACGACCTGAATGCGACCGTGGAGATTTCGAACGACGACTGGATCGTGGCGCCGCATTCAGGCGTGGAAGGAACCAACGACAACGGCACGCGCCGGCTTACGTTCATTCAGATGACGGACGACGAACACAGTTTCCCCGTCCGGGTACCGACCATTGTGGGCCATAACCCGTCTTCGATTCAGGCCAGTGCAAAGTACGAGCTCACGCCGTATGGCCCTGGTCCCTTCGACAACTTGCCCGAACGCAGCGCCGTCGCGCTCCAGCAGCGTGCTGAAGAGATCAAGACGATCTATGAGCTTTTGGAAACGGCGCCGCCTTCCGCCAGGAGCTACCTTCTCGAAGCTTATCTGCTCGTTCCCACGCAACTTGCTCTTCGGCTTCAGCGTTCGGGGTTCTTTGCCGAGGCCCTCGTGTGGTATCGACTTGTTTACGACTATTTAGCTCCGGAAGGCGATCAAAAGATCTGCTTCGGCCTGATCGAAGAACAGCAACTAACTCTCGATTACGACCTTGCAGAAGATTTCCTGACTGATGCAAGCAATGCTCACGTCATTGCCGCCACCCGCAAAAACACGTACACCCGACATCTCCTGTTGCTGATCATTCGCTGCTTGATCGACTACGCGGATGCTCTGTTTGCCAGAGACAACGCTACGGACAACGCGCAGGCGCGCGAGCTTTACCGTCAGAGTTTGAAGCTGCTGGAGAAACTGCGTCCGGCAAATTCTCCGTGCGAAAACATTCTTGGTGAGTTGGAGATCGAAGTCGCCGATTCCGGGCAATTCCCCATCACGCAATTCCAGATGGTCCTGGCCCAATTCAAAGATCCGGATCAGTTGCGTGAGGTGACCCAATCACTGGCCGCCATAAATCAAAATACCGCGCTGCCGCCGGTCGAACGCATGGGCGCCATGCGAGAAACAATAGTCGCTGCTCTGCAACAAACGCCCGCTTCGCCGGCATTCGCGCAGGTCATTTCTACCAAGCGCCAAACGATTCAGAGTCTCGAAAACCAACTCTCCGCCGATGCTTCCTCAGTCGCGCTGCTCAGGAGCACGCAGGAGGGCCGCCGCGAGTCGGCGCTGAATCGAGTGACGGCCATCACGAGTACTTCAACACAGCCGGCTTCTCTTGAGGTCCCGTGGCTGCGAGAACCGCGCTTTACCAGGAGTAGCCTGAACGGAAATGGCCGCCTGGCACTGCCGCAGGCAGGACCAACCCTATCGAACCGGCTCTCCACGTTGATGCAGATGCGCCAGAACGCACCGTTGATGCAGCTCACTGCGAATCTCTCCGATAGCGTAGCGATCGGCAACGGCATCTCGTTCGATTTCTGCATACCTCAAAATCCCGTGGTCACGGCGTTGCGGACGCGTGCGGCAAACAATCTGACGAAACTGCGTACGTGCCGTAATATCGCCGGATTTCTCAGGCAGGTCGATCTCTACGGCGCGCCCATCGGTTTGGGCAGCGCCATGGTCTCGGCTGATGGCGCGATCTTTAACGGCGTCGTCGACGCAGCGCCCACTCCGTATCGCTACGCGACGGTGATAGCGCGAGCCAAAGAGCTGGCCGGAATCGCACAACAGATTGAGAGCGGATATCAGAGCGCCCTGGAAAACGCTGAACGAGAAGCCCTGTCGGTTTTACAGGCGGAACAGAACGTTGAACTCTCGGAAGCGCGAGTTACATTGCAAGACTTGCGCGTGGTCCAGGCGGCTAACGAACTGGGGATGGCCCAACTACAAAAGAGCAGCGCGGTCTTTCGAGAATCGACTTTTGCCAACTGGATTTCAGACGGCAAGTCTTTCAATGAGATCAAGATGCTCAACGCCTATTCCCTCGCGGCTCAGGCTCAAAAACAGGCCGCTCAAGCCAGAACTGCCGCCAGCATCGCCCAAACGTCCGCCGAGATGATAGGAAGTTTTTCCGGCGGTAAGGTGCTGACGGGCGCGATGAAGAGTTTGGCGCTCAGCACGTCGATGGCCGCGACGATGGCCGGACTTGGGTTCGAATTGCAGGCGATCAGCGCGGAGGCCAGCGCCGCCGCTGCTTCGATCGAAGCCAGCTTTGAGCGACGCAATGACGAGTGGGAGTTGCAGCAGGGTATCGCAGCAATCGACTCCCAGATCGGCGATCAGCAAATCGTGTTGGCCCAAAATCAGATCAACATAGTGCAGCAGGAACGGCTCATCGCCGGACTCGAGCACACCCATGCTCTGGACGTGTTGAATTTCCTGCTCAGCAGGACCTTCAACGAAGAGATGTACCGCTGGATTGCGAGCGTCCTGGAAGACGTCTATCGCTACTTTCTCCAGGAAGCAACAGCAGTCGCGCGTCTTGCGGAAAGACAGCTTGCCTTTGAACGTCAACAGGCGCCGCTGAAAGTGGTTCAACTAGACTACTGGAGTCTGCCGGCTGATCCGGCAAATGGCGGAGGCGCTGACCGCCTGGGTTTGACCGGCTCGGCAAGATTGTTGAAAGACATCTTTCAGCTCGACAGCTATGCGTTTGATACCCGGCGGCGCAAACAGACGTTGAGCATCACACTCGACCTCGCAGAAATGTTCCCGCTCGAGTTCCAGCACTTCCGCGAGACCGGAGTGCTGATCTTCAATACCTCCTCGAGCCAAATCGACCGCGAGTTTCCCGGCTACTATCTGACTCTAATAGAGCAGGTCCACATATCGGTCGTCGCGTTGATTCCGCCCACGCGCGGGATTCGTGCCACTTGTACCTCGGCGGGCATTTCTCGCACCGTGGTGCAAGGCGACACATTTCAGCCAGTAACAATCCGGAATCTCCCGGAAAGAATCGCGATGTCTGCGGCCAGCACTTCTTCAGGCGTGATGGAGTTGGAGCCTGATAGTCAAATGCTCCTCAGTCCGTTTGAAGGAACGGGTTTCGATACGCTGTGGGAGCTGAGGATGCCTAAGGCGTCGAATCAGTTTGACTACAACACGATCGCGACTGTGCTCTTCAAGGTCGACATGACGGCCTTGCACAGTTTTGATTACGAGCGCGAGGTCATACAGCGACTGGATCGAACGGTGAGCTTCGATCGCGCATTCGACTTCCGGCAGGTCTTTGCTGATGCCTGGTACGACCTGAACAATCCGCATCAGACCGCCACACCAATGGCGGTCCATTTCGAGACGAGACGAAGCGACTTTCCGGTGAACCTCAGTAACCTGAGTATCCAAAACATCGTGCTCTACCTGGTAAGAAGAGATGGTGAGGTGTTCGAACAACCGATCCGTCATCTGCACTTTACTGCTGAGGGCATGCCGGGCTCGTCTGGTGGTCCAGCATCAACGGTGGATGGCCGGGTGAGTACGCGTAGTGGAAACGGCACCAACTGGCTGCCGATGATCGGCCAGTCGCCGGTGGGTGTATGGGAGCTTGCATTTCCTGATCAACCACCTGCGGACACGGAAGCGCGAGATCGTTTCGCCGGCGAGATGATCGAGAACATGTTCCTGGTGCTTACGGTTTCCGGCGAGAGTGCCGCGTTTCCGATCTGACGGTTAGGCGTGGCCCAAAACCATGCGTGCATCGGTGTGGGGCGGAATCAAGGTTTGGTCATTTTTTCGATCTGGGCAGCCGGGACGTCCTTGCCTACGATCTCGCGGATCGCAGCCTCCAGGACTTCATCGCGACCGGCGCGAACGCCGGCGATAGTGGGCCGTACTTCGCGGTTCGGAACGATGCCGATGCGCTGCGTTGGTTTCTTGTCCGGATAGAACACGCCGATTCCGCTAATCAACGAACGGAAGCCGCCGGGCAAAGGGATCGGCGAGACGTTTCCATCGGCGCCCGCGGTCGTGCTGCCGATAACTGTCGCTCGCGGAGAGGAACGGAACGCCATCGTTGTGTATTCCGCGGAACTTTGTGTGAATTCGTCCACGAGAATCACGATCTTGCCTGGATAATGCGGCTGCTGCGGAGACAGTGACAACGGCAGCCCAAAATGAAAGGCGCCCGGATTGGAGAGATCTCCTTGCGTGAACCGGACAAAGTCAGTCTTCTGGTCCACAAGGAGCGAACCCAGCGCGAAGACCATAAACTCCGACGGATAGTTGCGAATGTCGATAATCAAACCCTTCGTGCCTGCCGCCGACTCTATGTACTTCGCAGCCTGGTCCGCCTTCACTTGCGAGAGCTTCAGATAGGCCACATCTTTCGAGAGCAGGCGGAAGGTCTCACCGGGGAGATCATGAGTGTTTGCGAGGGCGTTGAGTTGTTCAATGGGCACTCGTTCAGAGCTGATCTCCATCGCGGCATTATCCCGGTTGACTCGTATCGTGGCCTTGCCACATTCGCCGCGCGTCATTTGCCTCGCGATGTCTCGCAGCCGCGCCGCCTCGTTCGACGCAGCGTAATAGCGCTTCCAACGTTCCAACAGGTTCGCGACGGGAACGCCATCAAGATCGGTGATTACGTCGCCGGGTTTCATTCCGCTGGTTTCGCCTGCCTTGCCGGCGTAACTCCAAATCACAGGACGGCGTTCAACGAAACGGACATTCACGGGAAGCTGGCAAGCGCCGGTTGGCGGCCGGACTTTCAGTGAGCTCCAGAGGTTGGCGTGACTGTCTTCGACCCTGCCAATCAACTCGATCAAGGCGAGTTGATAGGTTTCGGCGTTATTGGCAAGCGCGACCTTGGGCAGCGAGTCGATCAAAACTGTGTCCCAGTCTTCGGAGAGCAGGTCGCGATACGGAAACCAGTATTCGATAATGTTCCAAAAGCGATAGAGCGCCAGAAGCTGGAACCCGGCATCGGGGAACTTGATATTCGCGTAACTCAGTTCGTGTTCGAACGACGGATTGCTGACGTTCGGCATTTTTGAAACATAGAATTGCTCGGTCTGGGCCACACGGTTGGCATGAATCGATTGCAGTTTTGCGCTCAACTCAGTGCCGAGGATTTTAGTATCGGCGAGCCACGCAAGCCTGGGACGCAGATGGATCTCGGTCTCGTTCAGTTTTACGCAGGCGCAGGGTTTGACGGCCCCAAGCCCTTCAATCCATTTGGCAAGTAAGGCGTTGGCCGTGTTGCGATCGGGTGCGGAAAGGATCGAAGGCAGCACTCGAAACAGTTCGTAATCCCAGTGGCGCTGGCCGGCAGTGATCAACGGATGGTGATACTTCAAAAACCCCCACACCTTGCCGAGTGTCGCCAGGTTTTGAATTTGAACGCTGGAGAGTTGGGTGAACGCGATACGGGAACCCGCGTCGAATTCGTGATCGCGATCGAGTACTGTCTCCGCTTTCGGAGCTTTTGGCGTGTCCCACAGCGGCCGGCCGTCTACGAGAATTTGTAAATCGTCGGCCCAGGCTTTGCCCGTTCCGGCCATCAAGAACCCGAAAATCAGCGAGCGCGTTTCCGCGTGAACCGGCAACGTGATCTTGTACTCGGCCCAATCGTGGGTTCCTTTCAACTCCTGGCTCTGCATGTTCTCGAGCGAAAGCATTGCGCCGGTCTTGTCCTGGCGCATCCACAGCCCGGCGAAACCCGTCACATTCTCGGTTTTCAGGAAGCCGCGAATCTCAATGATCTTTCCCGAGAACTCCCAGGAAATCGGCCTGCCAATTACCGAAAACTCACCGCTACTTTGAGCCGTGCGTTCTATTCGCACCGACCATTGGCCGCTGTGCATGATCTTGTCGTCGTTGAAGATTGTGCCGGGCGGATTGGCAAACCAGCCTGGTGAGTCGCCGGTGCGCTCAGTCTCGAAGCCAAGGATCTTCGTAAGGCTGGCCTGGTCGATCGGTGTCGTTGGTGTTTGCGCAAAACACGACCATGCAAAGGCGAGCATTACGACGGAACAGAGGAGGGAGGTGGAGGAACGTCGAAACATGGCGTGATGATAGGAGGCGCATCATGAGCGCGTCAATCAAAACAAAACGCCTAATCAGGTTCACGTTCAGCGACTGTGACGGCCCACCACGGGCCGGGGCTTGTCTCTTGCACCGAAGCCCAGTACCAGGAGGATACGTCCGTCCAACTCTCGCCGGTATCGGTGTAAATCCTCTCACGGACGCGAAGACGCTCGTTTCCACGAGTGGCGATGAAGCTCGACCAGCGCGAACCATCCGCAGCAACGAGCAGAGGCAGCGGCCGTACGCTGAAGCCGATGCCCTCAAAGCACTCCGCGGCTGAGTGCAATCTGCGCGTCGCTTCCGAGACCCAACGAATGATCACCTCGCGCCTGCCGTCGCTGAAGCGTCCGATCTGCCCGGGGAAGTCTCTACCGAAACGCACCTCACGTTCTGTTAAAGGCAGAGGTCTCAACGCCTGCCCCTCGAACTGTGCCGGCCACTCACTGAACGCAACGCGCGGAATTGCACCAGCCGGCTGCCTTGATCGCATTGGAAGTACAGGAATCAGCGCCGCCAGTGTACAGACGCCTAAGTAGAAAACAGTTCGCCGCATATTTTCTCTCTGCGAATGAAACGAACAGCCGCGACAATCGCAATCGCGACTAGCGCAAAAGTAACCAGCCCCGCATAGTCGTGCGCCCATGCCGGCATCGGGAAGACGCCGGACTCGAGATAAAAGAGCGCTACGGCTCGAAAAACATTTCCGGCGATGATTACAAAGAACGCGGCTATCGAAAACAGCAGCGTCTTAAGAAGACGAAGCTCATAGAAGCAAACGAGAGTAAAGGTCAGGTATAGACCCACCCAGAGCATACGTACGCCGCTGCAAGGCGCATCGACCCAGATAAGCTGTCCGGCCCAGTTGAGACATGTCCCTTCCTGAAAGACAGCAAAGCCCCCGAGCCTCAGGATCGGAGCGGCTACAGCGGCGACGAGCAGTCTCAGAGGGTAACCAAGGTAAAACTGGAGCGAAGGAACGAGCGGAAGCGACAGCCACAATAGACCAAGCACACCAGGATGTAACGGATTCCCGAAGCGGACCACGCTTACCGTGACCGCGATCGCCGTGAACGCCAGTCCCGCTCGTGCCAGCGGCGGGAATACAGGATAGGTAACAACGTACAGAAGTCCGACGAGTGCCGGTAGCGTAAGTGAACGCTCGATCGCGTAAGCGGACGCCTTTCTACTGAGCACAAATAACAAAGCAGTCGATAGGGCAAGAAGACCCCAACGCTCATCCGTAGAGTTGCCGAGACGCACGGCATACCATCTCCAGACAGGCCAGAAAGCGATGAGTTGCGCTGCGACCAGCAAGAGAGTTCGTTTCATAACGCAGTGCGGCCGCTCGCGCGAGGTACGAAGTATTGACGGTAGAGAAGCCACAACAGAAGAGCGGCGACCACTGCAATCATCATCACGATCTCCGGTTCAGGAATAGTGGGAACTGTTCCGGGTTCGACCGGCTTCAGGCCCGCT
>DASRIM010000201.1:0-5627 GCA_035649995.1 Pyrinomonadaceae bacterium | reverse complement strand
CCGCGCCGGCGGCACGCGCAAGGTCGATTGCGACGCGAAGTTCGTCCTGGAAGTGCGGCATTAGTTGCTCTCTTGACGCGCGGCGTCGCGGATCGTCTTGATGGTTTCTTCTATATCAAACTTGGTCGTGCGAAAGTTAGTTATGCAGGCGCGCAGTGCAAAGCGGCCGTTGACAGTCGCATTCGAGACATAAGCGCGGCCGCCTGTTTGAACGCGGCCCATGATGCGCTCGTTCAGTCGATCGATCTCTGCGTTGGTAGTTTTCGTTCCCGGGGGCACGTAACGAAAACAGCAGATGCTCAACTCGACCGGGGCCAGCAGTTCGAAATCATCAGCGGCGGAGACTAGTTCGCCGAGATACGCAGCCAACGAGACGTCGCCGCTTACTGCTTCCGCGATCCGGCGCGCGCCGTAGTAACTCAGCGTCAGCCACACCTTCAACGCGCGAAAGCGCCGCGAGAGCTCGACGCCGTAGTCCCAAAATGCGAACGCCTCGTCGTCGATGTGTCCGTGCACTTTTATGTAATCGGCGTCTTCGGTGTTGAAGGAGGACTTCACCGGACGCGGATCGCGAAACAGAAGACAGCCCGCGTCAACGGGAACGTAGAGCCATTTGTGCGGATCGAGCGAAACGGAATCCGCGCGTTCGAGGCCGCGGAAGAGGTGCTTCTTTCGCTCGTCGAGTATGCCGGGCGCTCCGTAAGCGCCGTCCACGTGGAACCACAGATCGAAATCACTCGCGACGGCGGCTATTTCACCTAACGGATCGACTACACCAGTGTTGACAGTACCCGCGCTGGCGACGATGCAACACGGCCGCAGCCCATCGCGGAGATCGTTTTCGATCTGTTCGCGCAACGAATCGACGCGCATCCGCCCGCGATCATCGCAGGCGATTACCCGAACGTGATCGCGTCCGAGCCCGAGAACGTCCGCGGCCTTCGGGATCGACATGTGGACTTCTTCCGAAGCGTAAATGGTCAATGGCGATCGCTGATTCCAAAGACCTCGGCGCGATGCTTCGTCTCCCAACTTTCTTCTGCTTGCGACGAGCAACGCGATCATGTTCGCCATCGAGCCGCCGCTCGTCAGCAGCCCGTGCGCGTCGCGATCGTATTCGATCAACGATCCGAGCCAGCGCACGACGAGCCGCTCCAGTTCGGTACCCGCCGGACCCGACCGCCAGCACGTGATATTCGCGTTGAGCACGCCGGCGATCAGCTCGGCGTACGCGCCAATCGGCGTCGACGGCGACGCGACGTAACCGAAAAACCGCGGATGACCGTTATGGCGGCTGAGATCGAAGATCGTGCGGCACTCGGCGATCAGCCGCTCGAGCGGAACGCTTTCAAGCGGCAGTTCGACGTCAAGCGCCGCGGTTGTTTTGCCTGCGTAGTTTTCGGCGCGGACCGGACGTTCGTAGATGGTGTGGAAATAGTCAGCGACCAGTTGCGTCGCCTGGCGCGTGACGTCGTCGAGGGCCTGCTCGTCGATATCGAGAGACGATTGCGTCCGCAGCCGTGCCGTTGAGCTCATGGTTCTACAAGTTATCAAGCACTGACCTCAAAACACAAAGTACACGGATCGTGCTAACATCCATGAAAAGATGTCGCCAACAAATCACGCCACGACGCAAGGCACAGCGCACTACCACGATCGCTTCGCCGATCGCGCGGCGGGTCATTTCCGCAAGGCGGAAGGATTGACGCTGTCGTCGATCGGGATCGGCACGTATCTCGGCAACGCCGACGACGAGACGGACGTGAGTTACGCCAACGCGATTGTCCGCGCGGTGTCGCGCGGCGTAAACGTGATCGACACGGCCGCGAACTATCGTTTTCAACGAAGCGAACGCTCGATCGGCCGCGCGCTGAAGACGCTCGCGGGCAACGGCTTCTCGCGTGACGAACTGCTGATCTGCACCAAGGGCGGTTACCTGCCGTTTGACGGCGCGCCGCCGCGCAATATGACCGAGTATGTGTCGGAGACGTTCGTCAAACCCGGCATCGCGTCGTTCGACGACATCGTCGGCAGTCATTGCATGACGCCGTCGTATTTGCAGAACCAACTCGACCAGTCGCTGCGAAACATGGGCCTCGAGCAGGTGGATGTGTATTACGTTCACAATCCGGAGTCGCAGTTGGACCACGTTTCGGAAACGGAGTTTTATCATCGGATTCGGCTGGCGTTCGAACTGCTCGAAAACAACCGCAGGCAGGGAAAGTTGCAGTTTTACGGCGTCGCGACGTGGAATGGATTTCGTGAGCCGGCAGGTTCAGGTAAACATCACTCGCTGGTGCGGATGTTTGAAATTGCGCGCGAGGCCGGCACGGAGTCGCATGGTTTTCGTTTCATTCAATTGCCGTTCAACCTGGCGATGCCGGAAGCGATCACCGTGGCGAATGAGTCGATCGACGGCGAGCCGATGACGGTCGTCGAGGCGGCGAAGGCGCTCGGCGTTACGGTGATGGCGAGTGGTTCGATGTTGCAGGGACGCGTCGCGAGAGGTTTGCCGGAGGCCGTAACGCGCGCGCTCGGATCGTTATCGACTGACGCGCAAACGGCGATTCAGTTTGTTCGTTCGGCGCCGGGGATCACGACCGCGCTGGTGGGGATGAGCCGAGTTGAGCACGTTGACGAGAACTTGCAGTTAGTAAATGTGGAGCCGTTGACTGAGACGCAGTTGAGAGCGTTGTTCCAGTGAATGATCCGCGCTACAAATCGTTTTCAGAGTTCTGGCCTTTTTACGTCGCGGAACACAGCCGGACGGGGACGCGTTGGCTGCACCTGCTCGGCACCACGGCCGGGCTCGCAACCGTGGCGTATCTCATCGCAATCGGAAAATGGTGGCTGTTCCCGCTCGGGTTCATTCCCGGTTACGGCTGCGCGTGGTTCGCGCACTTCGTAATCGAAAGAAACAAACCGGCAACTTTCCAGTATCCGCTCTGGTCGTTCATGGCCGACTACAAGATGATCGCTTTGATGCTCACCGGCCGCATGGAACCACAAAAGACACAAAAGGCACAAAAGGCACAAAAGGCACAAAGAGACTTTAAGCCATGAGTGATTTCGCTGTTTGTTGGAACTATGAGTGATCTCGTCCTTTGGACAGTGCGACCTGACCTGACAAAAATCTTTTTTGTGCCTTCTGTGCCTTTTGTGCCTTTTGTGGTTAACGTCCTTTGTGGCTATGCGCGGTAACGTTCCCATTCCCGAGATTCCGTTCGGCGAAGACCTGTGGCTGATCGTGCTCGTGACTTCAGTGCGCGAGCGACGCACTCAGCAGGGACGGCTGTTCTGCGACGCCTCTGCGCGCAACGCCTCCGGCACGATCGCGCTCAAGATCTGGGGCGAGGTCATCGAAACACAAAAAGAGTTGAAGCCCGGACTCTGGGGCATCACCGGCAAACTCGAAAGCTTCCAGGATCGCCCGCAGTTCGTGGTCGCCGAATATCGCCCGATCACGATCGACCAGTACCGCGAACACCAAAACGCCGACCCGCAACTCCCGCGCGCCTACACGCTCGACATCGAAACGATCACCTTGCCGAGTTATCGCGAACGCGTCGGCTCGCAACTCGAGCGGCTGATTCGTCTCGGCAACATGCGTTTCGAACAGCAACAGCGTTACCTCGAAGACATCGCCGCCGAAGAAGAGCGCTGTTACGAGTTGGGCTCGCTGAGCGCGACCTCCGGCCGCATTCTCTCGATCGCGCTGCACGTCGGTCCGATTCCCGGTTTGGAGTTTCCCGATTTCGGCCCGCATGGAAGCGAGCACGTGTTCGGTATCGACCAGTACGGCTACGAACAAGACGAGAAGCAGGCGCTGCTCGAGTTCGTGCAGTTCATGAAAGACTTCGATCCCGATTGCGACGAGCTCGTCGGCCACAACATCATCGGCTTCGATCTGCCCTTTATCTTTCAGCGCTGTCTGGCGCATGCGATCAAGGTGCGGCCGTTCGTGAATTTGAGCGAGTACAACGTGCGCGGCGTGTTCGACACGATGCATCGCTGGTGGCTTGGGGCGAAGCGCAACGTCAGTCTCGACGACATCGCGTGGGCGCTCGGGATCGAATCGAGCAAGACGGACGAAGTGGAAGGCAGCAAAGTGTTCGATCTGTATCAGGCTGGGAAACTGGATCTGATCCGCGAGTACAACCTCAACGACGTGCGATTGACGAGAAAAGTATACGAACGCATGGTCTCAAGCTTCGGAAGATAGGTTAGAATCCCGGGCATGGAATTTTTCCTTCCCCTGTCGATGCTGGGCGCAGGCCTTGTCATCGGCGCTGTCGCGGTCTGGTTCGTAACTCGCTCCAAAACAAGTTCCGAATTTGCCACGTTGGTGGAACGACTGGCGGGTAAGGAGGATCAGGTCCGCCAGCTTCGCGAAGCGCTCGACCGCGAAACAGCGCACGGCGAGGAGTTGCGAAACGAGAACTCCCGCACCGCCGCACAACTCTCGGCGTTGCAAGCCAAGCTCGAAGAGGAACGGAAGGCAAGCCAGGAGAAAATCGAACTACTCACAAAAGCGGAACTCCGGCTCGCCGACGCGTTCAAGGCCCTCTCCGCCGACGCGCTCAGAAACAACAATCAATCGTTTCTCGATCTCGCGCGGCAGAACCTCGAGAAGTTTCAGGAGACGGCGAAGGGCGATCTCGAACGCCGCCAAAGCGCCATCGACGAACTGGTCAAGCCGTTGAAAGAGTCGCTGGAAAAGGTTGACGGCAAGATCCTCGAGCTCGAAAAGACGCGCGCCGGTGCGTACGCTGAGTTGCGTGAACAAGTGAAGTCGTTGGCGACGTCACAATCGCAGCTTCAGTCGGAAACCGGCAATCTGGTCAAGGCTTTACGGATGCCGCACGTGCGCGGGCGCTGGGGCGAGATTCAGTTGCGGCGCGTCGTCGAACTGGCCGGTATGTTGCGTTATTGCGACTTTGCGGAGCAGACGACGGTCAACGGTGAAGACGGGCGTTTGCGTCCGGACATGATCGTTCGGCTGCCGGGCAATCGCACGATCGTAGTCGATTCGAAAGTGCCGTTCGACGCGTTTTACGAATCGATCGCCGCGGTTGACGAGGAAGTGCGTTCCAGTAAGTTGAAAGACCATGCGCGGCTGGTGCGAACTCACATCGCGACGCTGAGCCGGAAGCAGTATCAGGAAGCGGTGCAGCCGACGCCGGAGTTTGTGTTGCTGTTTCTGCCGGGCGAGACGTTCTACAGCGCCGCGCTCGAGAACGATCCGAAGTTGATTGAAGATGGCGTCAATCAGAACGTCATCATCGCGACGCCGACGACGCTGATCGCGCTGCTGAAAGCGATCTCGTACGGTTGGCGGCAGGAGCAGATGGCGGAGAACGCGCACGAAGTCAGCAGCCTTGCGCGCAAGCTCTACGATCGTCTGCGGACGTTCACGAAGCATTACGACACGGTCGGGCGCAACCTCGATCGCGCGCTCGACGCATATAATCAAGGAGTGCGTTCACTCGAGTCGCGCGTGCTGGTGACGGCGAGGCGATTCAAAGAGCGTGGCGCGCTGGCGGGCGAAGACATCAAACCCATCGAGCCTGTGGATAAAACAACCCGACCGCTCAGTCTTGACGAAGGCGGGCTCTTCCCGGAGATTT
>DASRIM010000200.1:0-2545 GCA_035649995.1 Pyrinomonadaceae bacterium | reverse complement strand
ATCGCTATGTACCTGCCGCTGTTCACCCTGATCGGCAAACTCTCGCAGGGACACTAAACGACACCAGCCGGGCGAGGTCCGTGTCGCTGTGAATGCAGACGGAATAATGAGTGTCAAACATTTCGGCGCGGCTGGACCACTAAAGCTGTAATCCTCCTCCAGGACAAACGCGGCGCACACAAACGCACACGCTTGAGAGCCCCGCTTTCAGCTACTACGAGTCGCAAACTCAGCCCGATCTCGCGCGCCGTGGCAGATATTTGGGTAGTAACTAAAACTCAATCAAACCTGCTATAATCCCGCCCACCCCAGTTATCCCCCCGGAAGTCTCCTCTGAATCGATCACGCAGAGATCGCATAGTTATGTCCAGCAATGCTCCGAAAGGGACGCCGCCGGCGGTGGATCTGGAAAAGAATCAACTGACTAATTTGAAAAGCCCCGAACTGGCGCCGTACTGGCTCTCTGCTCTCATCGAATCAGCGGACGACGCGATCATCAGCAAGACAGTCGACGGCATAATCACCAGTTGGAACCGCGGTGCGGAACGCATTTTCGGTTACACCGCCGACGAAGTAATCGGCAAGCCGATCACGATACTCATGTCGCCCGATCACGTAAACGAAGAGCCCGCAATCCTCGCGCGACTCCGGGCCGGCGAACGCATAGAGCACTATGAAACCGTCCGCGTCACCAAAGACGGACGCAACATCCACATCTCGTTGACCGTTTCCCCGATCGTAGGCCCAAACGGGCAGATCATCGGCGCTTCAAAAATCGCCCGCGACATCACGGAGCAGCGGCAGGCGCGCAAGGCGCTCGACGAAGCGTACGCAGTCGCGAAACGCGCGCAGAGCGAGGCTGAAGCCGCAGCGAAGGAAAACGAGCGACTGTTTCGACAAGCGGAAGAGTCGAGCCGCTTGAAAGAAGAGTTTCTCGCCACGATCTCGCACGAACTTCGCACGCCGCTGAGCGCGGTCCTCGGCTGGACGCGCATGTTGCGGCTGGGCCAACTATCAGAAGCAGACCGAGCAAAAGCGCTCGACACCATCGAACGCAACGCCCGCGCGCAGGCGCAATTGATCGACGACCTGCTCGACGTCTCGCGCATCGTTACCGGCAAGCTCCGCATGGACGTCCGGCCCTCCGATCCGATTTCTTTCATCGATGCGGCTGTCGAGGCCGTGAGGCCGGCAGCGGACGCAAAAGGCGTCCACGTGCAGAAAGTAATGGACACGGGCGCTGTTGCGATTCCCGGCGATCCCGTGCGCTTGCAGCAAGTGGTCTGGAACCTTTTGTCGAACGCGATCAAGTTCACACCGCGCGGCGGACGCGTGCAGATTCGTACCGAGCGAGTCAACTCGCATCTGGAGATCGTAGTCAGCGACACCGGACAGGGCATCGCGCCTGATTTTCTGCCGCATGT
The DNA here is from genome assembly GCA_035649995.1 of Pyrinomonadaceae bacterium. Classification (GTDB taxonomy): domain Bacteria; phylum Acidobacteriota; class Blastocatellia; order Pyrinomonadales; family Pyrinomonadaceae; genus PSRF01. Next base: position 1,121 of record DASRIM010000200.1, on the reverse strand, counting down.
TTTCGACCGCTTCCGGCAGGCCGATCAGAAGACGAGCCGCCAGCACGGCGGCATGGGCCTGGGTTTGGCGATCGTGCGCCATCTGGTTGAGCTTCATGGCGGAAGTGTGCGCGCAGCCAGCGAGGGGGTCGGCAAGGGCGCGACGTTCACCGTGATGCTGCCGATCACTCCGGTCTATCAGGTGGACGCGAGTGGCAGTCGCGTGCATCCGGCCGCGCGAGATCTGTTGCCGGCGCATTATGGCAATGACCGGCTTGACGGCTTGAAGATCCTCGTTGTCGACGACGAACCCGACACGCGTGAGTTGTTGAGGCAAGGACTTGAATACTGCGGCGCTTCAGTCAGACTGGCGGTCTCCGCCGCCGATGCCCTCGCCAAACTCGACAACGACCTCCCCGACGTCCTGATCAGCGACATCGGCATGCCCGGCACCGATGGCTACGATCTGATCCGGCAAGTGCGTAACCTTGACAACGAAAAGACCCGCAAGGTCGCGGCCATCGCCCTCACCGCCTACACCCGCGTCGAAGATCGCCTGCAAGCACTGCGCGCCGGCTATGACATGCACGTTCCCAAGCCAGTCGAACTCACCGAACTGGTTGCGGTCGCCGCCAGCGTCACACGTCGTAAAAACTAGACCTCACCTCCGAATTTCCACTTCACTAACTGATGCTTTGACAATCTAGGCATGCGTGCCTATGATGCCTACCGATTCTAGGTATCGTCACTTCTACGTTGCTCGCTTGAAGGAGGCCGTTGTGCCAAAAGACAAGGCTGATCTGTTACAGGGAACGCTCGATATGCTCATCCTCAAGTCGCTCTCGTTGGGAGAGCTGCACGGGTACGGAATTATTCAGCGCATTCGACAACTATCGGATGAAATGCTCAACGTCGAGCAAGGATCGCTGTATCCCGCGCTCTATCGCATTGAACAAAAGGGTTGGGTGTCGGCGCGATGGGACGTACATGAGACCGGCCGAGAGGCGAAGTTCTACAAACTCACGCGCAGCGGACGCAAACAACTCGAAACGCAGGAAGCAAGTTGGGACAGGCTCGTACTGGCCATCACAAAAATTCGCCAGGCCACGACCTAACACAAACACGGATTAAAGCAATGAAGT
>DASRIM010000199.1:0-8445 GCA_035649995.1 Pyrinomonadaceae bacterium | reverse complement strand
CGATCCGCGCTTTCCGCCAATCCCCGAATACCTCACATGCGAGTTGATGACCGAGGAACGTCCACGCGACCGCGCGGTGAGCCCTCGTTCAAAAGAGACACTGGTTGAGACTCGCGGTGAAGGCGCCAAAGAGTTCGCGTTCGCCGACGGTCCATTCGGACGGACCACGGAGGATGTCATGCCCAAGATCGCAGAACGGTTTGCCGAAGTACTCCGGTCTATAGGTGAATGTTTTTACGACGTCGAAAGGTTCAGAAAGTGTGAGGACGCTCGTCAGCCCCAGCAAGAACTTCTGCCGAACTCCATGACCGGTTCGTAGTTTTGATAATCGCATCGGCTTTACAAGTCCTACCGACTACAAAACACGTGGAACTCTGCGAATTTCTGAATGGGCAGCGTAGAGCTTAAAAAGTTGGCAGACAGTACCACCGGCTTGATTGGACAGTCATCAGCCTGAGCGTTGACGGTTGTATCAACCTTTAGGATGACGTCGTCAATGAAGCGTTACCGCCGACCCGCGGTTCCTTGAGATAAAGGAAGAGACCGCGGCAGAACGAGACAATAAACAACGCGTAGAAGAAGCCGAACCCGATATGTGCGAGCACGAGAAGCCCGTAAACCACCGCGGTTGAAGCGCCAAAAATCACCTGCTCCCTCCGGTCGCTCGGCGTAGCTCCCGGATCCGTAATCATATAAAAAGTGAACAGAAGGAAACTGACACCCGTCAGCGGTACCACTCCGACAATCAACGGCAGCCCGTTCATCAGACAGCGAACCACGCCCTGGAGAGCAAACGCGAGTACCCAGGCAAGTATCAGCGGCATGCGTCTCGTGTAATGCCAGTTCATGTAGGTTCCGAGTACGACGACGATTGCGGCAAAGGCACTACTCCAGTTACTCGACAGGCTCTCAGTGAACTGCCACGGCATGATCGGCGCGAGGGTCGGGAATAGAAGAACGGTGACGGCGATTCCCGTATTCGAAGGGTTTAGAAAATGGCGCTCCGAGTTATTCACTCTTGCGGTCAACAGGGCCTTCGAAGCAATCGCAACGGCGGCAGCGAAAGCGAATGGCAGCAACTGACTCCCGCAATACAACAACATTGACACCGCCATACCGGAGATGTGCGCCGGCAGGAGAAAATCGATGAAGTTGGTTACGTCGCCAGTAAAACGCGGCGTTTTCTTATTGGCTACTGCGTCGACCAACTCCAGAGTGATCTCCGTGAAGTACGCCATCAAAAGCGCCACAACCATTTGCGCCCACGAATTCTCGAAACCGAGTATGGTGCGGCCGAGCAGATTCAGCACCGTGATCGTGATGGCAAATCGTCTCAGCGCGGCCAAGCGCATGTTGGGCGGACTCATGACGCGTCTCCTGACTTGACCCACTTCAAGAGAACTGTGTATCGACCAGGTTTTAAGTTCAGGAACTGTTGCTGAACTTTTCCCTCCGGATCGCGCCAGCGGATCTCGACCTTGACCTCCGATTGAAAGCCGCCGAGACCGAAGTGAAGATCGGGGCTTCGCTTACCACTGTGCCCGTTACCACCATCGACCTGGCGCGTCAGCACCTTGCCGCCGGGTAACGTGACTTTCACAGCGGCGCCAACTGCCGCGCGCCCGGGTATCTCGCTTCGCTGTCTGCCCTCGTAGACAAGCGTGTTTCCTGGCGACACCGGCAGAAGTAAATTGAGACTGAGAGATGAGCCTGCAACCGCGCGCTCGTTGTGGTAGTAACTTGCCGGCCCCCACATGTTCGAAACTATCAGGTCGAGAGACCCATCGATATCGACGTCGGCGATCGCGATCCCGCGGCTGACGTAGTCTTCACCAAATCCGATCTCTTTCGCGACGTCCACGTAGTGATCGCCGACTCGTACAAAGAAAGGATTCTGATTGTGTCCGGCAATGTCAGCGCCCTGCTCGAGTTTGGGCCAGGAGGTGAACACATTCGAGATGACGACGTCGTTGGCGGTAGCGAGCTCTTGCAACTCCGGCCAGCGGTTCGACGATCCTTTGATAAATCCCGTCGCCTGAAGCGCCTCTGGTATTCCATCGTTGTCGAAGTCGTCGAGCTTCGCATCCCAGGCCCAACCGCTGTCAGCTAATCCGAGTGCTTCACTTCGATTTACATACGGAGCAATGCCATCTCGCATCTGGCTGACGTCGCCCGAGCTCATGAAGAGCATTTGACGCTCCTGTAGTCCCTGGGGCTCGGTGATGTTGCTTACGTATATGTCGGGAATGCCATCGTCGTTCAAGTCGGCGAAATCGACGCCCATGCTCTTGAACGAGTCGCGTCCAAGCACGTAGGATTTCGGCGACGCAAACCGCCGCCGGCCTTCCAACAAAGCAAAGCGAATTTGTCCGCGTGTAGATCGGTTCCAAAACAGACGATCCGGTCCAAAGTCGTGCGCGATATAAAGTTCCGGCAGCAAGTCGCCGTCGAGGTCACAGGCGCCGGCGGCGAGTCCCCATCCGCCGCCGACACCATCCGGAAAAGCGTCTCGTACTTCTTCATAAGTTACGTTCGGAGTTTTGCCGGTTGTAGACGACGTCCAGCGATAGATCCGCTCGCCTCCGCCGTTAGCGGCATGTGAAAACGACTGCGGCATTGAGATGCTGCCGCCGGCAGCCGGGTTATAGAGGTCCGATCCATCCTTGAAGTAGTTGGCGAAGATGAGATCGAGATGTCCATCGCCGTCGAGATCGGCGGTAGTTGCCGATCCCGTCATCCAGATCTCATCAGGAAAAATGTCGCGAACGACGTAATTGGAGGCGCCTATGGACGAGCTATCGCCGTGAGTTGAAGGCTGCCAAAGGAACAGCAGCGGTGTTCGGCCGGCGTAATAAACGATCACGTCTACGTGGCCATCTTCGGTAACGTCCGAGAGCAGCACGCCGAGAGGAGCCATCCGGTCGCGATCGAAAAAAGGCTCCTGGACCAGGGCAAACGGTGAGTACCGTTCTCCGGTTTTCGGAACCGGCGTAATGATGATCTGATCTGTTCGCGTGTCTATGTAGCACGCGTCATTTGAAACACCGTCGCCGTCGAGGTCATTGAGAGCGACGGCGGCGCCGACAGTCGAAACGAAAGCGGAAACGCGCTTCAGGCTCGGATGGACCAGGCGTTGATCTCGAACAGGTGGGCCGGGAATCTCCGGCAGTGTCGAACGTGAGAAAGCGAAGCGCGCTGCCGCCGCTCTAACTTCCTTTTGACTCACGCTCAGAGATATCCGCACGGCCACAAACAAGCTCACGACCAGCAGTAGGGCGGCGAACGTTCTGGCTCTGTGTTGACTCACGAATAGGTCCTGTTTGGCGCGCTCGTTTTTTCGAGATGAGCGCCGGCGTAGATTCGATCAGGAGGCGTGTGCAAGTCCCAAACTATCCCGAGCTGCGAGAGGCCCTTGAGTATGTAGTGAGTAAAGTCGATTTCCCACCAGTAAAAACCGTGACGCGCCGACCGTTGATAGTAATGATGATTGTTATGCCAGCCATCGCCGAACGTAAGTAACGCAACAATCAGGTTATTGCGGCTCGTGTCAGCGCTATCGAAACGCCGGCTGCCGACGGAGTGAGCAATCGAGTTCGCGCTGTAGATTGCGTGGTGGACCAGCACTGTGCTTACAAAGAAACCCCAGGCCAGCATCTGCAAACCCGAGGTGCCGAGCTCTGGACTGCTTCGTTGCAAAACCACGCCGAGAACGAAGAACAGCGCGGCCGCAATGACGGGCGGCAAAAGGTAGTATTTATCCAACAGGCGTAATTCTCTGTACTCAGTAAACTTCGATACCAGCCGCTCGTCGGCCTTTCGATACCGGAGCGAGAAGATCCATAAACAATGCGCCCACAAAAAGCCGTGTTGGCCAGGGGAATGTATGTCATCCTCGCGGTCCGCGTGAGAGTGGTGATAGCGATGATGAGCGGCCCACCACAGCGGTCCTTTTTGATTCGACATGCACCCAACGAAAGCAAGGATGAACTGAAAGACGCGGTTTGTTTTATAAGAACGATGCGAGAAGTAGCGGTGATAACCAGCCGATACCGCAAAGATGCGAAGACAATAGAATGCGACACACGCTGCAACGGCAACCCAGCTAACGCCCACCCAAAAGAGCAGCAAACAGCCCGCGTGCAAAACGGCAAACTGGGTTATCGTCAGATAATCCAATCCTCCCGCAGTTAAATTGCGAAGGCTGTGGCCCGCGAAGTGTGACATTCCGCTCATCTTACCATTCCTCGTACTGGCACAACTGGCTTTAGTTTGACTTGGACCCACGTTTCGGCATAGAAGATCCTGTCAAATCCAACAACGGAATCGAGGGCATAACCAGAATGAAAAAGCGAATCCATGCGATGGTTTCGTTCGCCGTGGTGCTTAGTTTCGCACTCGCCTGTACAACCACTCCGACCAACACGAACACAAATTCCAGTGCAGCCGACAGGGCAGCAGCTCCGGCTGAGTTGAAGTCCGCCCTGGACTCGATCAACGCAAACGACATCATGCAACACACAAAGGTGATGTCAGGCGATGAGTACGAAGGGCGTGGCCCAGGAACAAAGGGTGAAGAACTTACCATCAAATACTTGACCGAACAGTATCAACGCATCGGCTTGAAGCCGGGCAATCCGGATGGCACGTACGTTCAGAAGGTACCGCTGGTTGGATTTACCGGCGCTCCGACGGCTTCATTCACTGTCGGCGGCAAGCAAATGAACTTGACGTTCCCACAAGACTACGTTGCGGTTTCGCGCCGGTTCGTTCCGGAATCAAAGGTCGAGAATTCGGACATGGTCTTTGTTGGTTACGGCGTTGTCGCGCCGGAGTATGGATGGGACGACTACAAAGGGTTGGACGTGCGAGGCAAGACGATCGTGATGCTGATCAACGATCCTCAAGTCCCGAGCGGGAGCGACCCGGCGGCGCTGGATGACAAGATCTTCAAGGGCAAGGCAATGACTTACTACGGCCGCTGGACCTACAAGTATGAGATCGCCGCGCAAAAGGGCGCTGCTGCCGCGGTGATCATTCATGAAACCGGCCCGGCTGGTTATCCCTATGAAGTTGTTTCCGGCAGTTGGTCTCGTGAGAACTTCGATATTCAGACGCCCGACAAGAACATGGGACGCCCGGCTGTCGAATCGTGGATCACGACCGACCGTGCCAAAGAATTGTTTGCCGCCAGCGGCCAGGACTTCGATGCGCTGAAAAAGGCTGCCGTCTCGAAAGACTTCAAGCCCGTTGCCCTCAACGCGAAGGCAAACATGACGATCAAAAACACGATCCGCGAGATCGATTCGAACAACGTCATCGGAAAGATCGAAGGATCCGATCCTGCGCTGAAGAACGAGTACGTTATCTACACGGCACACTGGGACCACCTGGGACGCGATCCAAAACTCACCGGCGATCAAATTTTCAACGGCGCGCTCGATAACGCCTCAGGCACCGCCGCATTGCTCGAGATCGCCGAAGGGTTCACGAAACTCGCCACGCCGCCTAAACGATCCATTCTGTTTCTCGCCGTTACGGCCGAGGAGAAAGGGTTACTCGGCGCCAAGTATTACGCGGAGAATCCACTGTATCCGCTGAACAAGACGCTCGCGAACATCAACATGGACGGTGTCAACCAGTGGGGCAGGACGAAGGACGTCACGATGGTCGGCGACGACAACAGCGGCTTGATCGACTTGCTGCGTGAAGCTGCCACTGCACAGGGCCGAGTGGTGAATCCCGATCCGGAGTCTGAGAAAGGCTTTTACTATCGCTCGGATCATTTTGAGTTTGCGAAACAGGGCGTTCCGGCGCTCTACACCGATTCGGGGATTGACTACGAAGGCAAAGACCCGGCGTTCAGCAAACAGAAGCGCGACGAATACACGAACAAGGACTATCACAAGGTCTCCGACGAGGTTAAACCTGACTGGGATCTGACGGGAGCGGTTGATGACGCGCGGTTGCTGACGATCATCGGATATCGAGTTGCGCAAGGCGACAGGTATCCCGAATGGAAATCCGGATCAGAGTTCAAAGCGAAGCGTGACGAGATGATGAAGGGGGTCGGAAGCGCGAACCCATAACGTATCGGCCTGTCCGCGTTCGATAGTTGCCACAACACTTCGCGCTAAGGTGTTTTCGTTATGAGCGATAAACTCCAAAGACTAGTTGTACCCTGCCAACCTGATTGATCTCTGACGACTGGAGAAAGAACATGACCAGCGTATACCAGGACGTACGTTATAGTTTGCGGCAACTGTTGAAGCACAAGGGATTTACCGTGGTCGCCGTGCTGACGCTCGCGCTGGGCATTGGCGCCAATACGGCGATGTTCAGTGTGCTGAATACGTTCCTGTTTCGCGCGCTGCCATACCCGAACTCCAACCAACTGGTGAGGATCTTCCGCACCTCGCCGCATTCTCAAAGTTGGCCGCACTCGTCAGGCAGCTTTTTCGATCAGCACGACAAGAACACCGTTTTCGAAAAGATGGCGGCTTACACCGGTGTTAGCCGTAACCTTACGGAAGAGGGACAAACAGCAGAACGTCTGGTCAGTCTTGCGGCAACGTCTGATTTCTTCCCGATGTTGGAAGTGGCGCCTGCGCGCGGACGTGTCTTCAAACCTGAAGAGTTCGAGGCGGGCGCCGACAACGTCGTCGTACTGAGCGATCGTTTTTGGACGCGCCGCTTCGCGAGCGACCCAAACGTCGTCGGACGTACGATCCAGCTCGACGGAAAGTCTGTTCAGGTAGTTGGCGTGATGCCTCCCGGGTTCGATCACCCGATGTTGTGGGGGCCGATCGATATCTGGCAGCCACTCGCGTTTACTCCGGAACGAAAGATGGACCGGGGCACAAACTATCTCGCTTCCTTTGGCCGTCTCAAGCCCGGCGTCTCGATCGAGCAGGCAGAGCAAAGTATGGTGACTCTGGCCGCCAATCTGGCCAAACAGAAGTTGGGTAACGAAAGCGAGAGTCTGCGGCTCGAACCTCTCCATCGCTCTATGTCTGACAGCATCAGCAGAACTGTCATGTGGTTTACGTTTGGGCTCGCCGGTTTTGTTTTGCTGATCGCGTGCGCAAACCTCGCTAATCTTCAACTCGTTCGCACGACCGCGCGGGCGCGCGAGTTGGCCGTTCGCGCCGCTCTCGGCGCCGGACGTTGGCGGCTGCTTCGACAGTCACTAACGGAAAGCATCGTTGTTGCCTTGATCGGCGGAATCATCAGTCTCGGACTTGCGTTGTGGAGTGTGCGGTTCATCAGTGCTCGCCTTTTCACCAATCTGCCGGGAGCGGGTGTCGAGCTCGACTACAAAGTGTTCGGCTTTGCTCTGCTGTGCTCGGTAGTGACGGGAGTGCTATTCGGGACGGTACCTGCGTGGTTCGCGTCGCGCGCGGACGTGAACCTCGCGCTGCGTGAGAGCTCGCGTGGATCCACTGCCGGACGATCTCAACACCGCTTGAGACACGCGTTGATCATCGGCGAGGTGGCGTTCGCGATGGTGTTGCTGGCGGCGGCGGGATTGTTTCTGCGCGGCTTGCAGCGTTTCCTCAACGCAGATCCCGGATGGCGTGTTGATGGATTACTGACCGCGCAGATGAGCCTTCGCGGAGATAAGTATAAGGACGACAAGCAACGCGTTGCTTTCCTCAGTGAATTAGAAAACCGTCTCCGCACGTTGCCCGGTGTGGAACACGTCGCAATTGGCACTTCGCAACCGGTCTTTGGTTTCAACAGCAGTAGTTCGTTTCTCGTCGAGGGTCAACCCGAACCGCCGCCCGATAAGTATCCGGAGATGTTTTTTGAAGCGGTGAATAGCGACTACTTCGCGACGTTGGGCGTTCGGTTGCAACAGGGGCGTACGTTTAATGCAACTGATACGGCCGATCACCCGAAGGTGGTTATTATCAACGAGACTACCGCGCGTCATTACTGGCCCAACGAGAGCCCGATCGGAAAGCGTATCAGTGACACCGGTCCAACGAGAGTGTTTTTTGAAGTCGTCGGCATAGTTAATGACCTCGCGTTTCCCGGTACTCTGGGAGAACCATATACGCGCTTCCAGGCGTTTGTTCCTGCCGCACAAGATGCTCCCGCGTATCTCACGATCGCTCTACGCACGTCCTCAGATCCCGACCTCTTTGGTAACAGCATGCGCAGTGCGATAGCCGGAATCGATCCGGCGCTGCCGGTTTACCGAATTCGCACCGCGCGAACTGCGGTCGATCAGGGCCTGGGTGATATATCGTTGCTGGGAAGCTTGCTTGGGGCGTTTGCTTTAGTTGGCGTTATTCTGGCGGCGGTTGGGATTTACGGCGTGGTTTCGTATACGGTAGTCCAACGCACTGGAGAGCTCGGAATTCGTGTAGCGCTCGGAGCGCAGAATCGCGATCTTATGTGGCTGGTGTTGGGGAAGGGCGCGTTGCTGGTCCTTAGCGGAGC
>DASRIM010000198.1:0-9150 GCA_035649995.1 Pyrinomonadaceae bacterium | reverse complement strand
GTCGAAACGATAGAGCCTTCGATTTGGCAGTTATTGGTTCGCGACAGCTATGGCGATTCCTCCTCTTACGTTCGCAAAGCACGTGTGCTGAGATTGACTGGCGACGCATTAACACAGGTTGCAGAGATTGAAGAAGAATCGATCCAGCCGGTTCCTGGCTACGACGGATCGGACTGGAAAGACGTGAAACTCCGTCGCGTAAAGAACCTACACTTTTCATATGAACGTGAAGGCGAGGGCGCCTACATCCAGAGTGACATCACCGAAGACATCATAAAACTCGACGGCGCTGCGCCGCAGTACAGCTACTGGCTGGAAACCGACGGCAGTTGGCACGCACGCGAGAGCAATTGGAGCCGGCGGCCGGCAACACGGGTAAAGCCGTTGAGCGCCTCGCGCGAGTTTTTTGATTGGAATGCGCAGGAAGGAAGATTCATAAAACAATGAAAGCACTTACCGCAATTGCACTGGCATTTATCTGCGTCGGCTTTGTGGTGTTCGCTAAGAGGAACGAGCCAAAGAGCGCGTATGCTCTTGCGGAAGAGCTGCCGCGCGGCGCATTCGTTTACGTCCAGTTCTCGAATCTGCCGGCAATGGTCCAGGAATGGGACCGGTCGCAGCTCAAGGAACGATATCTGAACAGCACGAACTACCAGCAATTGCAGCGCCGGCATCTACCGCTGAAACTCATCTCGCGCTGGGAAGAGTTCAATAACGCGCTCGGCTTTCAGTTCGATCTTCCGGCCATCACCGGCGCGGCTGAAACAGGGGCCGCTATCGCTGTTTACGACATCGGAAAGCTTGACCTCGTTTTTATCGCTCCACTCAGTGAGGAACAGATCGCGCTCACTCAGTTCTTCCAGAACAAAGATCGATTCGAAGAGGCGGAGTCGCCTGACGGCGCGGTCTATTATCGGCAAGCCGTCGAAGCAGATCGCGGCCGTCAAAAACAGGTGCTCGCATTCACCGCGCTGAGCGGTCGTTTCATACTCGCTACGAACGAAGATCTCCTGCTGCGAACGGTCGCAAACTTCAGGCGCAAGAATGCGAAGGACACGCTTGCGGCCGATCCTGCATTTGCGAGTCTGAGCCGCAAGGTGAAGCCCCACTTTCTCACGGTCTGGGTGGACCAGGCGAAACTCAACGACGACTATTACTTCAACCACTACTGGTTGCATGACGTGGACCAGCTAAAGGGAATTCGCGCCGGCATGTTTGATCTGGAGCAGCAAACGGGAAGATGGATCGAGCGCCGCGAGTTTCTGACCACAAGTAAGGACCACACGACCGCCGCGCCGATTCCAGGTGTTGAACTGAAGCGGCTGTATTCCATGATTCCGGAAGACTCGCCGTTCGTGAGAGTACGGTCGCTCGGGCGCCAACCTGAGCTGCCGGCGGAAGTGCTGCGCGACACGCTCTTCGACACTGTGCAAGCTGAAACTCGAGGAGCGGGCGAAACGTGGTCGTGGAAATCTTACAGTGACGACGATTTCTACGGCGACGACAGCTACGATCAAGAGTCGGGCTACGCCTATCTCGGCCGTCGCTACGACACCTCGATCGACGATCCCTCCGACGCGCGCGTGACTGAGCCTGAAGAACCGGGCGCAAATCCAGTGGCTGCCGTGCTCGAGCATCAGTTTTCGGCTAACGTACAAGCGGCACTTGCGCAGGCTCGTCCCTCGACGGCGCTTCTGACCACGCGGCCGCATGTGACCGATGGTCCATTGTTTGTCGAGTTTCGAAGGGCAGCCATCATCCATTTACAGTCCGCGGGAAACCTGAGGCGCGATCTTCTGGAACGAGCGATTGCGCTTGCGGCGCAGGGACGGTTGACCGTCGCGGGCCGAGGTTCAGAACCTGCTTGGGAGAATCGTAATGAAGGTGAACGTGTTTGGCGGCAGTTGCGTCTGCCGATGCTCGGATGGGAAATCTGCTACGCGATCAAAGACGGTGAGTTGATCGTCGCGAACAGTGTTGAGCTGCTGAAGACAGTGCTTGATTCGCCGCCAAACAAGCGCGCGGTGGAAGTTCCTGTAGATGCTCTCGACGAACTGACGGTCGTCCGGCTCGATCAACGCAAATCGGCGTTCGACGACATCATGATGACGCTCGACAAGGACGCAGCTAAACCCGACGCCGATTCCAAAAAGCTCTCGGAAGCCTTTTTCTCCGGAAATATCGGCAGTCTATTAGACGTTGCGTCCGACGTCAGCCATATCGAAATAACCCGCCGCGCATCTCCGGCGGGAATGCACATGGAGATCCATTTCGTCTTCAAGTCTGCGCAGTAACCAACGACCAGATCTTCCTTTCTCGTACTCCCGACCAAATCGAACGTGCGAAAGCATTCGGTCTCGAGGCAGGATATGACGTTCCGCAGCCGAGCGCGTTAACCGGCTCAGTGATCACTACTCGTAATCGTCTCCATGTAGCGATCGGCGGCGGCTGACGCGTCGTCCGGAGCGCTGCCGTTCTGACGCGCGTTCAAGTATCCCGCGTACCAGTCCCACCAGTTGTGCTTCGCGTGCGTCTTTTCGTAGCCGTCGTGACGCTCTGACGTTTCGCGAAGAAGCTCTGCAAGGCTCGCGACGTCTCGCGTTTGCGGCGACTTCCATTCGCGGCCGGGAAGCCGCGTCGTGATCTCCTGAAGCAGCCAAACGTTTCCGTCCGGATCCTCGAACGACGCAAACGTGAAGTAAGAACGGCCTTCCGGGTCGCGCCCGTTGACGCGTGGGGTCTCCACGGCGTTGTTGAAGGGGCCGGCTGCGTAGTGGAAGACCTCGCTCACGTTGACGCCGCGAGCGATCAAGTAGTCGCGTGCATCGTCGATGTTGTCCACGGCAAGGACCAGGCTGTGCGCTGGGCCAGATTGGCCGCGCGTGATTCCCGAACCGAAGATAATGGATGCGTCCGAGTTGTGCGGCGTCACCTGAACGCCGCGGAAGTCGCCGTTGGCGATGTCGATGTCGACGCGCCAGCCGAGGTTCTCGTAGAACGCCTTCGCGCGATCCACGTCTGAAACGCTAAGCAAGACGACCTCGAGCTTCATGTCTACCTGTGGTTTTTCGACCGCAATCGGATAAGCCATGTTCGTTTCTCCCTCAATATCAATGTGTGTAACGAGTAAATACAAAGTCGCGATCTTTGATTGCCTGGTGGCAGGGGAAACACTTTTTCATATCTGACTCGGGACCGGGTTTGCCGTCCTTGTCGAACTGCGCGTATCCCCAGCCGCCGGTGGCGGCATATTTCTTTGAGTCTTTGACCATGAACTGAAGGTACCACGGTGGCGCGTCGCCGGGCACGAAAGATTGGGCACGGCCGAAGACTTTGTTGTTTTCCTCGGACGGCACGTGGCGCCACGCTATTCGCGCGATGACGGCGCCTTCCGGGAATGGAAGCTTTCCTGCGCGATAAGCGTTGATAGCTTCATCGTTGCCGAGAATGGCGCGGATATCGTTGAGGTCGCCTTCTTCATGGGCCACAGAGACAAGTCTCCACTCGCGGTACCCGCGGGGAATTTCAGTTACGAAGATCGGGGCGGCTTCCTGAGCGGCCGTTCGGGAAGCTCGCGCAGTGAAAACGACGGCAGCAGTCACCACTGCAACCGAAACCAGCAATAAAGCGATCGGTTTCATACACTTCCTCCTTTTCGAGATATGTCATTGTGCTTGAAGCGGAGGAATTGCGCATCCCGAAATGGAAGGCCTCGAAAACGCCGCACGCTAACTATGGATTGTAGAGGTAGCCTTCGCGAGTGCGGGCGATGAGGTTTGGACGTCTGACGCGAACCTTGACGCGGCGAAATTCGGCACCGCTGTGGCGCTGCGGCCGGTAGCCGATGCCGTACTGGCTGCGCAGATCCGCAAGCGCGTTTCTAAGCGCCGCGATCAAGTCCTGGCGTGGAACGAGCAGGATTGAAAAAACTTGCGTTTCCGGTTGCTGCTAACGCCGCCGTCTCGGCAGGTACGATTGCCTGATCAACCGCAGCTTGCGTATGCGATCTTCCGTTATTGGTAGAGTGGAATTCTCCAGTACGGCGTAGCGAAGCTTGCGATCCTGATCCCGTTCAGCCAGCAGGAAGACGATCTTCTCTCCGGTGAAGAACTCTTTTTTGAGGCCTGCTTCTGCGCCCTGAAAATAGTCGATCACGTTGCCCTTTTTGAATTTTCCTTTGAACGATTCGAGTACTTCAGCCTTGATGCTCCAGTTCTCATAACCACCAATACGGTTCGTGATCTCCGCCTTCCGGAGACGGACATGCGCAACTATCGCGACCTCTTTGTAGTCGCTTCTGAGATAGCTGAGCGGCGGCCAGTCGTCGTCATCCTGGGCCATGACAGAGGCCGGCAGAACGAGCAGAACGATCGCGAATCGAAGTACGAGTTTCAAGGAACAGATATTTAATCTTTCCCGCCACGGAGTCAAGATTTTCGTGTTAAATTCACCCACTATGAAAATTGACCGTCGTGGTTTTCTCGCCGCTTCGTCATCCGCGCTGGTGTTCGCCAAACATCAACTATCCCCGACGGCTTCAGCCGCCGAGACGTCCGCAGGTCCACAAAACAAAGCGGCGATTGCGCGTCGCCAGGTTGCGATCTACGAAACGGCCGACAAAACTAATCATCGCCTGACCGCGACCGGCACGGTCAATTTCAAACCACACGGCCAGCCACTCGAAACGCAGATCTGCGTCTTCGTCGATCCAACGAAAACGTTTCAAACCTTCTTAGGCATCGGCGGCGCACTGACCGACGCTTCCGCCGAGACGTTCGCAAAGCTTCCAACACCGAAACAGCAGGAGATCTTGAAGGCCTATTTCGATCCCCAGGCCGGCATCGGTTACACGCTCGCGAGAACCAACATTCACAGTTGCGACTTCTCGAGCGGGAGCTACACCTACGTCGACGAAGGCGACAAGGAGTTGAAGTCGTTCAGCGTCGCTCACGATCAGCAATTTCGCATTCCCTTCATCAAGCAGGCGCTGGCAGCCGCGGGCGGAAAGCTCGACATTTTCGCGAGCCCGTGGAGCCCGCCGGCTTTCATGAAAGACAACAACAACATGCTTCGTGGCGGGCAGTTGAAACCAGAGTTTTATCAATCCTGGGCCAACTACTTCGTGAAGTTCATCCGCGCGTACCAGAAGGAAGGCATTCCGATCTGGGGCGTCAGTATTCAGAACGAACCGATGGCCACACAGCGCTGGGAGTCCTGCATTTTCTCAGCGGAACAAGAGCGAGATTTTCTCAAGAACCACCTTGGACCAACGATTCAACGTGAACGGCTGGGTCAGAAAAAGATCATCGTGTGGGACCACAACCGCGATCTCATCTACCAGCGAGCCAGGACCATCCTCACCGACCCGAAAGCGGCGCAGTACGTCTGGGGCATCGGCTATCACTGGTACGAGCCGTGGAGCGGCGGCGAGCCGATGTTCGACAATGTGAAACTCGTGCGCGAGGCGTTCCCAGACAAACACCTGATCTTCACTGAAGGCTGCGCTGACTCGTTCGATCCGAAGAAGCTCACGGATTGGAAGCTGGGTGAACTCTACGGCCGTTCGATGATCAACGACTTCAACAGCGGCACAGTCGGCTGGACCGATTGGAACGTTCTGCTGGACGAAGTCGGCGGGCCGAATCACGTGAAGAACTTCTGTTTCGCACCCGTCCACGCCGATACGCGGACCGGCGAGTTGATCTACACGAACTCCTATTACTACATCGGGCACTTTTCAAAGTTCGTTCAAAAGGGCGCGAAGCGAATTGCGAGCTCGCCGAGCCGCAGCCCACTGCTTTCGACTGCCTTCCTCAACCCGGATGGAAGAGTCGCAACAGTCGTGATGAACAAGACCGATCAAAAACTATCGTACTTCCTGTGGCTCGACGGACAGGCAGCGGAAGTCGAGAGCCCGCCGCATTCAATTCAAACGTTGGTGTTTTAGCGACTCAGGCCTCAGACCCGGTGCTCGTAATGGCGCGATGATTCCGCCATGGAGCAAAAATGTTGACTGTTGTTTGAGACGGGCCATACACTCCCACACCGTCGGTGGTGACTTAATTTCAACTCCGCGTTCTCTGCGTATCTCTGGGAGCTCTGCGCAAAACTTTACCGTCAGCATGTTTAAACGCAGAGGACAAAGAGATACGCAGAGCACGCAAAGGTAAAATAAGACAGGACCCACCGTTCGTGGACCATTCCCCCGAAAGTATTGCTCAATTCACAAATCTCTGAGAGGCAAAGAATCTAATATGATCAAACAAAACCTGACGCGTGTGTTTACCGTGGCCCTTCTGTTTCTGCTTGCGGCGGTGGCCGCCCAGGCGCAGCCGGCACGAGCGTTTGTCTCCAGCGCGGGGTCGGACGCCAACGATTGCTCGCGCCCTTCGCCATGCCGCAACTTGCAGCGTGCGCATGACGCCGTCGCTTCAGGCGGCGAAGTCGTAGCCCTGGACTCCGCAGGCTATGGCGCCGTGAACATCACTAAATCCGTGACGATCACCGGCGAAGGCGTGCATGCCGCAGCCACTTCGCCAAGCGGCGGCGGAAATGCGGTCACCGTTAACGGCGCAGGGATTACAGTTGTTTTGCGAAATATACACGTGCAGAGCCATCCAGCCAGTGCAGGCGGAAGTGGTATCTTTGCCCGAAACTTCGCGGTATTGCACATTGAAGGATGCACAGTTAAAGCATCCTCAACCGGCATCTTTGTCTTCCCCAACTCTGCTGACGGAACACCAGCTCGCAAGCTGTTTATTAAAGACAGCATCCTTCGGAACAATGGTGGTTCAGGTATATTGGTGTCCAATGCCGCCGATACCGGAACTCTGAGCGCCACTATTGAGCGCACGCGTATGGAGAGCAACGCTTTCGGCGGTGGCGAATTTCGGTTTGCGAGAGTTACGCTGCGGGACTGTCTCTCCTCCGGCAACGCGTTTACAGGGATCCTCGCCTCAGAAGGATCAGAGGTGAATGTGGAATCATGCGTCGCCACGTATAACGGCAATCATGGGATGGCGGCATTCGATGGCGGGATTATTCGCGTCTCACATTCGACGGCAACAAACAACACGCAGTTCGGGTTCCGCAACGATGGAACCAGCACATTCGAGTCGCGTGAGAACAGTACCGTGCGCGGCAACGGCATAGGAAACACTTCAGGCACAATCACACCGATCAGCGGCACTTAGCCGACCGCAAAGGCTTAATCGCGAAGACCGTCGGGGTACGGTCATCAGACCGGACCCCCGCGGTCGCTCGTCGTTATGGAGAGGCGCGTCCGAGTCTCAACTGCTTAGTCAGCCATTCATCCCGGTCCTTCGCAATTTCTTTGGATTGCATCTTGTGCGAAGCGTCGTAGAGCTTGCGTTGCTTGGGTTCAGTGGCGGCGGCGAACAGGACCGCGGCGTCGGCCTGCGACACGTAGAAGTCGCCTCTTCCAAACTGAAAGAACTTGCTTGCCCTGACCTGTCGCAAATAATCAGTAAGCTCCAGATTCGAGTTCTGCTTTAAGTAGGCGGCCTTCGACTTCGGCTGAGGACCAAGAAACGCCCAATCGTTGAGACTTTGCGTTGCCGCAATGAAGACGAACGTATTAACGCGCTGATCAACTCCGGCCATTAACATCCCGTACATCGCGCCGTAATCATGACCGACAAAACCGATGCGCGTCTTATCGACGTTCGATTGTGACAGCAGGAGATCGAGAGCGCGTCTGAGTTCGATCACCTGGCGTATTGAATTCTCGTAATCTTTGTCGGGAACTCGCTTGCCGAACCATTCCGGCACCGACCACATCGCATCAACCAGGAGCGACACCGCGCCCTTCGGTGCAAGTTCGATAGCTTCATCCAGAAACTGATTGCGGTTCGATTTCTCCTCGCCGAGCCAATGCACCCACAGGATTCCCGCGAATGGTCCATTGCCCTTTGGCACGACCAGATACGCCTTTACCTCTCGCCCGGCCGCGGGTGAAAACGTGATGTCTCGCACGGTGACGTCGCCACGCTGTTCCGAGGAAACCTCTTTGACGTTGACTGGTGCATTGTTATAGCGAAACAGCGCGGCACGGCTTGCAGTTTCCTTCGCGGGCTGTGCGTGAGTCGTTAACGAGAATGCCAGGAAGAGAAAGAAAACGAGTGGCTTCATAATTCCTCTTGTTTCAACAATAGATGCGGCAATGTAATCTCAGGCGTTTAGTTTTACAATCACCAGCCGTGCCACGTTACTCTCAACGTATAGCTTTGGAAAGGATGATCGTATGCGAATAGTCGTTTCAATCCTGATCGGGCTTGTGCTCGCGGCGCCGCTCGCCGCGCAAACTCGACCGCGAGGCCGAGATCTCGGTATCCCCTTTCCGGGTAAGACCGGCCCGCAAAACGCGATCACCGACGTCGCCGGCATAGCCGTCGGTCACGTAACTTTGATCGAAGGAGAAGGCAAACTGGTCCCGGGAAAAGGACCGATACGCACCGGAGTAACCGCCATTCTTCCACGACCAAAGGGAAACTGGGATCCCGTGTTTGCCGCAACATTCAATCTGAATGGCAACGGCGACATGACCGGCATCAACTGGATCAAAGAATCGGGCTTTATGGAAGGCCCTATCCTGTTAACCGGCACACACAGCGTTGGCACAGTCCGCGATGCCGCCATTCAGTGGCAAGTGAAGAACGGCCGAAATTTTGTGTTCACGTATCCGATAGTAGCCGAGACATTCGATCTCATGAACGACGCGAACGGCGAACACGTCAAACCCATGCACGCTTTGCAGGCGCTCGATAGCGCGAAGCCCGGACGCGTTCAGGAAGGATCTGTCGGCGGCGGCACGGGAATGGGCTGTAACGGATTCAAGGGTGGAATCGGCACGTCATCGCGTGTGCTGCCCGTGGAAGCTGGGGGCTACACGATTGGGGTACTGGTCCAGTGTAACTACGGCGGCGACTTGAGAATTCTCGGCGTTCCAATCCGACAGGAGATTGGAGAGTTGCGCCCGTGTACTACGCTGTCACAACCGTTGACTCGCGAATGGACTCGCGGAATGCCCGTGTGCTCTTCGGACCGAGGTGCGAACG
The DNA here is from genome assembly GCA_035649995.1 of Pyrinomonadaceae bacterium. Taxonomy (GTDB): domain Bacteria; phylum Acidobacteriota; class Blastocatellia; order Pyrinomonadales; family Pyrinomonadaceae; genus PSRF01. The sequence continues at coordinate 73 of DASRIM010000198.1, read as the reverse complement.
CGGTTCCTGAGGAGCAAGACTATGTAGGGCGCGGCTCGATCATCGTTATCGTTGCGACAGACGCGCCGCTCCT
>DASRIM010000197.1:0-6035 GCA_035649995.1 Pyrinomonadaceae bacterium | reverse complement strand
CGACGGTTTGATGAGGTTCGGTGGACCATACGGCGCGCCCGATTGCTCTTCCAGCGCCGTCGCTTTCTTCATCAACGCGATCGCCGTCGAATGATCTTTCTTCATCGACGCGTTCTGCGCTTCGACTTCCAGCTTGTTGATTGGACCCAGCGAATCAAGGTCCCCGCCTGAACCACTGATAGCACGGACGAAGACGGGTAACTTATGGCTTGCCATTGACGTGCGAACGGTCGCGCCATGGCTGCCGCCGTGACTGGCGCCATTCGTAGCTGCTTGCTCACTATTCGGTTTGTTCTCGGGAAACAATTCACTGGCGAGCTTCCATCGTTCGGTTTCGACGATGAAAGCCGCCGCCATGTTGGCCCAGTTGTTCTCGTAATAACCAGGCCGCAGCTTGTTGTCGTACGTCGACTCCGACATCACCTTCTTCATCAACGCCAGCAACTGTTCAGCCTTCTGATACCGGCCCTGCTGGAGGTACGCGTAGAGCAGCCAATGAAGGCTGTGATAATCGCGGACGTTCACCGAAAGGTTCTTCCGCTTCATCCACTCGTCAGACGCCTGCCACGCCGCTTCGTTGGAAGCAGCAGCTTCGGGCCACATGCCGAGCTGTAGAAAAATATGCGACGGCATGTGTTGAGCATGGTGCGCTTCCGGCGCAATGCTCGCATACCGGCGCGCGGCGGGAAGCGCGAGTATCGCGTGTTCCGGATCGTCGAAAGCGTGAATGATGTAATGTGCGGCGCCCGGATGGTTCGGGTTCTTTTGGTAAACGTCGAGCGCGATCGCTCCGGCGCGTGCTTGCAGGCGATAGCTCTTGTCCTGAGAGTTGACGAGCCCGAGCAGCGATAGTGAATAAAAAGCCGCGGCATCGAGATCATCCGGATAGCTGCGGTAGATCACCTCCATCGCGGCGGAGTAGGCAGCGTCGCGCACGCGTTTGTCGCCGTCGCCGTACAGGAGTCTGACCGCGTTCAAGTACGCTCGCTCACGTTCGGTCAGCTTGGGCGTGACTTTAATTTTGGCGAGCACGAGACGAGCGGCAGCGATGTCCTGTTCGGACCAGAGCGGATGATTGTAAGTCATCGCTTCGCCCCAGTAGCCCATCATGAAATCAGGATCGACTTTGGTTGACTCGCGAAACGCCTCCAGCGCCTCTTCGTACCAGAACGAGTGAAGCGCGGCGAGCCCGCGCAGGAAGTGCGCTTGCGCCTGAGGCGAGCCGGACGTTGGAAACTCCACTCGCCCGAGTTTCGACTCCTGGGCGGCAACATTGAACACAAACACGCAGATGAGAACTACTGAGCGCCACATATTATTTACTTCCTATCGCGTACAAGTGCCCCGACGTGCGAATGTAGATACGCCCGTCAGAGATCGCCGGCGAACTGAGTACGTAATCGTTCAACGGGTTCTCGGCCAGCACTTTGAACTCCGGGCCAGCCTGAATCACAGTCGTCAGTCCCTCTTCGTTCGTGACGTAGATCTTGCCGTCGGCAAGCACTGGCGATCCACTGTAGATCGCGGGCTTGATGCGTTGCTGACCGTAGATTTCCGCGCCGGTCCGCGCGTCGAGACACCACATGATGCCGCGGTCGTTCACGATGTAGAAATACTTTCCATCCGTAACGGGCGTCGGCACGTCGGGACCGTTTGGTGTGGACCAAAGGAGGTGTGAAGTCGTGATGTCGCCGCGTCCGCCGGCTTTCAGCGCCAGCAACGGTTTGACGCGCGTCGGTGCGTAGATGATGTCGTTGAAAATGATTGGCGACGCGACGATGCGATAGGTCCTGCTGTTGTCGGGATTGAGACCGTTTGCGCGCCAGAGTTCCTTGCCGGTGGCGATGTCGTGGCCGGTGGCACAGTCGCCGCCGGTGATCACGATCTCGGTAGACTTGCCTGAACGCAGCAACGCCGGTGTCGTGTAGGAATCGGGGGACTCGACAATCGCGTTCGTGGGCCGATCCACTTTCCAAATCGTCTTGCCGCTTTTCTTATCGACGCGCATCACGTACGACGGCGCATCGGTCTTCATTCCGTGAAGCACCTGGATGTAAAGCGAGTCTTCGAACAACAGCGGCGACGACGCATAGCCCCAGTTCAAGCCAAACTCGCCATACTCTTTTTGAATGTCACGCGACCAGAGTTCCTTTCCGGCGAAGTCGAAACTCTTGAGGATGCCGGTGCCGGTCATGATGTAAACGGCGCGGCCGTCGGTCACCGGCGAAGGTGATGACATGTTGTGCTTGCGCATTTTCTGGTCGCCGCCGCCCAACTGTTTCTTCCACAGCACGTCGCCCTTCGTCTTATCGATGGCCCACAAAAAGAGATTGCCGTTGTCGGCGACGTTGAGAAAGATATGGTTACGCCAGATGATCGGCGTCGAGCCGCTCACGCCCGGCATCGCGACTTTCCAGACGATGTTCTCTTCGGTGGACCATTTCACGGGCAGGTTCTTTTCCGTGCTCACGCCGTTGAGCGCCGGCCCGCGCCACTGCGGCCAGTTTTCCGCCGAAGTTGTTTGCACGAACAACAACAACCCAACGAATAGAACGAGAGAGATTTGGCGTTTCATATTCGATTCCTTTTTGGTAACACGGATTTACACAAACACGAACGGATTCACTCAGATCGGAGCGCCGGCAGCAGCGGCGAACGCAGCGCAGCGATCGTAGCCACAAGCGATGCCGTCGCGCCGGAAAGCAATATCGCCAATAGCAACAGGCCCAGCGAGATGTTTGGCTTGCCCCCGCGCTCGAACAAGATCGGCACGATGGCGAGCAGGGCGCAAACAAATCCCACCGCCAGACCAAGGCACAGCATCAAGACGTTTTCGGTAATGACCATTACCGCGAAGTGAGAAGAGTTATACCCCACCGCGCGCATCAGGGCCAGTTCTCGCCGTCGTTCGAGAACATTTCTTAACAGGACGGCGGCCATGCCGAGCGTCCCGAGGGCAAGCCCGAGACCGCCCAGAAGTTGAAAGGTCGAGAGATAGGTGTTCTCGACGCGATGGAAACTTGCGAGTCGTTCCTGAGTGGATTGCGCGTCGAAGCCGAAGTCTGAGAGACGATCTTCCAGCGTGGTAGCGACTTCGGACGCGTTCGGAGTGTCGAGCAGAAAATAGCGATAGCCCTGTTCCGACGGAAACAGACGCAGGAAGTTCTTTTCCGACATCAACAACTCGCTCTGGAAGATGCTGTCGGTGAGCGCGGCGACGACTCGCAGGCGAACAGGACCTTGATCGATGACGAAGTCGTCGCCGACTTTGAGATGGAGAACGTAAGTGAGCGAGTTGGCGTCGCCTATCACCGGAATCGCACCGTCCGGAAACTCCTGGTTCAAAAGTAACCACGGATTTTCTTCGTTCGCGTTTTGGAACGAAAAACGATTTTCACGGATGAACGATTCCGGCGGCGCGACGATCTTCGGATTGCGCGGCTGGTAGAGGTTGAGACAACTCGTGTCGTCGCCGGGCCGCATGCGGAAGCTGACCATTTTCAGATCTTTGAGAACCGGATCGTCGTTGGTGGTGTTCAGGTTCAGCGCTTCCCGGCCGTCGGGCGTGTTTACGTCATGGACGATCGGCAGTAGCGATTCGGCGACGAAAGGGAAGCCGCCGCTGCCGGATTTTTTGTCGAGCGGCGGCACGCCGGAACGGCGGAAGGCGTCGACGGCGACGATGATGAATGCAGCCGAAGCGATCAGTGCGACGCAGAGCACGGTGCGAGCGGGGCGATACGTCGTGTTGCGAAACCCGAGCTGCGTCATGGCCCACCAGCCGGGTTGCCGGATCGTGGCGCCACGCCTCTTTCTCAACCATGCAGACACAAAACAAATCGCTGCCACCAACAGCATCATGCCGCCACTGAAGAAGCCCGCAACCTGCGGAATGAGATTCAATGCACCAGCAAGCAACAAACTCAAGCTGATTACTGTGGCTGCGATCGCTATTACAAACACATACCCCTTCGTAACCTGATCTGTGTTATCCGTGGTCCCTGTTAACAGGCTACGAGTTGAGGAACGTGCGACCCTTCTCAACGTCAGGAAGATGCAAACGGTTGCGGCTGCGATTCCCCCGAGCGCTCCAAAAACCATCGACTGCCACGATACGTGAAGCGTCAGTGAAGTAGTGCCGACTGCGTCGACCCACCAGGTTCGCAGACCGTACATCAGCAGCGCGGCGTAACCGATCGCGCCGAGCAGACCGAGCAAACTGCCGATGATCGCGAGCAGCAGTCCTTCAGTGAGAAAGAGATTACGAATGCGCGACGCTGCGAAGCCGAGCGCTTGCAACGTTCCGATCTCGCGCAGGCGTTGTTCGATGCCGAGTTTGAAGAAGAGCGCGGTCAGCAGAAGCGCGGAAACGACGAGAAAGAAACTGAAGTAGAGAAAGTACTCGCCGAAGTCCGTTGCGCCGCGCGAAGCGTCCAGTCCCTGCGAACGGACGGGGATTACCTGGAGAGCTGTCAGCGTGGGTTGCAGCGCCTTGCGCAGGTTGTCCCGGTAGGTGTTCGCGACGTCCGGCGAAAGTGGACCATTCGGCGATTGAATACGGATCGACGTGTATTTGCCGAAGCGCGATTGCCACAGTTCCTGACCTTTAGCGAGCGAGATGAAAGCTTTCGGCGTAGTGCGGTACTGGCGCCAGTAATCTTCGTCCTCCTCGCGCACGCGGCTGAGGTCGAGCGGAAACGGGGGATCCCAGTCGGCGAGGTTTTCCGATTCGGTGATGCCCGGATAGTGGGGAACGAGATCGCGAGCGGCAGCCAGACCCGCGATCGGCACGATTTGCGTCAATTTAAAATCCGCGGTCCGTGTCTCGAGGCGTCCGCCTTCGTGCCAGATGTAGTACTCGAGCGAGATCTTGTCGCCGGGCTTGACGTTCAGGTTCCGCGCGGCCCACTCGTTCAGCACGATCGAATTGTCGTCGTGAACTAACTGAACGCCATCAAGCGCCGTGACGAGCGAGTAGGGAACTGACCGATCGCCGGCGCTGATGCTGTTCGCGAGGTACGAGAAAACGGGAAGCGTCGTCAGCGATAGGGCCCGAGCGGTTTCACTTGCCGCGGCGGCGACGCTGTCGCTGATCAGATTGCTGCTGCTTTCGAGAGAGAGGCTGCCGTTGTCCAGCCTTCGCAGCGTGAGGCCGAGATCTTCGAGCGTCGCTTTTTCGTTGACGGCTGAAGGCTGACTCAGAAGGATCGTGTTGACCTTCGCCTGCTGCTCCAGTTCTCTTTGCAGAAACGGCAGTGAAACAAAGATCGCGCGCACGGCGCCTTGCGTGGGTTGCAACGAAAACTCACCGAGCGATTCGCGCGCGAGCGCGCCGCTTACGTTGAGCCGGATCGTTTTTCCGGGATCGTCTTTACGTCCGTGCAGCGACTCGATGGGAATATCCGAATGTTTCTCGATGCGCAGCAACATCGAATCACCGGATTGGGATCCGAGTTCGTTTGCCAGTGCTTCGCTGATGCGCGCCTGACGATTCTCGAGCGCGATGCCTGTCACGCCGTTGAACTGCCAAAACCTTTCGTCGACGCCATAAACCCTCACGCCTCCCGCGCGGCGGCGGCTTGGTTCGTGTTCGACAACACCTTCGAGCGCGATCAGCGGCGCGCCTCCAACGTCGGTCGCGAGTTGTTCACGGAAGAAACCGGTCGAGACGACGATGTGATCGGTGTTTCCTAATCGCTGAGAGACCAGGTCTCTCAAGCTTCCGCGCACGGACGCGCCGATCAACAGCGCGCCCGCGAGCACGGCGACCGCGATCGCCACGCCTACGATTACAACGAGATTGGTCTGCCAGTAGTATGCGAGGCCGCGTTTGAGAAGACTGGTGGTCCGCATCAGACTGTTTCGAGACGTTGGTTCTTCAGTTCGAAACGATGGGGAAAGCGAGCGCCGAGCTCGGCGCTGTGAGTCACGACGATCAGGATCGTTCCCGACTCACGGTGGACGTCGAGCAGCAGATCGGCGACGACTTGCGCCGACTTCTGATCGAGATTCCCGGTCGGCTCGTCGCACAACAA
>DASRIM010000196.1:0-6020 GCA_035649995.1 Pyrinomonadaceae bacterium | reverse complement strand
CCGGCGTCTCGGCAGTTGTAACAACAACCGCTTCAACGCTCGATGGAAGCAACGTGACATCGAGTTGCAGGCTTTGGCCCGAAGTAGTTCTGATCTGCGTAAATTCCTGAGTCGCGAACCCCGGGCAGGAAACACGGATTGAATACGATCCGGGTTGCAGTTGGATCAATCGATATCGACCTTGATCGTCCGTAGTGACGCGTCGAGTGTTGGCCTGGACTTCAGCCCCTGGAACGACGGCGCCATTCTGGTCCACGATGCGTCCGAAGATGGTGACCGTGTCGAGATCCTGTAAACAGAGAAATAGAAAGAGAAGCGTGAGACGTGAGGTCATTTTGTAAACTCCTTAGTTGTGAGGTTAAAGCGCCGCGCACTTTAACACTCGGGAGTTTACGAATCAACTACGAGTAGATCGCCTGCGCAGCGCCGCCGCGCGCGTGAGTGGGACCAGCGCGTCGCTGCCTTCCGGCGCCACGTCGAAGTTCGTCAACTCGTCAGCATGCGATTGCAAGTACTGGAAGAATCGCTCGAACTCGTGCTGCATCGCGTCCATCTTCTCGCGCATGTTGAGAATGATCTCGACGCCGGCGAGGTTCACGCCGAGATCGCGCGTGAGCGAAAGGATCAGCTCCAATCGCTCGAGATCCGGATCCGTGTAAAGACGCGTGTTACCTTCAGAGCGCGACGGCTTCAACAAACCCTCACGCTCGTACAAACGCAACGTCTGCGGATGAATGCCATACTGGTCCGCAACAGCGCTGATCGTGTAGGTCTTCGGCTTTCTGCTCATAACACGGATTACTCCAAACCCATTTCAATCCGTGGATTCGTCGAGTTTAATTTCGAATACTGTCGCAACAGTTCCTTCGTCTCTTCCGAGATCACCTTCGGCAGCATCACTTGCACTTCCACAAACTGATGGCCCTTCGCGCCGGGATTGCGCAAAGACGGCGCGCCGCGGTCGCGCAAACGAAACTTCTGGCCCGACTGCGTCCCGGGCGGAATGCGCAACTGCGTCTTTCCTTCAACTGTCGGCACTTCGATCTTCGCGCCGAGCGCAGCCTCGGGCACAGTGATCGGCACCGTCACGTAAATGTTGTCGCCTTTGCGTGTGAAATACTTGTGCTGGCCCACGTTCGTGATGATGTGAAGATCGCCTGCCGGCGCTCCCATCCGTCCGCCTTGACCTTTACCCGGAATACGCACGCGAGAACCAGTCTCGACGCCCGCGGGAATTCGCACTTTCACCGTTTCCGTTTTCGGCGTCGTTCCCTTGCCATGACACAGCGAACACGGCGAACGCCGTCGCCCGGTGCCGCCGCAGTCCTGACAGTCCTGCGCGAAGCGCAAACGACCACCGGCGCGCTGCACCTGGCCCGTGCCTTTGCACGTCGAACAAACAACCACCGGCCCGCCGATGTCGCCCGCGCCATTGCAGCGCGAACACTGCTCGGAACGGTTGACGGTGATGTTTGTCGTTAATCCCTGGATTGCTTCCTCGAACGACAGCGTCAACGGCATCTCGATGTCGGCGCCGCGCTGTGGTTGCGGCCGTGGCGGCTCTTTCTCTTTCGCCGCGCCTCCGCCGAAGAGATCGGCGAAGATGTCGCGAAACGTGCTTCCACCGCCGCCGCTCGTCGAGCTGCCGCCCCAATCGAAACCGGTGAAATCAAAACCCGGCGCGGAACGCCCGCCCGATGGACCAGCGCCTCGCGCCGCTGCATCGGCGAGGTTGTCGGAATACTGGCCGAAGCGATCGTAAACGGTCCGCTTCTTCGGATCGGAAAGCACGTCGTGCGCTTCCGACATAAGTTTGAACCGTTCCTCGGCGGCTTTGTCACCCGGATTTACGTCAGGGTGATACTTGCGCGCCAAACGACGATAAGCCTTCTTGATCTCTTCAGGCTTCGCGTCGCGCTTGATGCCGAGTATTTCGTAGTAGTCTTGCTTAGCCATCCGTCACGCTTGGAAAAAGGGCGGAGCAACTACCTCATCTCCGCCCGTTTTCATAATCACACCGATCGACGAAGATCGATGTTATTTGTTTTCGTCAACGTCGACGTATTCAGCGTCGATCACATTGTCGTCACCGGAACCGCCTGCCGAAGATGACGACGCACCTGCTGCCGAAGCCTGATCGGCCGTCGGTCCGCCTGACGGTGGCGCCTGTTGATAGAGCGCCTCTGCCAGTTTATGCGACGCAGTTTGCAGTTGGTTGAAAGCATCGTTCATTTTCTCAACGCCACCTTCAGCCAACGCTTTCTTCGCTTCGGCGATTGCCGACTCGACGTCGGAAGCAACTGCTCCGACCTTGTCGCGGTTGTCCGCGAGCGTCTTCTCCATCTGATAGACGAGTCCATCAAGACGATTGCGAGCTTCGATCTCTTCACGCTTGCGCGCGTCGTCAGCAGAGTGCGACTCGGCGTCTTTCATCATCCGGTCGATCTCGTCTTTCGACAGACCCGAAGAAGCCGTGATCGTGATCTTCTGTTCGCGGCCCGTGCCCATGTCCTTCGCCGAAACGTTCACGATGCCGTTGGCGTCGAGGTCGAAAGTGACCTCCACCTGCGGCATGCCGCGCGGCGCCGGGGGAATACCCACGAGATGGAACTTGCCGAGCGTGCGGTTGTCGGAAGCCATCGGCCGCTCGCCCTGCAACACGTGAACTTCGACTGAAGTCTGGTTGTCGGAAGCGGTCGAGAAGATCTCCGATTTCCGCGTCGGGATCGTCGTGTTTCGTTCGATCAGCTTCGTGAAAACTCCGCCGAGCGTTTCGATGCCGAGGCTGAGCGGCGTCACGTCGAGCAACAGGATGTCCGTCTTCTCGCCCGAGAGGACGCCGGCCTGAACGGCCGCGCCAATCGCCACCACTTCGTCAGGATTCACGCTCTTGTTCGGCTCTTTGCCGAACATCTCTTTCACGATCTCCTGAACCTTCGGAATACGCGTCGAACCGCCGACGAGGACCACTTCGTCGATCTTCTTCGCATCCAGCCCGGCGTCTTTCAGCGCCAGCTCAACCGGTCCGCGAAGTCTCGACAGGATCGGATCGACGAGCTGCTCGAAACGAGAGCGCGTCAGTTTCATCGCCAGGTGTTTCGGTCCTGACTGATCCGCCGTGATGAACGGCAGGTTGACTTCGGTCTCCATCGTGCTCGACAGTTCGATCTTGGCCTTTTCCGCAGCTTCCTTCAGCCGCTGCAAAGCCATCTTGTCCGCCGAGAGATCGATGCCCTGATCTTTCTTGAACTCTTCGATAATCCACTCGATGAGCCGCTCGTCGATGTCGTCACCGCCGAGGTGCGTGTCGCCATTGGTCGACTTCACTTCCACCACGCCTTCACCGACCTCGAGGATGGAGACGTCGAAAGTGCCGCCGCCGAAGTCGAACACCGCGATCGTTTCGTCCTTCTTTTTATCGAGACCGTAGGCGAGTGCCGCCGCCGTCGGTTCGTTGACGATACGCATCACTTCGAGACCGGCAATCTTGCCCGCGTCTTTCGTAGCCTGGCGTTGCGAGTCGTTGAAGTAAGCCGGAACGGTGATCACGGCCTTGTCGACCTTCTGGCCGAGATAGTCTTCAGCCGACTGCTTCATCTTTTGCAGGATGATCGCCGAGATTTCCGGCGGGCTCCACTCCTTGCCGCCCGCGGAGATGCGGACGTCGCCGTTGCCGGCGCCCTGAACTTTATAGGGAACCTGTTTAATCTCTTCCGTAACTTCGTTATAGCGACGTCCCATAAATCGCTTGATGGAATAGACGGTATTTTCCGGATTCGTAACCGCCTGGCGTTTGGCGACCTGCCCGACGAGGCGGCTGCCGTCTTTGGTGAAGGCCACGACTGATGGCGTGGTGCGGCCGCCTTCGGAGTTTGTGATCACGGTGGGCTCGCCGCCCTCCATCACCGCCACCACCGAGTTGGTTGTTCCGAGGTCAATGCCAATAATCTTGCTCATTTTCTTCTAATCTCCAATAACTACAGTTGAACGCCCGCCCAATATAAGACCTGAGTGCATCATTGTCAAGTTTATATGAGTGTGCCGGCTGCTAGTGGCTACCGGCGATCTTCGTTGACGAGTTTGGAGACGAAGAAGACGTAGTGGCTGCCGGAGAGGACGGCGAACGCGAAGACGGTCGTGTAGACAGTCGGGAGATAGTAGCCGGTTCCGTAGGGGAAACTGGCGGCGAAGATGATCAGCCCGATGGCGACGATCTGCACCGTCGTGTTGATTTTGCCCAGCATCGAGGGCCGGAAACCACGGAAGCCTGTGACGATGTTGATTGCCGCCGCGCCGACGAGTATGAACACGTCGCGGCTAATCACGGCCACAGTCACCCAGAAAGGCACAGGCAGATGTGAAGGCAGCGGCTGTGGAAAAACGGAGCGCATCGACAACACGACAAACGCTGTAACCAGCAGTAGTTTGTCGGCAATCGGATCCAGAATCGTCCCGAGTTGTGACTTCTGGTTAAAACGCCGCGCCAGTAGTCCGTCCAATCCGTCGGTGACGCCGGCGAGGACGAAGATGGCCAGCGCGAGCACAAACCTCTGGTAGAAAAGCAGCGAAACGAAGACCGGAATCAAAACCATCCGGAAGACGGTCAGAAGATTGGGAACAGTAATGATGCGTGCGGACATTTAGATATCCGTTCTACCCATCCGACTCTGTTTTCCGGCTATTTACTGCTTCGGAGTTCCAGCAAAGAGATTTCAGGAGGGCATCCGTACCTGATGGGCAGCACCACGGTCCCGAGGCCGCGGTTGACGTAGATCTGTGTGTTTCCCCAGCGCCCGAGCCCTTTCAACATGCGCCGGCGCGGACGGCCCGAGGCGCTCCGTTCACCTCGAATCGCGACCTGACCGCCGTGCGTGTGGCCGCTGAGCACGAGATCTACCGACGCGCGGGCGGCGCGCCGTAGAATGACCGGATTGTGCGCCAACAACAGTTTCATCTCGTCGGTGCGAGCACCGGCGAGCGCGAGCGACAGATCTTCCAGGCCAACCATGTAGTCGTCCACGCCGGCCAGCCAGATGGCTTCGCCGTTGAGCTCGAAGTGAATGCCTTCGTTTATCAGGACGTTGATTCCTTCGGCGCGGAAGAGGTCGGTTATGAGCGGGGCGTCGGTCCAGTGGTCGTGATTGCCGAGAACGGCGTAGACGCCGTATCGCGCTTTCAGACGGCCGAGCATCTCGGCGCAAGGGGCGGCGTAATGACGCTCCTTCGAGATGTAGTCGCCGGTCAGCGCGATGATGTCGGGTTTCAGCCTGTTGGCGGTTTCAACTGCCCGTTCGATCTGTTCGCGATCCGAAAACGGGCCGTGGTGAACGTCTGACAGTTGAACGACGCGAAAGCCGTCGAAACTCTTTGGCAGCCGGTCGAGGTGGATGCGTTCATGCTCGATCGTGAGCATGTAGGGCTCGGTAAGTGCAGCCCTAGCGACATGCGTAAGACTAACCGCAAGGGACCGGAGGGGAGTTTCTGGTCGCTTGGAACCGCCGTAGGGCGCGACACGTCTACGCTGGTTCCATCGAATCGGAGTCGCCATCTTTTTGCAGTTTGTTTAGCGCCTACCTGCCGGGTGCAGCGCTTAAGTGGCGCGCATTATAGAGACCTGCTCCCCGGGAAGCAACTCGTTAAGCGTCCGCCGGATGTTTTAAGACAGCACGAATGTGGGATAATCCCCAAAACCTGATGGAAACAGCAAAATTTGTGCTCGCCGCCATTCCGCACGGTCTCGACCCGGCCGTGCTGATTGGCGTCGTTGTGATGCTGGTGGCGGCGAAACTCGGCGGCGAACTGTTCGAGCGCCGCGGGCAGCCGGCCGTGCTGGGCGAACTCGGCGCGGGCGTGGTGCTCGGAAACCTCGTGATCTTCGGTTTCACCGGTCTCGAAGGACTCAAGACAAACGAAACGATAGCGGCGCTGGCTGAGCTGGGCGTTATCATCTTGTTGTTTGAAGTCGGGCTCGAATCAGACTTGCGACAGATGATGGAGGTTGGGTCGTCGTCGCTGCTGGT
>DASRIM010000195.1:0-27879 GCA_035649995.1 Pyrinomonadaceae bacterium | reverse complement strand
ACAAGGATCGACATTATTGAGGCGTGACCAGCCGCTGCCATGCCACCAGTACCACACCGAGTCGGTGCCGAACACGTACACGTTGCGATTGCAGTAAAGGATTTGCGAGCCGGCGCCGTTTGTTTGTCCACCGTTGCGCAGAATGATGCCGTTTGCCGTACGCGTCCAGACAGCACCCAGGCTGTCGACGATCTGAGTCGCCGGTGGAACGCGCGTGTTGTTCGGCGACTCCCCACCCGGTGGGGGAGTTGGCGTAGGCGTCGGCGTTGGCGTCGGAGTCGGTGTTGGCGTCGGCGTGGACCCCGCACACGGATCAACCGGCCCTGTCGGTGTCCATCCATTGTTCCACCGCCACCATTGCGAGTCGGTGCCGAACACGTAAATGATGCGATTGCAGTAAAGGATTTGAGATCCCGCACCGCCGGATGCGCTGCTGCCGTTGCGTAAGATCGCCCCGCTGGCGGTACGAGTCCAAACAGCGCCGGTGCTATCGACAATCTGAGTCGCAGGCGGCACGCGCGTGTTGTTCGGCGACTCCGTAACCGGCGTCGGCGTCGGTGTAGGCACCGGCGTAGGCGTCGGCGTTGGAGTCGGCGTCGGAGTCGGCGTCGGAGTCGGTATCGGTGTAGGCGTCGGCGTTGCGGTTGGCGTAGGTGTTGGTGTCGGCGTGGGCGTCGGCGCGGACGCGGATACTCCGAAGAGCCAAACCGGCCCCTCGGCCGTCAGGTTCGCCATCGTCTTACCGACTATGCGCCAGTAATAGATCGTGTTGGGCTGCAAACCCGAAACGAGATATGTTTCCGGACCTTCAGATCCGAACGTTCCGGTAACCACGTCCGTCGCAATGCGTGACAAGCTGTTCGGATTCGTCCCGAGATAGACATCGTACTTGTGTGCCCAACGTCCTCCTTCCCACGTGAGCATTACCGACGTGCCGACGGTCACGCCATCACCCGGCGCCCTGTTAACCGGCGCGTCCGGCGGAAGCGGCACAAACGGCTCGTACTCGGTCCCCGAATTCCACTTGCGGTTGAACTGATCGACGAACCATTGGAAGAACCACGTCTTGGTCGTGAAATAGTTGTGCTCTTCCTCGGAATTGAACGATTCCACGCCCCAATTAGATGAGCCAAAGATTGTCAGGCCGCGGCCGTATAGCGTGATCGACTTTTGGTGATTGAGCCCGAGATGCTTTCGCATCTTGATCTGAACGCCCGCCGCATGCAGTCGATCGACGTTATAAGGCCCGGTCAGTTCAGCGCCGACCCTGCTCCCATCGAAGCGGTACTCTTTAGGTTCAGCCAGCAGGCGTACCGGAACTCCTCGAGCCAATGCCCGCAGCACGGCATCACAAATCCCAACATCCTTGAGGCGATACATCGTGATGTCGATCTGCTGGTTCTCCCGATCGAGCTCCGCAGTCGTACGTACGCCATAATCTTGCGATGGATCGGAATTCGGTACGAAATTCATCGACGGATCGATAGGAAACGTCGGATATCTTCGAGTTAGAGGACCGGAAATGTTGGCATAATTTCCATACAGCGTCGTATTAGTCCAATTATCGTCATACCTGGTTTTGACACTGTTAACTACAGCCGGGTCGTCGCTGAAGTACCATGCCCCGTCCACGTAATTGCTAAAGGCTAAGTACGGCGCCACGTCTGCCTCGCCGAAGTTGGAGCCGGAAAAGAGCACTTTGTTCTGCGCGGCAAACAGCATCAGCTTCGAGTGCAGGATGCCATCCCCGAGTTTGTAACGGATGGGAATGCCGGCGGCCCTGAATTTATCCAATACCGCCTGATTTCCCGGAAACTTCAGCTCTGCGCGCAGTTCCACCGTGAGCCGCACAGCCACGCCGGCTTGATGCCTCTTAATGATTTCGTCAATAAGTTCCGGAAGCGCCATGAAGTAAAAAGCGACATCGATCCCGGCAGTCTCATTCCGGACAAGATTCAGGATTTCCGGGTAACAATTCTCGAATGAAGGGTCGCAGAGCCGTTCCTGCGCGCGAGTTGGCGCGGATGCCAAGAAGATAAAGCCGACGATCCAGAACGTGAATGCTAAGCGGATCCGGGAAATCATGGTTTTCGTTATCGCAACCCCGAGAAAACTACTACAGAATCGTCAGAATGTATTCGCTCGTGGTGTAAAAAGTCTTTCGACGGTGTTTCGAAGACTTGGAGATATAATCGGTTTCGATGAGTCTGGTTCGGCAACTCAAAGGGACACTGAAAGCGATTAAGTTCAGCACTCAGGCGTGCAAAGTGCTGCTCTCGGATCAAGCTTACTTCGCCAGTGTCAGGAACGGAGAGCTTCGCGATCGCGAGGACAACTACGTTCCGTGGTTCACGTACCCGGCAATCGAAGCGCTCAAGAATTGGGACTTATCCGAGAAACGAGTCTTCGAGTACGGCTCGGGATACTCGACTCTTTTCTGGGCTTCGCGCGCGAAAGAAGTCGTCAGCGTCGAGCACAATCGAGGCTGGCACGAAAAGATTGCCGCCCTCGCTCCGTCGAATGCTCGTGTAATACTCGCGCCGATTGATCGCGATGACTATGATCCCTCTCCTGAGTTACTCGAACAGTTCAGGGCGTACGCGGAAGCGATCGACGGCCGCTTTCACATCATCGTGATCGATGGCTACGCCCGTTCACGTGTTCGTTATCAATGTGCTCGAGCGGCGCTTCCTCATCTTGATTCGAACGGGCTCGTGATATTGGACAACTCCGACTGGTTACCTGCCACCGCGCTGTTCCTGCGTCAATCGAACCTCATCGAAGTCGATCTCAATGGGCCCGTGCCTGGGAACAGCTATAGTCAAACCACATCCTTCTTCTTCACGCGCGAGTTCGACTTTCAACCTGCTGGTCCGCGACAACCCGCAATGCCCGTTGGCGGCAGGCCGGACAACTGGGAAAAAGGTCTCGAGCAGGAATTGCTCGACGCGGATCGCTGATTCGTGTTTTAGCGGACTCTATTGCATTCACGCCCGTAGTTATTTATATTCCGCAATTGAACCTACGAAAAAATGGGTTGCGTTGCGTAAACACCGTTCTACTGGCCTTTTTCTAAGGCCTTAGTTCTATCCCGCAGAAGTTAGAAAACCATTTAAGTTGAAAGGACACTTTCGTATGAAAGACCGGTCCCGCTCCGTTTACGATTTTGCGCTTCTAATCGTGATCGTGTGTGCTGTGGCGCTGGCTACCGTGACGGTTTACTCGCAAGGTCAGGGCACGCCGCAAACTCAGGGCGCGCCCGCCGCCGCGGCCCAGAGCCCACGGACAACACCGACGCCAAGCCCCACTCCAACGCCGATCAACTGGTCGACGGATCCCACGCTTAAGCGTTTCGTCTTCCGCAGTATCGGACCAGCCAGCATGGGCGGGCGTATCGACGACATCGCCGTTGCGGAACAGAACCCGTACATCATCTACGTCGCGTTCGCGACGAACGGCGTCTGGAAGTCGACCAACAACGGCACGACGTTCCAGCCGATCTTTGAAACGTACGGCACGCACTCGGTCGGCGACGTCGCTATCGCGCCTTCGGATCCGAACATCGTTTGGGTGGGCACCGGCGAACCTAACAATCGCCAGAGCTCCAGCTATGGCGACGGCATCTACAAGTCGGTGGACGCGGGAAAGACTTTCACGAAGATGGGTCTCGAAGACTCGCAAACGATCGCGCGCATCGTCATCGATCCCAGGGACCCGAATATCGTCTACGTCGCAGTGTTGGGCCACCTCTTCGGACCAAACAAGGAACGCGGCGTTTACAAGACGACCGACGGCGGCCGAACATGGACCAACGTCAAGTTCATCGACGAAGACACGGGCTTCACTGACATCGCGATGGACGCGTCGGACAGCAAGATCCTCTACGCCGCTTCCTACCAGCGCCGGCGCACCAACTTCGGTTTCAACGGCGGCGGTCCGGGCAGCGGCATCTGGAAGACGATCGACGCCGGCAAGACGTGGAAGAAACTCGAGGGCGGCGGCCTGCCGGAAGGACTGCTAGGACGCGTCGGACTCGACGTATCGCGCTCCAACCCGAACGTCATTTACGCGCAGATGGAAGTTGGTCCCAGTGTTGGCACGGGCGGCGAGGAGCCGACTTTCGGCGGACCGGCGCCGAGCCCGAGCCCATCGCCGTCAGCATCACCGTCCCCGAGCCCCGGTGCATCACCGAGCCCGCGGCCTCCGGATCCGAAGCGATCCGGAGTTTGGCGTTCGGACGACAAGGGAAAGACCTGGCGTGTCGTCAGCAACGAGAACAACCGCCCGATGTACTACAGTCAGATTCGCGTCGATCCGCGCAACCCCGAGACGGTCTACGTCGGCGGATTGAATTTCAGCAAATCGACAGACGGCGGGAAGACGTTCCGATCGCTGCAATCAGGCATCGCGCACAGCGACAATCACGCGATCTGGATCAATCCGGCGAACAGCGACAATCTGCTCGTCGGCAACGACGGCGGCTTGAACGTCAGCTACGATCAGGGCGCGACCTGGGAGTTCGTCAACACGATTCCGGCGGCGCAGTTCTACGCGATCGGCGTAGACATGCGAAAGCCTTACTACGTTTACGGCGGCTTGCAGGACAACGGATCGTGGGGTGGACCAAGCCAGACGCGAAATCAGCAGGCTGGGATCACTAACGCGGATTGGTATCGCGTCGGCGGCGGCGATGGCTTCTTCACGCAGATCGATCCGACGGACCACAACATCGTCTACGCCGAATCGCAGGGCGGCGCAGTGAACCGTTTGGATATGCGCACGGGACGCAGCGTGAGCATTCGACCGCGCGGAGTGCCGCAAAGACGTGGTGGTCCAGGCGGCCGCGGCGCTACGCCGGGCGCGAGCCCTGCTCCCGGCGCGAGCCCGTCACCGGAAGCTTCGCCTACACCTGATTCGCAGGCGCAGCTCGCGGCGTTCGCGGCGGCGCAGGGATTCGGTGGTTTCGGCGGCGGCGCGGGCCTGGCGTCTAACGTCGTTCCCACACCGCCGGCGGGAGAGACGTATCGCTTCTACTGGAACTCGCCCATCCATCTTTCGCCGCACAACCCGCGCGTCGTCTACTTCGGCGGCAACCGTTTGTTCCGCTCGATGGATCGCGGCGACACGTGGACCGCTACTCCCGATCTGACAAAACAGATCGATCGCAATACGCTGCCGATCATGGGCGTCTCCGGAAAAGATCCGATGGCGTCGAAGCACGACGGTTACACGGGCTATGGCTACGTCGTTTCCGTGGCGGAGTCGCCGAAGGTCCCGGGCATCCTTTGGGTTGGGACCGACGACGGCAACGTGCAAGTCAGCAAAGACGGTGGCGCCACATGGACCAACGTCAGCAAGAACGTGCCGGGCGTCGGCGATACCTATCACATTTCGCGGCTAGAGCCGTCGCGGTACGAGGCAGGCACCTGTTATCTCGCCGTTGACGGACACCGGTTGAACGATATGAAGCCGTACCTGTTCGTCACTACCGACTACGGTGCGACCTGGACTTCGATCGTCAACAATCTGCCGAAGTGGGGTAACGTCAACGTCATCCGCGAAGACCCGAAGAACAAGGACCTGCTCTTCGTCGGCACCGAGTTTGGGTTGTTCATCTCGATAAATGGCGGCAAGGAGTGGAAGCCGTTCATGTCGGGGATGCCGACCATGCGCATCGACGACATCATCGTCCATCCGCGTGACAACGATCTGATCGTCGGCACGCACGGGCGCGGGATTTACATCCTCGACGACATCACTGCGTTGCAGCAGATGACGCAGAAGGTGATGGATTCCGAAGCGCACCTGTTTGACGTCAGACCGGGTACGCTCTGGCTGAATGATGTACGGCTCGCACGCTACTGGGGCGCCTCGAAGCTCTTCCGCGGCGCGAATCCGGAGCCCGGCACCGCGATCAGCTATTACCTGAAGTCAGCGCCGTCAGGCGATGTGAAGATCACGGTCTCCGATTACATGGGCAAGGTCGTGCGTAACATCGCCGGCACGAAGGACGTTGGATTCAATCGAGTTCAGTGGAACCTTCGCGGCGATCCGCCCGCACGTCCCCCTGGCGGCGGGCCCGGCGGAGGTGGCCCCGGCGGCGGTGGTGGTGGCGGCGGCGGCGGTGGTGGCCGCGGTGGATTCTTTAACCTCGGCTTGCCGCTCGAACCCGGCACGTACGTCGTGAAGTTGTCAGTCGGAGGTAAGGACTACACGACGCGAGCGATTATCGAACCGGATCCGGGAGTCAACTGAAATTCAGATGACTCTCGCGATCACGCACTTCAAATAGTAAGTCTCGGGCATGGCGACGAGCACCGGATGGTCCGTCGCCTGCATCCGTTTCTCCATGATCTGAACGCGGCGGTGTGCGTCGATGGCCGCCTGGGCCACGACTTCGAGAAACAGCTCTTCCGAAACGTGATAAGAGCAGGTGCAAGTCACCAGCACGCCGCCGCGATTCAACAGCTTCAACGCCCGCAAGTTGATCTCCTTGTAACCTCGCAGCGCCGATTTCAAACTCGCACGGTTCTTCGCAAACGCCGGCGGATCGAGCACGATCGTGTCGAAGCGTTCGCCTGTAGCTTCCATCTCGCGCAGTGCGTCGAAGACGTTCGCTTCGCGAAACTCGACGTTCGTTAGTTCGTTGAGTTCGGCATTGCGGCGCGCGGCGGCAACGGCGTCGGCCGAGATGTCGATGCCTGTCACGTGCTCGGAAACGCTGGCGAGGTGCAGCGCGAACGCGCCGTTGAACGTGAAGCAGTCGAGAGCTCGTCCGCGGTTTGTCGGCTGTGCAGCGGTCTGAGCAGCGGCGCGCGCGGCGATCCGGTTCTCGCGCTGATCGAGAAACGATCCGGTCTTTTGTCCACCCGCGGGCGCGACGATGAACCGCAGACCGTGTTGCCGTATCTCCAACTCTTCCGGCGCTTCTCCGTAGACTGTTGCCGCAATCAGCGGCAGCCCTTCGAGCTCTCGAACGCGCGCATCGTTTCGTTCGACGATCGCGCGCGGATTGAACTGTTCGGCGAGTAACTCGACGAGCATCGACTTGACCGCGTCAGTCCCCTGCGAGAGTGTTTGCAGCACGAGCACGTCGTCGTAGCGATCTACGATCAGCGACGGAAGCAAGTCGCCTTCAGAATAAACGACGCGATACGCATTGGTATCGGCGGGAATGTTTCTACGCGCGCCGGCTTCCGCGATACGCTGGCGCCACCAGTCGCGATCGATCTGTTCAGTGCTCTGCGTGAGGAAGCGCAACGCGATCTGCGAAGCGTCGCTGAAGAGTGCTTGTCCGATGAAGTTCCCGCGCTCGTCTCTGACTGTGACCACGGAGCCGCCCTCGGCGTCGACCTCCAGGAGATCGCTCCGGTAGATCCATAGATGACCTCGCCGGACGCGGTCGGCGCCCTTTTTGTTAACTCGAACTGTTTTCATCGGGAATACTCTCGTGTCAATCGTGTAATCATGTCAAATTGCGTTATGCTACGTTCCAGCATGGCTTCACGTATCGAACGCCCAATCGACTTCAACCCCGGCAACACGGATCCCATAGATTACGAGAGGGATTTAGGCGCCCCAGGCCAGTTTCCGTACACGCGCGGCATTTATCCGAACATGTACCGCGGCCGCCTTTGGACCATGCGGCAGTACGCGGGTTACGCAACCGCCGAGGAGTCGAATGCGCGCTACAAGTACCTGCTCGCTCACGGAACCACCGGGTTGTCAGTTGCCTTCGACTTGCCGACGCAGATCGGGCTGGACTCAGACGATCCGTTGGCCATCGGCGAAGTCGGGAAGGTCGGCGTCGCCATCGACTCGCTCGACGACATGGAGCGGTTGCTCGCGGACATTCCGCTCGACGAAGTCTCGACCTCGATGACTATCAACGCGACCGCGTCGATACTCTTGTCGCTGTACCTCGCCGTTGCGCGCAAGCAGAACGTCTCATTCGACAAGCTCCGCGGCACATTGCAAAACGACATTCTGAAGGAGTACATCGCGCGCGGCACTTACATCTACCCGCCCGCGCCGTCGCTGCGGCTCGTGACCGACATCTTTGCGTACTGCGCGCGCGAAGTGCCGAACTGGAACACGATCTCGATCAGCGGTTACCACATCCGTGAAGCCGGTTCGACGGCCGTGCAGGAGGTTGCCTTCACGCTTGCCGACGGAATCACGTACGTCGAAGCAGCGCTCGAGGCCGGGCTGGCAATCGATGAGTTCGCTCCGCGCATCTCGTTCTTCTTCAACGCGCATAATGATTTGCTCGAGGAGGTTGCGAAGTTTCGCGCCGCGCGGCGGCTGTGGGCGCGCATCATGCGCGATCGTTTCAAAGCACGCGATCCGCGTTCGCTGATGCTGCGGTTCCATACGCAGACCGCGGGCTCGTCGTTGACGGCGCAGCAGCCGGAAGTGAACGTCGTGCGCACGACGATCCAGGCGCTGGCGGCGGTGCTCGGGGGCACGCAGTCGTTGCACACGAACTCGATGGACGAAGCCCTCGCTTTGCCGACCGAAGCCGCGGCGCGGCTGGCTTTGCGCACTCAGCAGGTGATCGCGTACGAGTCAGGCGTCGCGGACACGGCCGATCCATTGGCGGGCTCGTATGCGATTGAAGAGTTGACGAACCAGGTGCAGGCCCGTGCCGAAGAGTATTTGCAAAAGATCGAGGCGATGGGTGGAATGTTGAGAGCGATAGAAACCGGGTACGTGCAGCGGGAGATTCAGGAGGCGGCGTATCGTTATCAGCGGGCGATCGAGTTGCACGAAGAGACCGTCGTCGGCGTGAATCGTTTTCAACTTGAAGACGAGCCGACGGTGCCGCTCTTGCGGATCGATCCCGGGCTGGAACAGGCGCAGATCGAGCGCATCAGGGCGCTGCGCGAGCGCCGCGACGCGCAGACTGTCACCGCCTCTTTGGCCGCGCTCGAACAGGCAGCAGCGACGTCGGAAAACCTGATGCCGCGAATCCTTGCGTGCGTCGAGTCGTACGCGACCGTGGGCGAGATCAGCAACACCCTCCGCCGTGTTTGGGGAGAGTATCGCGAAACATCCGTAGTCTAGATTCACTCATGACCGTGTCGACACACCTTCTCGAAGTCAATAATCTACAAACGCATTTTCCAACTCGCAGCGGTCTCGTGCGGGCGGTGGATGGCGTGAGTTTTCATCTCGATCGCGGCGAGCTGCTGGGGCTTGTCGGTGAATCCGGGTGCGGGAAGTCGATCACGGCGTTGTCGGTGATGCGTTTGATCGCGCCGCCCGGACGGATCGTCAACGGAGAGATACTGTTCGAAGGAAAGGACCTGCTCCGGCTGTCCGACTCAGAAATGCGCCAGATGCGCGGCGACGACATCGCCATGATCTTTCAGGATCCGATGACGTCCCTCAATCCGGTTTACACAGTAGGCGAACAGATCGCGGAGGCGTTGCGGCTGCATCGGAAGATGTCGCGCAAACAAGCGCGCCAGGCAACGATCGAAGCGATGCGCGAAGTGGCGATCCCCGATCCCGCTCGCCGCGTCGACGACTATCCGCATCAACTCTCAGGCGGCATGCGGCAGCGCGTCATGATCGCGATGGCGTTGGCGTGCAATCCAAAACTGTTGATCGCCGACGAGCCGACGACGGCCCTCGACGTCACGATCCAGGCGCAGATACTCGAGTTGTTGAACGAATTGCGAAAGCAGCGCGAGCTGGCGGTGTTGTTAATAACTCACGACCTCGGCGTCGTAGCCGAAGTCGCGGATCGCGTCGCCGTGATGTACACGGGAAGGATCGTCGAGGAGTCGCCGGTGGACGAACTTTTCGCGCGGCCTAAACATCCTTACACGGAAGGACTGTTGCGCTCGGTCCCGAAACTCACCAGCGAGCACGTTATCAAGAAAGAACGACTGGAAACGATCGAAGGCGTCGTGCCGCGGCCGACCGATTTGCCGCCGGGTTGTCACTTCGCGCCTCGCTGTCCGCATCGCATGCCGCGCTGCACGCAGGAGGAGATCCCGCTTTACCAACTCGAAGGCGGCGTCGAAGTGCGTTGCGTTCTTTACGATCTTGCGGCTGCCGCCGCTGCCGATCACGAGGCTGAACGACTGACAAAATGATTGCTGAATCCGTGGCTACTGACACCCTGGTCAGCGTTCGCGACCTAGTCAAACACTTTCACATCGAAGGATCGGACGACGTCGTTCGCGCGGTTGACGGCGTGACGTTTCAGATCCTGGCCGGTGAGACGCTCGGACTCGTCGGCGAATCCGGCTGTGGCAAATCGACCGTCGGACGCTGTCTGCTGCGCTTGATCGAACCGACCTCGGGCGAGGTGAACTTTCAGGGACGAGACATACTCTCGCTCGACAGAAGAGACTTGCGACAGATCCGGCGCGAGATGCAGATCATCTTTCAGGATCCGTACGCGTCGTTGAATCCGCGCATGAAGATTGGCGACATCGTCGGCGAGCCGCTGGTGATTCACAACGAGGGCACGAAGAGCGAGCGGCGCGATCGCGTGGCCCAACTGCTGCGCCGAGTCGGGCTCGATCCCGATTATATGAATCGCTACGCGCACGAGTTCTCCGGCGGGCAGCGACAGCGCATCGGCGTTGCTCGAACGCTGGCGCTCAATCCGAAACTGATCGTCGCCGACGAACCCGTCTCGGCGCTCGACGTTTCGGTCCAGGCCCAGGTCGTGAACCTGCTCCAGGAGCTTCAGGAAGAATTCAGACTCACTTACTTGTTCATCTCTCACGGACTCGCCGTCGTCGAACATATCTCGACGCGCGTCGCCGTGATGTATCTCGGCAGGATCGTGGAGATCGCGCCTGCAGCGGAGTTGTATGCTCAACCGCTGCACCCGTACACGCAGGCATTGCTGTCGGCGATTCCGATTCCCGATCCAACGCAGAAACGAAAGCGGATTATCCTGCAAGGCGACGTGCCGACGCCGATCAATCCGCCGTCGGGCTGCCGCTTTCGCACGCGCTGCCCGCTCGCGATCGAAGAGTGCGCGCACATCGATCCGGAGTTGCGCGAGGTCTCGCCGGGCCACCCCGTAGCGTGCATCCGCGTGCCGGGTTGGTTTGAGTCGAAGCCGGCAGAATGAAACTTTGCAGTTCAGTGGGCCGTATTTAGGAACTTGCGCCTTAACGGATTCTAATTAACTTCGACGGAAGAGTTTCTCCCCGTCTTCTGATAGGAGATTGAACCGATGAGTGCTTCAAACGAGCCAACTTTCACGGCGCCTCCGCCGCCGCCACTGCCAAAAGAAGAACCAAAAGGCCCACGTCCGGCGAAGTTGATGATTGTGGGCATAGTGGTCTTCGGTCTCGGCGTGCTTGTCCTGCTTGCCGGCGTCGCCAAACTAATTGGCGGAGGCGTCTTCACAGGCGCTGCACTATGTTTCGGCGGCGTAATTCTGGTCGTCTTGAGCTTCCTTCGACTGCCCGCCATTCCCGAGAAAGAAGGGCCGCTCTCTTTGGTTCAAAAGGTGACGGGAATCTTCTTCGAGCCGTCGCGCGTGTTTCGCAACCTGCGCGAACATCCGCACTGGATCGGCGCATACGCAATCATTTGCGTGCTCACAACCGTATACAGCTTCGCGTTTATCCAGAGAATCACACCGGAGCGAGTGGTCGATCACACGATTCAAAAGATGTCGGAGATGGGACCACCATTTGCGCCGCCGCCGGAGCAGTTGGAAAACATGAAGAACCAGCAGTTGCAGGGGTTGAAGAACCCCGCCGAACGCGTCGGTGGATTCGTCAGGTCATGGGTTGGTCTTTACGTCCTGAGCGCGATCATCGCCGGGCTGAGCATGCTCGGCATTCTGATGTTCGGCGGGCGAATCAACTTCTGGCAGGCGCTGGCGGTGACGTTCTATGCGGCGCTTCCGGTGATTATCATTCAGAAGGTGCTGGGGCTGGTGATTCTTTACTTGAAATCACCTGACGACCTGCATCCCATTCTGAACCAGGAGACGACGCTTCAGGACAACCTCGGCATCCTGTTGATGCCTTCGGAACATCCGGTCCTGTTTGTAATGGCGAGCATGATCGGACTGACTTCGTTTTACCTGGTGTGGCTGCGAGCGAAGGGCCTTCACCTCGGTGCGACACGCGCGAGCAGCAGCGCCGGCTGGGGCGTCTCCATCCTGTTATTCGTGCTCACGTTTATCCTGGTGACGATCTTTACCTGGATGTTCTCTGGCTTCATCTCGTAAGGCCCGCCGGAAGCCGGCGATCGGTAGGTTGGACCACGTGTGCCCAAGGCGTCTGATCCGATTTCCTGGTCTATTAGAATTTGCGTATAGTAGCGCTCGCTGATTTCAGTTTTCGTTGACAGACATTTGGCGAGCGGATAGGATGCGTCCCGCCCACCTCACTGAGCATCCCCAAACTCTACACTGGTACAGTCAAACCAATTGCGGTCATTCCGTTGGACCAAGGGTGCAACATCATTCCATCCGGCAACGGTGTAGTATTAAGGGAACAGGTGGTGACCGTTCGAGGACCGGAGCCTACCGCGACCGGAAGAGTCATGCCGCCGGACAACGGGGTATTTATAGACATACAGTTCATTGGTAAGGGATTGCCAACTGTTGAAATTAAACAGGGAGTAAGAGTCGAGCAGGGTAGAGTTCAAATTGACACTGGTCCGAATCAAATAATAAAAGATGCGAACGCAGGTACTATCAGTTTTACCCAGGGCCCACAGAAAAAGACGATATTGCCCTAAAGGACCTGAGTCGCAAGTGACTCGCTTGTTGGGTATTCTCGGAAAAATGATTCATGAATTCCAAGTTACCGGGAGGAGCTATGTGGTCAAAGTACGTCGGTGTTGCCTTAATGACACTGTTGATCGCCGTCTCGAACAGCTACCGGGCTGAGACTCAGAGCCCCGACTCATTTAGAAAAAACTCCGATCTCGCGACTCGGGTGATAAAGAATGTCGCTCTCGAAGGAAAGTTTTCAAATCTGCTTACGAGGCTGTCGCTGGATTACGATATTCCACTAGGTGTTGAGATCTCGTCTGATGAGCAATTATCGAATCACTATCGAGTGGAGCTAAGTGAGGGAACTGTGGCGGACTTGATGAGTCAAATTGTCAGTCAGAACGGACGGTATGATTGGATCATTGAGAACGGAGTAGTGAATATCTTCCCCCGCGACAAATATCGCGATGCTTTTCTTGCTGAGCTGCTTACAGTTCGAATCGGGAGGTTTGCCGTGGATAAAAACTCTGACTGTTTGAAGCTGCAAAACGATCTCGTTAACGCTCCCGAAATAAAGGCTGTAATAGACGCTCACGGGATGCAAACTGGCATAAACTTTTCCGGTGCTTACATTCCTCAGTTAGGACAACAATTTTCACTCAAGGTTTCCGACACTACTCTTAAGGCGCTCCTTAACCGAATCATTCGAGAAAGTCCTCTCGCCCGAACGTGGATTATCAGCACGGACAACTCTTCTCGAACGCTCAGCCTTGGAGTGACTTCGCGGCAACTCGAGAGATCCCAGTAAAAAAAACCGGATTTTCGCGACCGACTTGTGGGTGCGAGGTCAAGAGAGTAACCGCGGATGCCGGTGGCCGCCAGAATCCCACTACTCGTAGCGGAGCGATTCGATGGGGTCGAGGCGGGCGGCTTTCCAGGCCGGCCAAAGGCCAAAGATGAGACCTATCCCGACGCTCGCGACGAAGCCGCCAACCGGCGCCCAAAGCGGTACGTAAGAGGGAAGCAGCAAACGCAGCAGTAGCGTCAGGCCCCAACCAATCGACAAACCGACAATCCCGCCGAGGCCCGTAAGCGTCGCGGCCTCGATCAGAAACTGCCACATGATGTCGCTGCGCTTCGCGCCAATCGCTTTACGCACGCCGATCTCGCGAGTGCGTTCAGTGACGGAAACGAGCATGATGTTCATCACGCCGATCCCGCCGACCATCAGACCGACCGAAGAAATGACGACCATCGCGATCGCCAGTCCACCCGTGATCGAACGGAAGTTGTCGAGAATGCTTTCGGAAGTTTCCATGCCGAAGTTGTCCTCGTTGGCGAATGGCACCTGCCGGCGGACGCGCAGAAGATCGCGCACCTGGTCTTTCGCTTCTTCCATCTGTCCGGCACGCGCGACGGCAAGGATGTAGATGTCGTCAGCGTTTGGCTTCAGCTTCTGGGCCACTGTGAACGGCACGTAAATGACGTTGTTCTGATCGTCACTGCCGCCGCCGATCAAAAACTGCTCGCGCTGCTCCAGCGTACCGACGACGCGAAACTCCTGCGTTCCGATCTTGATCGTCTGCCCAACCGGCGATCCGAGTTTGAAGAAGTCGTCCGCGACTTTCGACCCGACGACGCAAACTTCCTGATTCGTGTCGTTCTCGGTTTGCGTGAAGAAGCGTCCCTCGGCGATCACCTGTGTGCCGGCTTTTTCAAACTCCGGCAGCGTGCCTTGCAGCGCAACCTGCGCCGACGTCTTGCCGCCGCCTGAAACCATCAGCTTTCCGCCGAACCAGTTGTTCGTGATGTCGAGGAAGGGAACTGACAATTCGACCGTGGGCAGAGTCGACAAGGCAATAGCGTCGTCGTACGTCAACTCTTTGCGCATCCGCTCTTCGCGCGACATGCGGCCGATATGAATTCCCGGATTGTACTTGCTGATATAGATCGAGCGCGTGCCGAACGACTCAACCTCGCGTTTCACGGAAACGTCGATGCCGCTGATGATCGAAGCGATCAGCATGACGGTGATGATGCCGATGACGACGCCGAAGACGGTCAGAAACGAACGCAGCTTGTTGCCGCGCAGCGTTGAGAGGGCCATCTTGAGGTTTTCATAAATGTCGCTTCTAATGAGTCGCATGTGATTATTCCTCAGATACGCTTTACGAGCTTAGTACAAAGCTCTAATCCGCCCTCAACGCTTCTATAGGATCGAGTCGGGCTGCCTTCCACGCTGGAAATATACCAGACGCCACGCCCGCGCCGCCCGACGCCGCGAGCGCGCCCAGGATCGCAAATAACGATAAGTACGTCGGAAAGATCCACGCAGTCACCGCCACGCCCACGAGCCAGGCGAGGAAGATTCCTACCGCGCCGCCCATGATCGCGAGCGTCACCGCTTCCACCAGAAACTGCTTCATGATGTCCATCTGCCGCGCGCCGAGAGATTTTCTGATCCCGATCTCCTTCGTTCGTTCGGTCACCGATACGAGCATGATGTTCATGATGACGATCGCACCGACGATCAGCGCGATTCCCGGCACCAGCATCGCCACGAGAAAGATCGTTCCGAACAGGCGCTCGCGCAAACCGGTGATCGCGTCAGGCGTGACGATGCCGAAGTTGTCCTTTTCGTTTGGGCCAAGCTTGCGGCGGACGCGCATCAGAAAGCGCGACTCTTCGACCGCGTCGTTGAACTGGTCGTCGTTTTTAGCAGTGGCGACGAAATAGAGCGAGCGCCCGCGAATAAGCCCGCCGTAGTTCACCGCGTAAGTTTTCAGCGGAATGACGATGAACGAGTCCTGCGGAATGCCGAACACCGTCCCCTTCGCTGCTTCGACGCCAATCACCCGATACGGCAAGCCACGAATCGTGAGCTCCTGTCCGACTGGATTGCCGGCGGGAAACAGTTTGGTCGCGATGTCGGCGCCGATGTAAGCGACGCGCGACGCGCCTTCGTTCTCCGGCTCCGCGATGAACCGCCCTTCTGCCACGTCGCGATTTTCGATGTCAACGCAGTTGGCGGTAGCGCCGGAGACAAACACATCTTCGAGGATCTCGTTGTTGCGTTTGACTTCGGACGGAGTGCCGCGTCCCTTCGCGCCAATCTTGTCGATGAGCTGCGCTCGTTCTTTCAGGTACTCGTAGTCTTCCATCGTCAGCTCTTTGTTGCGCCGCTGCGCTGCCGCGATGGTGTCAGTGTCTTTGAAGTCTTCGAGCGGATTGAAACGCTGGATGGTGAACGACTTGGCCCCTATGCCCGCGATCTTTTCGTCGACGTAACGATTGAAACCCTCGATCAGCGAGACCACCACCACAAACGCAGTGACGCCGACGATCATGCCGAGCAGCGTCAAGGCGGAGCGCAGTTTATGCGCCCAGATGGCGGCAATAGCCAATTTAAGAGTTTCGACGAATTTCACGGCGTTGCGATATTACTGCGCGTTATTACGGGTTAATCAGGATTAGGGTTGCAACCGCATCTTATGCAAAGCTCACTCCCAACGCAAAGCATCAATCGGGTTTAACCGCGCTGCTTTCCAGGCGGGCCACAGACCGAAAACTATTCCGACGCCGGCTGAGACGCCGATTCCCACGCCGATGGCCCACAAAGGAACGAAAGCCGGCAGCGGCGAGTACCGGTTCATCAGGTAACCAGCGAGCTCGCCCGCGGCAAGCCCCAGGACGCCGCCGATCGCCGTCAACACCACCGCTTCGATCAAAAACTGCGACAGGATGTTGAGCTTCGTCGCGCCGACGGCCTTGCGAACGCCAATCTCCTTCGTTCGCTCCGTCACGGAGACGAGCATGATGTTCATCACGCCAATTCCGCCAATCATCAGGGCGACGAATGAGATGGAAGTCAGAACGAGGGCGGTGGCCCCTGTTAGCTGGTTGTACACGTCGAGAAGCGAATCTTGAGATGAGATTCCGAAGTTGTTCGGTTCGCCGAGTGCGAGGCGGCGGCGTCGCCGGAGTATGTCGGTGATCTCGTCGATTGCCGGTTTCACGAACGCGCGGGAGCGCGGGCGGGCAACGACGAAAAAAACGACTTCGGGGAAGGGACGGTCCGGATAGTACTTATCAAACGTCGTAATCGGGATGAAGATCGAATTGTCGCGCGACTGGCCGAAAAAGTTGCCGAGCGGTTCCATGACGCCGATGACGCGATACGGATTGCCTTCGATTCTGACTTCCTTGTCGATCGGATCTTCGTACGGAAACAGCGCCTGCTTCACGTCGACGCCAAGAATCACGACGTTTGATCGATCCTGCATGTCGATGTCGTTGATGAAGCGTCCGGCCGCGGCGTACTGCGTGTGGACAAACTCGTAGTAAGGCGTGACGCCGAGAAGGATCGGAGTGTCGGTCTGTTTGTCCTGGTATCGCATCGTCGCGGACAACATGCGATGGATTGGCGAGACGCCGACGATCGATGGCGCTTCAGTGCGAAGTGCTTCGACGTCGTCCATCGTCAGGTCCTTTCGATGGATCTCCTCGGGCCCGGGCGGACGCCCGAAACTCGGATCAAACTTCGAGATGAAGATCGTGTTGGAACCAAGCGACTCGATCTGATCCGCGAATGCTTTGTTGAGCCCCTGGATGATCGACACCATGAAGATCACCGTCAGCACGCCGACGCTGACGCCGAGGATCGTCAACGCCGAGCGCAGCTTGTTCGTGCGCAACGTGTCGAGCGCCATCAGGGCTGATTCCTTGATGTCTTCTAACCGCATCGTTACTCCGCTCGTAAAGCCTCGATCGGATCGAGCCGCGCGGCGCGCCAGGCGGGCCACAGTCCGCTGATGATTCCGACCAGAGAGGAAACGCCGACTCCGAGCACAGCCGACAGTGTGCTGACAAGCAACGGAAAACCGATCAACGCCGAAATCACGTACGCCAACCCGAAACCCGTTCCGACACCGATCGCGCCGCCGAGCGCCGTCACGACTACTGCTTCGATCAAAAACTGGCTCAGGATGTCTTTGCGGCGCGCGCCGATCGCCTTGCGAATACCGATCTCCTTCGTTCGTTCCGTCACGGACACCAGCATGATATTCATCACGACGATGCCGCCGACGATCAGCGAGATAAACGCGACCCCGAAGGTCACATAGTAAATATTTGAAGTCGCCTGCCCGTAGAGATTCAGAAACACGTCCTGCGTTTCGAGTGAAAACCCTTCGTCGTTCGGATCGTCGAGCGCGTGGCCGCGGCGGTTGCGCATGATGGTCCTGACCTGGTCTTCCGCTATTTCGAGTTGCTCGGCCGCGGGCACTTGAATGAACACGACGAGCGAACGCCGCGCACCGTAAAGTTTTTGATACGTCGAGTAGGGAATGTAAACGACGTTGTCACGCGAGAACCCGAATATCGATCCCAGCGGCTCGAGCACGCCGAGCACGACGTAAGGACGGCCGTCGATGCGAATCTCCTTGCCGATCGCCTGGTCCGGCGGGGCATCCTGAAACAGGTTCTTCAGCATGTCCGGACCAATCACGCAGATCTCGCGGCCCGAGTCTCCTTCGCTTTCGGTCCATATTCGTCCCGCATCGACGCTGACGCCGTCGATGTCAAACATCGTGATCGGCGTGACGCCGCGGATGCGGACGTTCTCGGCAGTCTGGTTCGCGAACTTTACGGTCTCGATGGCGTTGGCGGCGATGCCGACGCGCCAGCATGACGAACACAAGCGCGCGATCGCATCCGCGTCTTCGTGCGTCACGTCCTTGCGGCGGTTGAACTTTACGAAGTCTTCGCGAGACGTGATGATTGCCGGGTTTTTGGAGATGGTGAAGACTGTGGAACCCTGCGACGAGAACGTTTGGGCCACCGTCGCATTGAGCCCGTTGATGATCGTCACTACGGCGATCACGGCGGTGACGCCGACGATGATCCCGATCAGCGTCAGTGCAGTACGCAGCTTGTTTGCGCGGAGACTGGCGAGGGCGACGCGAAAGGATTCCCAGACTGCGGCGAGACGGAAAAGCGGAACGGAAGTGATGCGCGCCGGAAGGACCGCGCGTGCATAGGTGAAGCGTCGTGGCTCCACCTCGTGATCGCCACTTCGCTGCATCTCCACTCTCCTACCTGATTCGCTCGTCTTTCTCGATTAGTCCGTCACGAATGGAGACGACGCGATGGGCACGCGCCGCGATGTCGTGCTCGTGGGTAACGACGATGATCGTGTTGCCTTCGGAGTGCAACCGTTCGAAGAGATCCATGATCTCCATACTGGTGTGCGAGTCGAGAGCGCCGGTCGGTTCGTCGGCCAGCAGAATTGACGGGTGATTAACGAGCGCGCGGGCGATGGCGACACGTTGTCGCTGACCGCCCGATAGCTCGTTCGGTTTGTGTGTCATACGATCGGCAAGATCGACCGCGCCCAGCGCCTTTTTCGCCATCTCATGTCGCTGCGCAGAGCCGACGCCGCCGTAGATGAGCGGCAGTTCGACGTTGTGCAGCGCGGTTGCGCGCGCGAGCAGGTTGAAGGTTTGGAAGACGAAGCCGACTTCCTGGTTGCGAATGCGCGCCAGTTCGTCGTCGTCCATCTCGGAAACGTTCTTGCCGTTGAGCCAGTACTCGCCCTGCGTCGGCGTGTCGAGACAGCCGATCAGGTTCATCAGCGTCGACTTGCCTGAACCTGACGGGCCGATAATCGCGATGTACTCGCCTCGCGGAATATCAAACGAGACGCCGTGCAGCGCATGTACAGACTCAGTTCCCATCTGGTACGTCTTCCAGATGTTACGCATCGAGATCAGCATCGACGGGTCATGCCCGTCGAGCGGAGTCGTTTGTGGCGTGATCGCGTTCTCCGGGGGAGACAGCGTTAGAGTCGCTTCGCTCATTTAGAGCCCTCGTTTCCAGGACCTTCGCCGGGTTTGCGCGTTTGACGCTTGACGGTCATGCCGTCTTTGAGCGTCTTCAAGACGCGGCTTGGTCCACGCACAACTTCCAAATCCGGCTTCAGGCCGCTGGTGATCTCGATGTCAGCTTCGCCCGTAATACCGGTGGTAACTTCGACGAACCGCACCTTGTTGCCTTCGATCAGGTAGACGCCCTTTTGCGCTTTCGGTTTCTCGGGCGACGCACTTGGTACGCTGCCGGCGATGGTTGCTGCCGGCGATGGGCCAGGAGTCGCTTGTTTCTCGACGATCGATTCCAGCGGCACCGCGAGCACGTTGGTCTTGGTGTCAGTGGTGATGGTGGCGGTCGAGCTCATTCCGGGACGCAGCGAGGTCTGAATATCTTCAGGCAGCTCTTTCAGCTCCAGCGTCACTTTGAACTCTTTCGCTTCCTGGACGTTGACGCGATTCGACAAACCGCCGGTCGTGTCTGACTTCGACACCGCCAACGGGTTCTTCTGCGTCACGACGGCTTTGATTTCCTTGTCGCCAAGCGCGTCGACTTTCACCTTCGCTTCCTGGCCCACCTTGACGTTGTTGATTTCAGTCTCGTCGACGTTGACTTCGACGTTGATCTGAGACATGTCCGCGATGGTCATCAGCGGCGTGGTTGACAGACCGGCGACGGCGAACTCACCGACGCGAGTCGGAATGTCGGCGACTACGCCGTTGAGCGGCGACAACTGCGTTGCTTTGTCACGTCTAATCGTCTGGCCGCGCAACATTGCCGCCTGCTGACTGGCGCGCATCTCGGACGACTTGATGCTGGTCTGTGCATCCTTGACGGCGATCTTCTGTTGATTGGCGCGTTCGGTCGCTTCCTTGACGGCGATCCTCTGTGCTTCAAGGTTCGCCCTCGCTGTTTCGAGGGAGATCTTGGCCGTCTCATAGCGGTCGCGGGCCGTGTCGTATTCGAGCCGCGAAGAGACGCCGGCTTCGATCAGGTCCGTGTAGCGTTTGAGCTCGCGTTGCGCGGTGTTTAGTTCGATCTGCGCTTTTTCCACGTTGGTCTGCATCGCGACAACCTGTTGCCTCGCGGCGGCGACGGAAGCTTCCGCGACGACCAGCGCCTGTTGTGCCGAGTTGACGGCGTTGCGCGCGTTCTGAACGTCATTCAACGACGCTTGAGTCGCGGCCCACTGCGCTTCCTGGCTCGACTGAAGCTCGGTTGGATCAATTCGGACCAGCGGCTTTCCTTTGGTGACCAGATCGCCGGCGGTGACGTAGATCTCTTCGATGCGTCCCGGAACCTCACTCGTCAATTTGATGTAGCGAACCGGACGGACCTCGCCGGACGCGGTGACGGTTTGCTTCAATTCCGGCCGGGTGGTGAGCTTTACGGTGATGACCTCGGGCTCTTCTTTGCGGGTCGCTATGACGCTTACGACGACTACGATCGCCAGCACCGCGACCACAACCACACCGATGATTATCTTCTTTTTGCGGGTCAATGCCATCTTCTAACTTCCTTCGATCTGGGCTAAAAACTAGTGATTTAAAAACGAGGTAGTGGTTCTAATCGGGACCGCTGACGCCAAACCGGTACGCTCGAAGTAGCTTCTACGTGGAAACTTATCAAACTGTTTCATTTAAGAGCAACCAACGCGGCGTAGTTTAGACACCAATAACACGCAAAAGGTTCGCAACTAAGTAGGACGTTTGCCAGGTACTTCCGGTTAACAGTTGCCGGTAAATGAATGCAGGTTCTGCGAGTTTTCACGCGGATCAAATGCGGTTGGCGCAGCGAGCGGCTTTCGCGCTAAAATGACATGCTTTTGCGGTAGTTCCCTTCAGCTGATCAGATTGCCGATGATTACCTGTGACAGGTGCAAAACAGAGAACCTTGATGGCTCGCAGTATTGCGACGAGTGCGGCGCGCCGCTGAGGCCGAACGGCCGTCCTGTTCCGCGCGGCACTTCGTACAGTCAGGATGCAGGCCAGAATGGTACTCATGCACCGTCGAAAGGCGCGCCGGAGTTCGCGGGCAATCGCGTTTCAGCGGGCCTCAGCTATCCACCGGCTAGACCCGGAAACAGGCCGCACGCCAGGTTAGTCATCGAGCGAGGAAGATCCAGCGGGAAACAGTTCATGTTGAGTGAAGTCGAGGCCCAGATCGGACGTTGGGACGCCGACGGCGGCATCTTCCCCGACGTCGATCTCGACACAGACGATCCGGAAGCGAAAGTCTCACGCCGTCACGCGCGAATCACTCTCAGCAACGGCCAGTACTTTCTGGAGGATCTCGGGTCGACCAACGGTACATTCATCAATCGTGGCAAGAGATTGCCGCCAGGACAGCGTCAGGCATTGTGTGATGGCGACGAAATCATCGTCGGCAAGACGTTTCTACGTTTCCACATCGTGAAATAGAAATAATGGCTGAGTGCAGCGCATGCGGTGCCCGCTACTCCCCAGGTGAACATTACTGCGGGAATTGCGGCTCACAACTGATGCCGAATGCATCGGAACTGAAGACTTTGTCGGCGACCCTCGGCGACGACCCGGGCGCGCAGCCGCTGACTTCTGCTCAGTTGGCGACCACAATGGAGGACGCGGAAACGCGCGAAACACCTATCGACGAGCCTGAGCCCGCCCCGTTCGAAGAAGGCGCTGACGCGAAGTCAGACGCGTTTCGCGAATCACCATCCGTCGGGTCAGCCTCCATCGCGGTGCAGGAACCTGCTGAGCCGAAGCCGATATCATCCGAGTCACTTGGCGGCTCCTACACGGACAACATTAGCGTTCAGGGAACGGGCGCGCCATCGCATCGCGGCACGACCGGCGGACATCAGCCAAAGGTCAACCAACTTCCCGCTGAAACAGTGCTCAATTCCCGATATGAGATCGTGCGCCGCATCGGCGGCGGCGGCATGGGCGCGGTCTATCTCGCAAAGGATCGCAATCTCGGCGACGCGCCGCGCGCCGTCAAAGAGATGGTCGAATCGCACCTCGATCCGTCACAACACGAGAAAGCCATCGGCGATTTCAAACGCGAGTCGCTGCTGCTCACATCACTCGAGCACCCGTCGATTCCGACGATCTACGACTATTTCTACGACGACGCACGAGGCCGTTTCTACCTCGTCATGAAATACATCTCGGGCGGCGATCTCGCTTCGCGCATGCGCGCCGCAGTCGGCGGACGGCTCGACGAAAAGACCGTCACCGACTGGGGAATGCAAGTCGCAGACGTGCTGGATTACCTCCACTCGCGGCCCAAGCCCATCATCTACCGCGATCTGAAACCCGCGAACCTGATGATCGACGGCAACAGCGGCCGCGTGATGTTGATCGACTTCGGCATCGCGCGCTGGGTCACGCAACAGGAGAAAGGCGTCACTGCCGTCGGCACGATGGGTTATGCGCCGCCGGAGTTGTTCAGCGGGCGCGTGCAGCCGGCCTCGGACGTCTACAGTCTCGGCGCGACGATGTTTCACCTCCTGACCGGAGCCGATCCCCAGGACAATCCGCTGCTGATTTTCGACTTCTCGAAAAACCCGCGCCCGCGCCAGATCGCGCCTTCGATCTCGACTGAGATGGAGCAGATCCTGATGCGCTGCGTCGAGTACAAGCCGGATGATCGTTATCACTCGGCGCGCGACCTGCGAAATGCGCTCGTACATCATCTCGAGGACCTGATCCATGGACGTGTGAGTTACGGAATGCCCGGACCGGCGGTAGGCAGCGAGACTGTTCAGGTCCAGACTGTCTATTGCGGATTTTGTGGCGGACGCATTGCCGCTGACGACGTGTTCTGCGCACACTGTGGCGCGCGGCAGCCGCTCGCGGCAGTCGGCGCCAGCGCGATGTTGCACGCGGTGAGACCGACGGCAAAGCTGGTCGTCGCCGGAACTACCGAGCTCGACGCATCGTTCATCCTGCAGAAAGAGAGTAATTTGTTGGGACGAACTGATCCGCATTCGAACATCTTTCCCGAGATCGATCTTTCGCGATTCGATCCCGAGACGAAGGTCTCGCGGCGTCACGCCCGTATCTGGCTGGAAGGTGAAACGTATCTGGTCGAGGATCTGGGATCGGTGAACGGAACAGTTATTAACGATTCAGTGAGACTTGCGCCGCGTCAGCCACGCGTATTGGATAGTGGCGACAAGTTGCGCGTCGGAGAGACGATACTGCACTTTCTGGTTGGATGATTAGGTTTGTACTTTGATCTTTGTGCTTGGTACTTTGTTTTGTTAACTGAAGGCGAAAGTACAAAGGACAAAGTTCCAAGCACAAAGCACAAAGTTCCAAAGATGACCGTTGCCCAGGGTTTGCCCCGCTCCCAACCACGACGCCGCGCCGCCAGAGAAGGCGGTCAACGACTGCGAGTTCCTTTCCCACTTCGCTGCGGCGCTTTTCTGATCGACTACATCATCCTGGTCGCCTTGCTCGTAATGAGCACACTGGTGGCGCGGATGTTGGGCGGAGGCGCGCGCGCCGCCGGCAACTCCGCGGAGACTGCGGGAATTTTGATGACGATCGCCGCGGCCGTCATGAACCTCGGAATACTTCCGGGTTTGACCGGCTTGACGCTCGGCAAGTGGGCCACGGGCTTGCGCATCGAACGAAACGACGGCGGCGAGCTCGGAGTCGGCCGCGCGTTCCTGCGCCACTTCGTCGGTTACCCAATCTCGTTAGCTTTGCTGGGCCTCGGGTTTTTAGTGGCGGCGGTCTCCGTGCATGGCAGAGGTTTGCACGATATTATTGCCGGCACAATCGTCGTCCGGGAAGGTTCGCTGTAGTTTCTGATGCTGCTCTTTTGCCGCCCAATATCTGCTTAAACAATGGTAGAGCTTATCGTTAAGTATCCCGATCGCACCCCAGACCATTTCCCGCTGGGCCGCTTGCGCATAACCATCGGCCGTTCCGCGCGGAACGATCTCTGTATTCCCGATCCGTTCGCCTCGCGCGTCCACGCGGAGGTGCGGCGCGAAGGTGACGAGTATGTTTTGCAGGACCTCGGTTCGGCGAACGGGACGCTTTACAACGGCGCGACCGTGGACGGCGCGGTTCATCTGACAGCCGGCGGCCGCATTCAGATCGGCGAAACGGAGATCATCTTTGACGACGGCACCTACAACTCCGGTATGGGCGCCACGATGATCACCGACAACACGGGAACGCTTCCCGAAGCGACGATCGCGCTCGCCTCCGGAGATCGCACTACTTCCGGATTGCTCGAAGCGATCGAAGGCGCGCGCACCAGGCCCGAAGAGATCGCCGTCTCGACCGCTGCACCGAAAGCGAAACACGGCGACTTGCTCGCGCTGATCAGCAAGGTGGGCATCACGCTGCTCGCATCCGCGACGTTGAACGAGACGCTCGAACAGATCGTCACGCTCGTGTTCGAAGCTGTTCCAGCCGATCGTTGTTTGATCATGATGCGCGACGAAGGCAGTGAAGATCTGCGCGTCGCGGTGGCGCGATTGAGAGATCGGGTCGGCGAAGTCGGCGAGATACGCGTCAGCCGCAACGTGCTCGACGAGGTCGTCATTCGCGGGAAATCAGTGTTGACGTCGGACGCGCAGCACGATCCGCGATTCGCTACGGGAACAGTCGTGTTGCAGGGCGTCAGGTCCGTGCTGGCGGTTCCGCTTGGCGTGGCGGAAAAAGTTTTTGGAATAATTTATGCCGACTCGCCGATTGCCGAAGGCCGTTTCACCGAGGACCATCTGAAAGTGTTGACGACGCTTGCTTCCGTCGCCGCGATTCGCGTCGAGAACGCGCGGCTGGTCGAAGCAAGACTCGAACGCGAGCGTCTCGAACGTGAGCTCGCGCTGGCGAGTGAGATTCAGCAGCGATTTCAGCCGACGGCGCCGCCGCACATCACCGGTTACGAACTACAGGGCATCAGCTTTCCTTGTTACGAGATCGGCGGCGACTATTACGACTTCATCGAGCGCGAGGATGGACGGTTGGTGATCGCGCTCGGCGACGTTTCCGGGAAGGGAACTGCCGCGGCGCTCCTGATGTCCTCGCTGCACGCGGCGATTCACGCGCAGTCGGCCTCGCATGATTCGCTCGTGGCGACGATCTCGGCGGTCAATCGTTATCTGGCCGATAACATTCCCGCGAATCGTTTCGTCACGTTGTTTTACGCGGAGCTCGATCCCGAGTCGGGAGCGTTGTCGTTTCTGAACGCCGGACACAATCCGCCGCTGATCGTTCATGCGGCAGGGACCGTCGAACAGCTCGCGTCGGGTGGTTTGCCGCTCGGGATCAAGCGGGATGCCGAGTATCGCGAAGGGCGGACGCAATTGCAGGCGGGTGACGTGCTGGTGATCTATTCCGATGGCGTGACGGAGGCTGTCAGTCCGAGCGGTGAAGAGTTTGGTCCTACTCGCTTGTACGAAGTCGTGCAGCGCAACGTCGAAGCTTCGGCGGCGGGCATTCGCGATCGCATCGAATCGTCGTTGACGAAGTTCGCACAGGGCACCAGCGCCGCCGACGACATCACGCTCGTCATCGTCAAACGCCAGACCAACCACAGATAAAACCTGCGGGGGCGACGCTTCGCTCTGCCCCCTTCCTGACCTGTTCTCAACAACGAGTCTAGACTGAAATATCGTCCCTTGAGCGGAGAGTCAACGGACCACTTGCGAAAGAACAAGTTAGGAAGGGGGCAGAGCGAAGCGTCGCCCCCGCTGTTTCCAAGGCCGGCAACGATGGATCCAGACACTGACATCGGCGGCGCTCAGCAACGGTTTCCCGTCACGAACCAGTCAGCCATCGCCGCCGCGCGCAGCGACGACCACGTCACGCGCGAGCGCGCGTTTGCCACCATCCTCAATAGCTATTGGAAACCCGCGTACAAATACATTCGCCTGAAATGGCAGGCAAACAACGAAGACGCAAAGGACCTGACGCAGGGCTTCTTCGCGAACGCCTTCGAGAAGAACCACTTCGCCAAATACGACGCGCGTAAGGCCAGCTTTCAAACGTTCCTGCGCACGTGTCTCGACGGTTTTGTGGCAAACCAACGAAAGGCTGGCCAGCGCCTCAAGCGCGGCGGCGACGTCAATCATTTTCAACTCGACTTCATCTCCGCTGAAGACGAGATCGCGATGCAAGCGGCGAACGTCGATCCCAATAATCTTAGCCCGGAAGACTATTTCCATCGCGAGTGGGTCCGCTGGATGTTCACGATGGCGGTCAACACTCTGCGCGTGCGCTGCGAAACAGCGGGCCGAAAAGTTCACTTTCAGTTGTTCGAAGCTTATGACCTGGGCGACCAGGATGTCTCCTATTCATCGCTCGCGCAAACGTTCGGGTTGGACCAGGCGACAGTTAACAACTACCTCGCCGCGACCCGCCGCGACTTTCGCCGCATCGTCCTGGAGAAACTGCGCGAGATTACGGCGACGGACGAAGAGTTTCGCACCGAAGCGCGTTCGCTGCTCGGAGTCGAACTGAAATGAAGTGGCTGCCGGACAGCAAAGTGAGTCGCCTGCGGGCAATCGCCGCGGAGCCTGACTTCAGCGCGACGAAGTACACGTTCGTGAAAGAGCTGGCGCGCGGCGGCATGGGCACTGTCTACCTCGCCGACGACACCGAGCTCAACCGGCAAGTCGCGATCAAAGTGCTCAGCACGCCGGAGCTGACGGAAGACTTGCGCCGCCGAATGGTCCGCGAAGCGCAGATCATCGCGCGGCTCGAACATCCGGGCATCGTTCCGGTACACGACGTCGGCGTGCTGCCGGACGGACGAATCTTCTACGCGATGAAGTTTGTCCGCGGCGTGCGGCTCGACGAGTACGCGGCGAACACGGAGTCGATCAAGGATCGTTTGCGGAAGTTTCAGTCGGTCTGTGATGCGATGGCGTTTGCGCACGCGCACGGCGTCATACATCGAGATCTGAAACCGCAGAACATCATGATCGGATCGTTTGGCGAAGTGCTCGTGCTCGATTGGGGTGTCGCAAAAATCCTGCCAGGTGATCAATCCGTGGCATCCGAAGCAGACACGCTGATGCTTCCACCGCGCGGTAGCAACAAAGACGGCGATACCGCGCATGGAACGGTCATCGGCACGCGCCAGTACATGTCGCCCGAGCAGGCGCGCGGCGAGATTGGTCAACTCGACGAGCGCGCCGACATTTATTCGCTTGGCGCGGTGCTCTATTTCCTGTTGACGAATCAAGCGCCGAGTGAAGCGCGGCCGCGCAGCCTGAATCCAAAAGTCACAAAAGCCGCCGAGGCGGTGTGTTTGAAAGCGATGGCGCAGGATCGTTCGCAACGTTACGCCGGCGCCGC
>DASRIM010000194.1:0-6186 GCA_035649995.1 Pyrinomonadaceae bacterium | reverse complement strand
CTTCGATACTCGGTTTCACGTTTGGCCCACTCAACCAAACCTTCAACAACCTGAGCGCTCCGCAGACGGCAAACTTCGCCGGCACGCGCCAGAACTTCGTCGTCACTAACACAAACAACGCCGGCGCCGGATCGTTGCGCGACGCGATCACGAACGCGAACGCCACCGTCGGTCATGACACCGTTGTCTTCAACATTCCCGGACCGGGAGTGAAAGTCATCAACGTATTGAACGCGCTTCCCACGATCACGGACCAGATCACGATCGACGGAGCCACTCAACCCGGTTACGCGGGTTCTCCTCTGATCGAAATCGATGGCGCCGGGGTCAGCAGCTTCAGCGGCAATGGCCATGGCCTCGTCATCAACGCCGGCGGCAGCACGATCCGCGGACTGGCCATCGGCCGCTTCCCTGACTTCGGCATCGTTTTGAACAACTGCGACAACAACACGATCCAGGGAAATCACGTCGGCATCGATGCTGTGGGAAATACCGTGCGGAAGAACAACGTCGGAATTTTCCTGTCCAACTCGTCAAACAACGTGATCGGAGGAACGACTGCCGCGGCCCGTAACGTCGTCTCCGGCAATTCGTTCGACGGCATAGAAGTGCATGGCAGCGGCAACGTTATTCGCGGCAACTACATCGGCACCAACGCTGCCGGAACAAACGAGCTCGGCAACGGCGGCGACGGACTGGAGCTCGCGGGCGGGCCCAACAACGTGGTCGGAGGTACAGCGGCGGGCGCGGGCAATGTGATCTCCGGTAATCAACAAAGGGGCATCACCATCCGTGCGGCGGGAACCACCGTTCAAGGTAACCTGATCGGCACGAACGCGACGGGGACCGGCAGCGTTCCCAACGGCACAGGCATCAGCAACGAAGGTTCACCGAACACGCTTATCGGTGGTCTAACAGCCTCGGCCAGAAACATCATTTCGGGCAACGCAGGCAACGGTGTTCAATTCGGCGGCACGGGAAGCAAGGTCCAGGGAAATTACATCGGTACGGACATCACGGGCACGCTTGCCCTGGGTAACGGCGGCAATGGCGTCAATGCCGGAGAGCATGCCTTGCTTGGCGGCACGACACCGGAGGCGCGAAATATCATCTCCGCAAACGGTCTGAACGGTGGTTTCGGTAACATCCAGTTGGAGTCGTTCAGCACTGGACCAAACGCAATCGTGCAGGGCAACTACATCGGCACCGACGTAACCGGCACGAAGGCGCTCGCGCCGAATACCTTCAGCGGCATCACGGTTTTCAATAACAACAATCAGATCGGCGGCGTAGTGGCGGGCGCGGGCAATGTCATTTCAGGACACCGGACCGGCATCATCGTCGGTGGCTTCACCACCAGTCAGCCGCAGGGCAACACGATTGTCGGCAACATTATCGGAATGAACGCGCAGGCAACGGCGGCGCTGCCGAATTCACTGCGCGGAATCGAGTTCAACGATTCGCTGCTCAACTTTGTAAGCGAGAATAAGATCGCCTTCAACGGCGGCCCGGGCGTCCTGGTTTCCAATTCCGCCACCGCCAACTCCATCCGCCGCAATTCGATCTTTTCAAACGCCGGACTGGGAATCGATCTCGGGACACTCGGGGTCACGCCGAACGATGCGACCGACTCCGACTTCGGCGCCAACAATCTTCAGAACTTCCCGGTGTTGACTTCAGTTTCGTCAAGCGGCGGCAGCACCACGATTCAGGGCACATTGAAGTCGACGCCAAACTTCACGTTCGATATCGACTTCTATTCAAACGCGGCGCTCGATCCATCCGGAAACGGTGAGGGCGCGTTGTTCTTCGGCACCGTGCAGGTAACGACGAACGGCAACGGCGACGCAACGATCAACGCGAGCATTCCGTCGCCATTGCCGGCCGGGCGAGTCATCACTGCCACCGCTACCAGCTCCGGTGGAAACACTTCTGAGTTTTCGGCGGGTGATCCAAACGCCGGTACGGGAAGCGTGCAGT
Source organism: Pyrinomonadaceae bacterium (assembly GCA_035649995.1). GTDB lineage: Bacteria > Acidobacteriota > Blastocatellia > Pyrinomonadales > Pyrinomonadaceae > PSRF01. The sequence goes on along the minus strand of DASRIM010000194.1, from coordinate 4,206 downwards.
TCAATTTCAGCACATTCACAGTGATCGAAGACATCGGCGTTGCGAGTATCGCCGTCGTTCGGACGGGCGGCAGCACCGGAACGGTGACAGTCGATTACGCAACCACTGACGGCACTGCGATCGCCGGTCAGGACTACACTGCTGCGTCCGGCACGCTGACGTTCGCGAACGGCGAGACGAGCAAGAACATTCAGATCCCGATCACGAACGACGCGACGACTGAGCCCGATGAAACGTTCACGTTGGCGTTGTCGAACGCGTCCAGTCTCGAGTCGTTAGGCGCGCCGCTCAGCATGACCATCACGATCCAGGATCGAACGACGGTTCCTGCGTTGTTTGCGTTGAATAAATCGGTTGTCGAAGGCGATAGCGGGACGACGGTGGACGCGCTGCTCGAGGTTCGACTGACGGCGGCGACCGGGCGCACGATCTCCGTCAACTACGCTACTGCGAACTTGAGCGCGTTCGGCGGAACATGCGGCACGCAGGGAGTTGACTACGAACCGAATTCAGGAACGATCACGTTCCTGCCGGGCAGCTTCTCGGTAATCGTTCCGGTGAAGGTCTGCGGCGATACGAGCGCTGAAGCGAACGAGACGTTCTCGTTGAATCTTTCGAATCCGTCTAATGCGACTATCGCGGATTCGCAGGGCATCGGCACGATCGTCAACGACGACGTGCTGCAACTGTTGCTCGAGGATTCGAGCCCGAACATCAACGGCGTCGCGGCGCTTGACGCGTTGCTCTTCGTCAGGGATCCGTTCAAGGTAGTGAGCGTTCCTGAGGCGTTTGCGTTCGGGACTGATCGGAACACGAGAGTGATCCTGTTCGTGAGGAACCTGGAACTGAATCCGGGTGAGCCGTCGTCGGCTGTCATCGTAAGGGTGGTGAGCAGCACGAATCAGGTCTTCAACATTCAGGCTGAAGACGTGCGCACCGTGCCCAACCACGACTTCACGCAGGTTGTGTTCAGGCTTCCTGATAACCTGTCGCCGGGGACGGCCGTGGTGCTTATCGGCGCCCACACGCGGCTCAGCAACACCGGCACGTTGCAAATCGCACCATAAGTTAAATCATCCTTGTTCTGTTTGAGGGCTTGAGAATACCAAGTTCATGGTATTCCAAGCCCTCCTTTGTTTCGTTAAGCTCGGTAGATCCGAAAAACCGAATAGGAAAGGAAGCAGAACAATGCACGAGTTTTCACTTGCACAGAAGCTGAGTGCGGAGTTTTTAGGAACGTTGTTGCTGGTGCTCGGCGGTTGCGGCAGCGCCGTCCTCGCGGCAGCGTTTCCGGGCGTCGGTATCGGACTGCTGGGCGTTTCGTTCGCCTTCGGCCTGACGGTCCTGACGATGGCTTACGCCGTCGGCCATATTTCCGGCGGGCACTTCAATCCGGCCGTGACCGTCGGTCTCTGCACCGCACGACGCTTTCTCGCTAAAGACGTTGTCCCCTACATCGCGGCCCAGGTTGTGGGCGCGATCGCCGGCGCCGGAATTCTCTATGTCATCGCGAGTGGAAAAGCCGGGTTCGACGTGAGCGCCGGATTCGCAGCCAACGGCTACGACAGTTACTCTCCCGGAGGTTATTCGTTGACGTCGGCACTGGTCGCGGAACTGGTGATGACTTTCTTCTTTTTGATAGTCATCCTCGGCGCGACCAACAAGCACGCGCATCAGGCCGCGGCGGGTTTGGCGATCGGGTTAGCGTTGACGCTGATACACCTGGTCACGATTCCGGTGACGAACACGTCGGTGAATCCGGCGCGCAGCACGGGCCCGGCGATCTTTGTCGGCGGTTGGGCCATCAGGCAACTGTGGTTGTTCTGGGTGGCGCCGATCATCGGCGCGGCGCTGGCCGGTTTCGCGTATCGTTATCTCGCGGCTGAGGAACCCGCGACCGAAACAGTCTACGCCGAAGCAGTTACACCTTAACTCGATGTAGGCAACGCAGGCGGAACACACATAGACAAGGATGAGTCGACATCCTTTATTTAACCCTGGCTCTCGATTGCTGACAGACTGTGCGAGATCGAGCGGAGCGCCGGGTAGAGAGACTGATACTGACGATACATCTCGTCGTATCGAGAAACGTTCTGCGCGTCGGGTGAGACGCTTTCGTTGACGCGAATCGTTTGCGCGCACGCCGTGTCGACGTCGGTCCAAACACCCGCGGCGACGCCCGCCAACAATGCCGCGCCATAAGCAGCGCCTTCAGTCGTGTTGACGGTGACAAGCTCGGTCCCGAGTACGTCGGCGAGTATCTGCCGCCAGAGCGCGCTCTTCGCTCCGCCGCCCGAAACGCGCACCTGGTCGATACTGCGAACACCAGACTCCTGCATCAACAGGAAAATATCTTTCAGACCAAAAGCGACGCCCTCGAGCACCGCGCGCGTGAGATGTCGACGTCCGTGACGCATAGTCAGCCCGACCCACGCTCCGCGCGCCAGCGGATCCGGATGCGGCGTCCTCTCGCCGGACAAATAGGGCAGGAACAACAGGCCATCGCTACCGGCCGGCGCGTGTGACGCTTCGCCGACAAGCTCCGCGAAACCAACGTCCGGCGTCAGCGCGTCGTGATACCACTGGAGACTGCCGGCCGCGCTCAACATCACTCCCATCAAATGCCAGCGTCCGGGAACGGCGTGACAGAACGCGTGCAGCCTTCCTTCCGGTTCAATCAACGGCGCATCCGTTGCAGCAAAGACGACGCCGGACGTTCCCAGCGTCACTGCGACAACGCCCGGGCGAATCGCGCCAACGCCGACAGCCTGCGCCGCCTGATCGCCTCCGCCGGCGACGACCGGCGTTCCCTCGCGCAGCCCAGTCGCATCCGCAGCTTCGCGCGAAACTCTTCCGGTGATTTCAGGGCCTTCGAACGTCTGCGGCAGCCACTCGGCGGGGATCTGGTTAGCGTTCAAGGTGTCGTTGGACCAGCCGCGTTTCTCGAGATCGAACAGCAACGTGCCCGAGCCGTCGGCTTTGTCCATCGCGTACGCGTTCGTCAGCTTGTAGCGAAGATAATCTTTCGGCAGCAGGACCTGACGCGCGCGAGCGTAGACTTCAGCTTCGTGTTTGCGGACCCAGAGAATCTTAGGCGCGGTGAAACCGGTGAGCGCGTCGTTGCCGGAGATACGGACCAGCCGCTGCTTCCCAAGGCTCGCGCGAATCTCGTCGCATTGTTCGGCGCAACGCTGATCGTTCCAGAGGATAGCCGGCCGCAGCACCTCGCCTTCTTCGTCGAGCAGGACCAGGCCGTGCATCTGTCCTGTCAATCCGATCGCGGCGATGTTTGCCGGGTTCGTCTTCGCGACAACTTGCCGAATGCTGTTGACGGCAGCCTGCCACCAATCGTGCGGATGTTGCTCAGACCAGAGCGGGTGCGGAGTTGATAATTGAAGCGAAGTAGTCGCGCTATCGACGATCTCGCCGTTCGCGTCGATCAGGAGCGCCTTGACTCCCGTCGTGGAGACGTCGATGCCCAGCAGCGTTTTGGTCATCGGCTAGAGATTTTACAGGGAAACGGTTTGTTCGGCCCAGAACTGAAATTCGCGGTGCTTGTGCTCTTCCGCTTTTGCCTGAAGTCCGCTTGCGACCTCGACGACTCGTTCGAACACGCGCTTGCCGACTTCGTCGATCGTCTCGGTGCCGTCGATCACTCCACCTGCGGAAAGGTCCAGATCGTTAGCCATGCGTTCGAACACGGGCGTGTTTGACGCCAACTTGATAACCGGCGCGATAGCGTTGCCGATCGTCGTGCCGCGTCCGGTCGTGAAAACGACAACCGTTGCGCCGGCGCCGACCAATCCGGGCGTGGACTCCTGGTCGTATCCCGGTCCCTGCATCAGGTTCAAGCCGCGATGTGTCGGCGTTTCGGCGTACTCGATAACACCTTCGACGCGCGTGGTTCCGGCCTTTGCGACCGCGCCCAGCGATTTGATCGTGATGTTGAGCAGTCCGCCGGCGACGTTGCCGGGACTCGGATTGTTATTCAAAACCGCGCCAAACTTCGACGCATATTCCTTGTACCAATCGACGAGGCGATAGACGGCGCGTCCCGTTTCGACGTCCTTCGCGCGGCCGGCGAGGAGATGTTCGGCGCCGCAGAACTCCGGCACTTCCGTTATCAACACGGTGCCGCCTGAACGCACGAGCAGATCGGCGGCGCGCCCAAGTGATGGATTAGCCGAGATCCCGGAAAAACCGTCT
>DASRIM010000193.1:0-6425 GCA_035649995.1 Pyrinomonadaceae bacterium | reverse complement strand
GGTGAGAGCGCGCGGCGGAACCCGATGCGCAGCATACTCGTGGTCAGCGAACTGGCGATCGCAGTCGTGTTGCTCGTCTGCGCCGGACTGCTGATTCAGAGTCTCTGGCGTTTACAGAGAGTGAAGAGCGGCATGCAGACTGACAACGTGTTGACGTTCAACGCGGTCCTGCCGGAGGTCAAATACAAGTACGACAGGCAGAGTCAGTTTTTCGCGGACCTCAAGACGCGGTTGGAGGCGTTGCCCGGCGTGCAGTCGGCCAGCTCGATCTTTCCGTTGCCGCTCAGTCGCGAACTATTCGTGATCTCGTTCGCGATCGAGGGACGGCCGGTCGAGCCCAAGGACGAACCTTCCGCCGAGTTCTTCACCACCGGTGTCGGATACTTCCGCACGATGGGAATCCCGCTGATCAAGGGACGGGACTTCGACGATCGTGACAAGCACGGTTCGACGCCCGTGATCATCATCAGCGAGACGTTTGCGCGCCAGCACTTTCCCAACGAAGACCCGATCGGAAAACGCGTCCATCCCGGCATCTCGTCGATCGAAGGCGAAGATTCGATGATGCGCGAGATCGTCGGCGTCGTCGGCGACATCAGAAATCGCGGTCTGAACAGCGAAGTGCTTCCTGCTTACTACGTTCCGCAAACACAGGTGCCGTTCAGCCAGATGGTGACGGTGCTGAAGACGACGAGTGAGCCGCGCAGTCTCATTTCAGCGGTGACGAAAGAGGTTGGCGCGATGGACCAGGACGTGCCGCTGTTTGGCGTGAAGACGTTGAACGAATACTTGTCGGCTTCAGTGGCGGCGCCGCGTTTCAGCTCGACGCTGCTTTCGATCTTTGCGGCCGTGGCGCTCGTGCTGACGGTCGTCGGGTTGTACGGCGTGATGAGTTACTCCGTGGCCCAGCGCACGAACGAGATCGGGATCAGGCTCGCGCTCGGCGCGCAGGCACGCGACGTCGTGATGATGATCGTCAAGCAGGGAACGAAGCTGATACTGATCGGACTGGCGATAGGACTGCTCGGCGCGTTTGCGCTGACGCGGCTCGTCGCGAGTTTGTTGTTCGGAGTTACCGCCAAGGATCCGCTCACGTTCGCGGCGGTGGCGCTGCTGTTGGCACTGGTCGCGCTCTTGGCCTGCTACGTCCCCGCCTGGCGCGCGACGAAAGTGGATCCGATGGAAGCATTAAGGTGTGAATAATGAGTACTTTACTGACTGATCTGCGCTTCGGCGCGCGCATGTTATTGAAGAATCCGGCGATGACGATCGTCGCGCTGCTGGCGCTTACGCTCGGCATCGGCGCAAACACCGCGATCTTCAGCGTCGTCAACGCCGTGCTGCTGCGCAGTTTTCCCTACGCCGACGCCGAGAAGCTGGTGCTCGTCTGGGAAAAACGGCAAGGCGGACGCACCGATCAGAACGTGATCAATCTCGGCAACTTCTCCGACTGGAAAGAGCAGAACCAGGTCTTCTCGGACATGGCCGTGTTCTTCGACCGAGCCATCAATCTCACGAGCGACGGCGAACCGGAAGAGGTGCCGGTCCAGTTTGCAACGACCAACCTCTTCTCCGTTCTCGGAACGAACCCGTTGGCCGGCCGCACTTTTATCGCGGAGGACGGCGGCGTGGGCCAACCGCGTGTCGCGCTGATCAGCTACGCTCTTTGGCAGCGGCGTTTCGGCGGCGACAAACAGATCGTCGGACGCCAGATCATCCTGAACAACGACCCTGTGACGGTCATCGGCGTCATGCCGGCAAATTTCGGCTGGCACATTCAAAGGGGAACTCAGGTCAGCAAGCCCGCCGACATCTGGGTGCCGTTTCAAATCACGAACGAGCTGCGACAGCGGCGCGGCCGATTCGCGTCAGCCGTCGCGCGTCTCAAGCCCGAGGTCACGATCGAACAGGCGCAGCGCGAGATGGACACGATCGGTGCGCGGCTCGCGCAGCAGTATCCGATGTTCAATGCTCTGTGGGGCGTGAACGTTGTTCCGCTGCGGACGCAATTCACCGGCGAGATTCGCCGGCCGCTGTTGATCTTGTTGGGCGCGGTCGGTTTCGTGCTGCTGATCGCGTGCGCGAACGTCGCGAACCTGCTGCTCGCGCGCGCGAGTGCGCGACGACGAGAGATCGCGGTGCGCGCGGGGTTGGGAGCGAGCCGCTGGCGCATCGCGCGGCAGTTGTTGACTGAGAGCGTCCTGCTTTCGGTTATCGGCGGCGCGTTAGGCGTGCTCGTCGCATGGTGGGGAACGAAAGCGCTCGTTGCGTTGAGCCCGCCCGCGTTGATCGATCTTCAGCGCGTCAGCGTCAATCTTCCCGTACTCGGGTTCACGCTCGCTCTCACAGTGCTGACCGGAGTGATCTTCGGGCTCGCGCCGGCGTTGGAAGCGACGCGGTTCGATCTTCACGACTCGTTGAAAGAAGGCGGGAAGAACGTTGGCGGCGGCGGTCATCGGCTGCGCAATGTTTTCGTGGTTACGCAAGTGGCGCTGGCGCTGGTGTTACTCGTCGGCGCCGGTCTGCTCGTCAGGAGTTTCAGACGCCTGCAATCAGTCGATCCCGGTTTTAATCCACAGAACCTGCTCACCGTCCGCGTAAGTCTGCCGCCCGCGAAATATCCGGAAGAGCCGAAGCGAATCGACTTCTTCAAACAAGCAGTTGCGCGCATGAAAGCGATCCCAGGCGTCGAGGCCGCGGGAGCAATCAACACGCCGCCATTCACGGGCCTGTATTCAGGAACGACCGTTGAAGTCGACGACCAGGACTTGCCTCCGGGCCAGGAGCTCAAGACAGGCGTCTGCGTCACCGACGCGAACTATTTTCAAACGATGCAGATTCCGTTGAAGCAAGGACGGTTTTACACCGAACAGGAAGCGACGGACATGCGGCACGTCGTGCTGGTCAACGAAGCCTTTGTGCGAAAGAACCTCGGCGGCGGAAATGCGCTCGGGAGAAAACTCACGATCTACATGAAAGACGAAAACGTGCCGAGCGAGATCATCGGCGTGGTTGGCGATAACAAGCACCTTGGTCTTGATACGGCTGTTGAGCCGATGTCGTACTGGCCGCATCCGGAGTTGGTCTATCCCGGCATGACGATGGTGTTGCGCACACGGGGCGACGCGAGTGCGGTCGCGCCGGCGGCGCGTGAAGTGATTCGCACGCTCGATCCGCAACAACCGATCGGCGAGATCAGCACGATGGAGAGTTTGCTGTCAGTGTCGGTGGCGAGATCGCGGTTCAGTGCGTCGCTGCTGACCGTCTTCTCGTTCGTCGCGTTGGTCATGGCCGCGGTTGGGATCTACGGCGTCATGTCGTACTCGGTGTTGCAGCGCACGCATGAGATAGGCGTGCGCATGGCGCTCGGCGCGCAGCGTTTCGACGTGCTCAAACTCGTGGTGAAAAAAGGCATCGTGCTGGCGCTGATCGGCGTCGCCGCCGGACTGGCCTTTTCGTTCGCGCTGACGCGATTGATTGCGACACTGCTGTTCGAAGTGACGGCGACGGACAAGGTGACGTTCGCGGCGGTTTCTATCGGACTGTTCTTGGTGACGCTGCTCGCGTGTTACCTGCCGGCGAGACGCGCGACGCGAGTCGATCCATTGAAGGCATTGCGATATGAATGACATTCGCCAATCAATCCGTATTTTCCTCAAGTACCCCGGCTTCAGCGCCATCGTCGTGATCACGCTGGCGCTCGGCATCGGCGCGAACACAGCGATCTTCAGCGTCACCGACAAGCTGTTGCTGCGCTCGCTGCCGGTGAACGAACCGGATCGCCTGGTGCTGGTGACGTCCGTTAGCGTCAGTCCACATTTCGTCAGCACCTTGTTCTCGTATCCGGACTTCAACGACTATCGCACGCAAAACAACGTCTTCTCCGGCATGCTTGCTTTCGCTCGAACGGAGTTGGAACTGACGGGCGGCAGTCAAAAGGAGCGCGTTCCCGGCGAGTATGTATCCGGTAATTATTTTGACCTGCTCGGCGTTCAGGCAGCGCGGGGGCGGACGTTCGTGCCGGAGGAAGACAAGACACCGGGCAGTCAGCCGGTTGTCGTCGTGAGCGACGCGTTCAGCCGGAAACACTTTGCCGGGCAGAATCCAATCGGGCAGAAGATCACGCTGAACGGAATTCCGCTGACGGTCGCGGGCGTCGCGCCTGAGAACTTCACGGGCATGATGCTCGAACGTCCGACTGACATCTGGGTGCCGGTGTTGATGCATCCGCAGCTCGCGCAATCGAAGTTCATCGCGCAGCGTTCGGACGGCTTCCTGCGAATGATCGGGCGTTTGAAATCGGACGTTTCGCCGGCCCAGGCGGAATCGAGCTTCGATCTGCTGGTCCAACAGATCAGGGAAGCGAACACGCCCGCGGGCACGACCACGAAAGGACTGCCGTTCAGCGAACGGCACATCAAGTTCGAGCCGGGCGGCAAAGGCATGTCGCTCCTGCGCCAACGCTTCTCGGCGCCGCTTAAGCTGTTGATGGCCGTCGTCGGGCTCGTGTTGCTGATTGCGTGCGCAAACATCGCGGGACTGCTGCTTGCTCGCGGCGTCACGCGGCGCAAGGAGATCGCGATTCGCCGCGCCGTCGGCGCAAATAGCTGGCGCGTCGTGCGGCAGTTGTTCACGGAGAGCCTGCTGCTCGCGTTGACAGGCGGTCTCGTTGGACTGCTGATCGCGCCCTGGTTGATTTCGCTTCTCGTCAACACGCAATCGCGTCTCGATCTGGCGCGAACGTTGTTGGCCCAGGGTGTTGACGGACGTGTGCTCGCATTCACAGCGCTGACGACGCTCGTCGCCGGCATCATTTTCGGAATCGTTCCCGCATGGCAAAGCTCGAAGTCCGATCTCGTGCCGGTGTTGAAGGAAGAAGGCGGCATCTCGAGCCAGCGCGAACGAAAGTTCACGTTCCGCAGTCTGCTCGTGATCTCGCAACTCGCGCTCGCGATCGTCGTGCTGATCGGCGCGGGGCTCTGCATCCGAAGCCTGCGGAACCTCCTCGCGATCGATCCGGGTTACCAGGCGGAGACGCTGATGGCCATCCCGCTCGATCTCGACGAGAAGAAGTACGACGAAGCGCGCGGCCGTGTGTTTCAACAACAACTCTACACGCGGCTGGCGGCGTTGCCCGGAGTCGAAGGCGTCAGCTACGGACTGGTAATGCCGTTTAGCGGCAGCCGTTACGTAAGCAGCATCTTCGTCCAGGAACGGCAGCCGCTGCCGAACGAGCAGATGGCGTTCGACGCGAGTGTCGTCGGACCGCGGTATCACGAAACGATGGGAATCGAGCTGGTCCAGGGCCGCGGCTTCACCGAGCACGATCGCGAAGGCGCACCAGGCGTCGTGATCATCAACGAGGCGCTGGCCCAACGTCTTTTCCCAGGCGAGAACGCACTCGGCCGCAAGTTGACATTGAAGACCAACGGCCCGCCGCTCGAGATCGTCGGCATCACGCGCGACGTGAAGCACCACGAGCTCACCGAGACGCCGGTGCCGCACTTCGATGTGCCCGCGTTGCAGCGCGGTTACGACAGTTACACAAACGTCGTCGTGCGCACGCGTGGACCAGCGGCAGATCTCATTCCGACTGTCCGCTCCGAACTGCTCGCGCTCGATCCCGCGCTGCCGGTGAAGGATATCTCGGCCGTATCGGCGGACATCGACAACACGCTCGCCGCGACGCGTCTTGCGTCCACTTTGATCTCGATCTTCGGAGTGGTTGCGCTGTTGCTTGCGAGCATCGGCTTGTACGGCGTGATGGCGTGGATGGTCAGCCAGCGCACGCGCGAGGTAGGCATTCGCATGGCGCTCGGCGCGCGTCCGGGCGACGTGCTGACACTGATCATCAAGCAGGGAATCGTGCTGACGCTCGTGGGCGTCGTGGTTGGGCTGCTGGCTGCGCTGGCCGCTACGCGGTTGATCGACACGCAGCAGCTCTACGGCGTCAGCGCTACTGATCCGTTTACTTTTGCTGTGATTGCGGTGCTCCTGACAGCAGTTTCGCTGTTGGCCTGTTATCTACCCGCGCGGCGTGCCACGCGAGTGGATCCGTTGAAGGCGCTACGCTACGAGTGAAGGAAACACAGATTGCATAAATGGAGTTTTGATCCGGCTTACAGCACCGTGGAGTTTAGCATTAGAAATCTCTGGTACACGGTGCGTGGACGTTTTGGCGTCGTTGAAGGCTCGATCGTGCTGGACCAATCGGACGTCAGCCGCTCGTCTGTGACCGCCGTCATCAAGGCGGACAGCATCGATACCGGCAACAAGCGGCGCGACGCTCATTTACTGACGCGCGAGTTTTTCAACGTCGAAAACTTTCCCGAGATCGTGTTCAGCAGCACCAAAGTGGAACGCGGCCGAGACCGCGACTCGCTCAACGTCGAAGGCCGTCTGACGATCAAAGGCAAGACCCAGAC
>DASRIM010000192.1:0-6496 GCA_035649995.1 Pyrinomonadaceae bacterium | reverse complement strand
GCCGATGTTTCAACTCAACTTTGATTATCACGAGAACCTGACTCCGGAAAAGATCGATAAGATACTGGACTCGCTGGCCTAGACACTAATCAATCATGCGTATCGAAGCCATCGGATGTGAACCACTTCAGCTGCGGCGAGTTCATCTCGAAAACTCGCGCAGCGTCGACGTCTATCGTCGTAACGGCGGCTACGAGGCGATCAAAAAAGTGCTCGACTCGATGTCGCCCGACGACGTGATCAATGACGTGAAGAAGTCGGCGCTTCGCGGCCGCGGCGGCGCGGGCTTTCCGACGGGCATGAAGTGGAGTTTTGTCCCGAAGGATTCGCCGAAGCCGAAGTACGTCGTCTGCAACGCAGACGAGTCGGAACCGGGCACGTTCAAAGATCGCTACCTGATGGAACGCGATCCGCACATGCTGATCGAAGGAATATTGATCGCCGCCTACGCGCTGGGCGCCAGGACGAACTACATCTATACGCGCGGCGAGTACAAGTATCTGATCGACATCATGGACCTCGCGCTCGAAGAAGCACGCGCGGCCGGCCTCATCGGTCAAAACATACTCGGCACGAACTTCTCCTGCGAAATTCACACGCACACAGGCGCCGGAGCTTACATCTGCGGCGAAGAGACGGCGCTGCTCAGTTCGCTCGAAGGACTGCGCGGCCATCCGCGCATGAAGCCTCCCTTTCCTGCCGTCTCCGGTTTGTACGCGTGCCCGACTGTCGTCAACAACGTCGAGACGCTGACGGCCGTGCCGGACATCATCAAGATGGGCGGCGAGGCTTATCAAAAACTCGGAACGGAAAAAAGCGGCGGCACCAAGCTGTGGTCCGTCTCCGGGCACGTCAACCAGCCCGGCGTTTACGAACTGCCGATGGGCTACGACGATATGGAAAAGTTCATCATGGAAGACTGCGGCGGGATGATCGGCGACAAGAAGTTGAAAGCCGTCATTCCCGGCGGCTCTTCCGTCTACATCATGCGCGCCGACCAGATCTTCGGCAAAGACGTGCGCATGGATTACGAGGGGCTCGTAGCAGCAGGATCGAGTGTCGGCTCCGGCGGCTTCATCGTCATGGATGAAACCGTCGACGTCTTCGAATCGACCAAGAACCTGACCGAGTTCTACAAACACGAATCGTGCGGGTGGTGTACACCTTGTCGCGAAGGGACTGATTGGCTGGTGAAGGTCTTCAAGCGCATCGATAACGGCGGCGGACGTCTCGAAGATGCGCAACTGATGCTCGACCTTTGCGACAACATCGAAGGGAAATCGTTCTGCCCGCTGGGCGACGCGGCATCGTGGCCCATCCAGTCAGCCATCAAGCGGTTCCCCGAAGACTTCGCCCGCAGACTGAATAGAAATGGCGACTGAGTTAGCAAAAGTCACAATCAACGGAAAGCTGTTTGAAGTTCCCAAAGGCGCGCGTCTCATCGACGTGTGCCGCGACAACGGGTTCGACATTCCTTCATTCTGCTATTACGCCGACCTCGCGTTACAGGCTTCGTGCCGCATGTGCCTCGTGCGCATCGAGAAGATGCCGAAGCTGCAAACGTCCTGCACGATCACGTGCACCGACGGCATGGTCGTGACCACGCAAAGCGAAGAGATCGAGAAAGCCCAGCGCGGGATGACCGAGTTTCTGCTCGCAAACCATCCGCTCGATTGCCCCGTTTGCGACCGCGGCGGCGAATGCGAGCTCCAGGAGATGACGTTTGACTGGGGCGGCCTCGAAGAACGTTTCACTGAAGAGAAAAACTACCACGCCGAGAAATATCTCTCGCCGATGGTGGCGAACGATTCGCAGCGCTGCATTCTCTGTAAACGCTGCACGCGCGTTTGCGACGAGTGGATGGGCGAGGACGCGATCGAGGCGGGCGGGCGCGGCGCGCACACGGTTATCGGTACGTATCTCGGCTGGCTCGACTGTTCACAGTGCGGAAACTGCATCGAAGTCTGCCCCACCGGAACTCTGCTCGACGCGACTTACCGTCACCAAACGCGCCCCTGGGAGTTGGCCCAAACAATCTCGACCTGCAACTTCTGTTCGGACGGTTGCCAGATGTCGCTCGGCACGCGCGGCGGTGAAGTGATGCGCGTCGTGGCGCGGGACCGTTACGTCAACGGCATCAACGGCGAGTTTCTCTGCGTCAAGGGTCGTTTCGCGCATCCGTTCATCAACCACGAAGCGCGCATTCGCACGCCGATGATCCGCTACAAGAAAGGCGGCAAGCTGATTCCCGCGACGTGGGACGAAGCGATTCGTCACGTCGCCGAGCGGCTGGACAGTGTCGCCAACGAACATGGACGAAACGCGATCGGCGTCGTCGGCAGTCCGCGTCTGACGAACGAGGCGCTGCAAGTGCTGCACAAGTTCGCGACGGAGTTGGTCGGCACTGACAACTACACCGCGACTGACAGTTTCAGTCTGAAGTCGTTCTTCGAAAACCTCGGCGCGCCGCTCGCGACGCATCGCGACATCCGGTACGCGCGGACGATTCTGATGATCGGCGGCGATCCGGGAGAGTTGCAGCCGTTGACGGGCAAACAGATGCGGCAGGCAGTGCGAAACGGCGGCGCGAAGCTGATCGTCGCGAATTCCGTGCGCATCCGTCTCGTCGAACAGGCTGCTGCGTTTCTGCACATCAGGCCGGGAACGGAAGACGCGATCGCCCTCGCGCTTTTCGACAAATCGTATGACACGCTGGCGGCGCAAAAGGCCGGCATCGAGGCGAAGGAGATCGATGCCGCACGCCAGATCATCGCGAACAGCACCGGCGATCTCGTCGTGATGTTCGCGGGCGAGCTCAGCCGCGAGGCACAGGCGCTCGTAGGCCAGCTTCCACAAGCCTTCGCCGCTGACGGACGTCGCGTGCTGTTTCATCCGCTGCCGGTGTACAACAACAGCATCGGCGCGTACGACATGGGAATGCTCGACGGCGCGATGACTCCGTCAGAAATGCTCGAAGCGTCCGGCGACGCGATCCGCGCGATGTACGTGGCCGGCAGCTTCCTGCCGCGGCATCTCGACGGCCGCGAAGACGCGCTCGCGAAGCTAGATTTCCTCGTCGTCCAGGAGCTCTTCGAAACTGAAACCACCGCCGCCGCGGACGTCGTGCTGCCCGCTGCGTCATACGCCGAACAGGAAGGCACATTTACGAACAACGACGGGCTGGTCCAACGCGTGCGGCAGTCGATCCCGCCGCTGCACCAGGCGAAGCCTGACTGGATGATCGTTGCGCAGCTCGCAAAAGAGCTCGGCATGGATTTCGGATACGAGGCGTCCGCGAGCGCCGTCTTTCGCGGCATCGCGGAGCGGGTCCAGGCGTACACCGGCATGCGCTATCCGGTGTTGAAAGACGAAACGAACCCGATCCAGGCCAGGCACAACGTGGTCCAGACTGACGTGAGCGAGGCGGCCGCCGCGGTTCGCGCCGCCGTCGAAGCGCTGCCCGACGAAGGCGAGAAAATTCTCGGCACGCCGGACGTCGGACAGGAGTTGTTCAGGATCGGAACCCTGACAGACAAGGTGCCGCAGTTTCACCTGCTGGCAAACGGCAACCCGCGGCCCGAGACGACGGCGATCTCTCCGCTTTACCAGATTGCCGGCGTTACCCGATAGCAAATGGATACTCAGACCGCTCTGGATATCGCGCTCAAGCTCGTGGCGATCACAGTCGCTTTCACCGTGGTGCTGTTGATCGTGGCGTACACCGTGCTCGCCGAGCGCCGCGTACTCGGGTTCATTCAGGGACGGCTCGGCCCGAATCGCGTCGGCTACGGCGGCATGCTGCAACCGTTCGCGGACCTGCTTAAGTTCATCTTCAAGGAAGACATCGTTCCGGACAAATCGACGCGCTTCATCTACTTTCTCGCGCCGGTGGTGGCGACGATGGCGGCGTTGATGACGATGATCGTCTACCCGTTTGGGCCAGAGCTGCGGATTCCCTTCACCGACATCGTGATTCCGTTGACGATCGCGCGTCTCGACATCGGGTTGCTCTACGTGCTCGGCATCACTTCAATTGGCGTCTACGGGATCATGCTCGCGGGCTGGTCGTCGAATAACAAGTACAGTTTGATGGGCGGGCTGCGTTCGTCGGCGCAGATGATCTCGTACGAGCTCGCGCTCGGCATGAGTCTGATCGGCGTCATTCTGCTGGCGGGTACGCTGGACCTGGCGCAGATTGTCGAACAGCAATCGGGCTGGCACGGCACGCGCTGGTTCATCCTCTTTCATCCGCTCGGGTTTGTGATCTACATGATCGCCGCGATTGCCGAGACGAACCGCGTTCCGTTCGATCTTCCCGAAGCCGAGACGGAACTGGTCGCGGGTTTTCATACCGAGTACAGCGCGATGAAGTTTGCGCTCTTCTTCCTCGCCGAGTACATCAACATGTTCACCGTTTCGATGCTGGCGACGACGTTGTTTCTCGGCGGCTGGAACGTTCCGTTTGCGGAGGACATCTTCGGGCGCGGCACGTTTCTGTTCGGGTTGGTGAGCGCGATCGGGTTCATTCTTAAAGTCATCTTCTTTCTGTTTCTTTACATCTGGCTGCGCGGTACGCTGCCGCGGTTCCGCTTCGATCAATTGATGAACTTTGGCTGGAAGATCCTGTTGCCGTTCGCGCTGTTGAGCATCTTCATCACCGCGACGCTGATCTTCCTGTTTCCGAATTTGTGATGCTCGTTCTGCTGTTCATTTTGTTTGCCGGGATGGCGATTGGGTGTGCGCTGGCGGTCGTGGCGCAGCGTAACCCGCTCTACAGCGCGATCTCGCTGATCGGCGTCTTTATTTCGCTGGCGTGTCTTTACGTGATGCTGGCGGCGCCGTTCATCGCGGCCGTGCAGGTGATCGTTTATGCGGGCGCGATCATGGTGCTGGTCGTATTCGTGATCATGCTGCTCAACGTCGAGGAGGAGGCGCACCGGCGGCCGCGTCTGAAGTTTTTGCTGCCGGTGGCGATAGCGCTGTCGGCGGTGCTGATCGCGGAGGTCGCTTTCATTCTCGTGTCAGTGCAGGAATCACGCATCACGCCGGCGTCGGGCAGCGCGGACGTCGGACTGACGCAATCGATCGGCTCGGCGCTATTCACCCGTTACCTGCTTCCGTTCGAAATAACTTCGATTCTGTTGTTGATGGCGATCGTCGGCGCGATGACGCTTGCGCGTCGCGGCGGGCTGCTTTCGGGCAACGACAAAACAAGGCGAGACTAAGTTATGGAACCACAACTCTCATGGTATCTCGCGCTTTCCGCCGTGCTGTTCACGATCGGCGTCACGGGAGTGATCATCAAGCGCAACGTGATCTCGATGTTCATGTGCATCGAGCTGATGCTGAACTCCGTTAACCTGACGTTCGTCGCTTTTGCGAGTTTCTTTCAGGACGTCACGGGACAACTCTTCGTCTTCATCGTGATGACCGTCGCCGCCGCCGAAGCCGCGGTCGGCTTGGGAATCATCATCGCGATCTTTCGCAACCGCGAATCACTGGACGTCGACGACGCTAGTATTTTGAAGTTGTAAATGGAAACGAATCTCCTCAGCCTGATCATCTTCGCGCCTCTGGCAGGCGCTGTCGTCAACTGGTTCGTCGGACGCCGCGTGCGCGACGAACGGTTCATCGGCATCGTCGCTTGCTCGGCAGTCGCGATCTCGACGCTCGTCGCCTTTTATCTCGCGTTCAAACCGCACGGCGCGCTTCGCGGAGAGGAGCCGCTGCTCGATCACATCTGGACCTGGCTACAGGTCGGCACGCTGCGCGCCGACGTCGCGCTCGCAATGGATCGCCTCAGCGGCACGTACGCGCTGTTCGTCACTTTCGTCGGGTTCCTGATTCACGTCTTCGCAGTCGGATACATGCACGGAGAGGCGGGCTTTTACCGCTTCTTCTCGTATCTGAACCTGTTCATGTTTGCCATGCTGACGCTCGTGCTCGCCGACAACTTCGTGTTGATGTTTGTCGGCTGGGAAGGCGTCGGCCTCTGTTCGTACCTGCTCATCGGCTACTACTTCGACAAGAAGGAAGCGGCCGACGCGGCGAAGAAAGCGTTCATCACGAACCGCATCGGCGACTGGGGTTTCCTGCTCGGCGTGATGCTGACGTTCTTCGTCACGGGCTCGGTCAGCTTCTTTGCGAACCCCGCAGCCGGTGAAGCCGCGCAAACGGCGCTGTCGTTCTTCAAGAACCAACCGGTTGAGCCTTTCACGCTCGGCGTCATAACCGCCGGCGGCGCGACGTCGATCGCGTTGCTGCTGTTCATCGGCGCGGCCGGAAAGAGCGCGCAGATTCCGCTGTACGTCTGGCTGCCGGACGCGATGGCCGGACCGACGCCAGTCTCGGCGTTGATTCACGCGGCGACGATGGTCACCGCGGGCGTTTACATGATCGTGCGCTGTTCGGAGATCTTCATTCACGCGCCGACGGCGATGTTCATCGTCGCGATTGTCGGCGCTGCGACCGCGCTCTTTGCTGCAACTATTGGCCT
>DASRIM010000191.1:0-9127 GCA_035649995.1 Pyrinomonadaceae bacterium | reverse complement strand
GAAGGTCAAACCGCTCGACGCAGTCAAGGTGAAAGATCGTTCGCTGGTGACCGTGTACGAAGGAAGCGAAAACAAACCGTAGCTGGGCCGTTACTGTGGTTAGCCACACTTAGAGCCGGGTTCGCACCCGCTGCCAACGGTGCTTCCGCCTTTTTAGAATGAGCGCCGGCGGATTGAGCAACAATATGCTACGGACCACAGTTTACGTGTTGCTAACCATCGTCTTATGCACCGTCGGCGGGCTTGCACTCTTGTTCGCGGGAAAGATCCTGTCGCTACCGAATACCGGCCAATTCTCGGCTGATCGGCAGGCGGCCCAGCATACTGTCGATCCGAACACCTACAAAGATTTACTCGCGAAACTCGAAGCCGAACGACGCAAGCTCGGTTCACGTTATCAAACTGCTTCGCCCGCGGAACGGCCCGCGCTGATCGTCGCGGCGCGCGCGGTTGTAACACGGTCTATTTACGAAGACGTGTTTCCCGCATGGTACGGCACTGGCTGGGATTTCAATGGCACTTCGGAGGTCCCGCAGCAAGGCAAGATCGCGTGCGGATATTTCGTATCGACCGTACTTCGCGATGCCGGTTACAAGGTCGAACGAGTTCGATTGGCCCAACAGGCGTCGGAAAACATCATCCTGAGTTTGACGACGGCTCCGTTCGTCCGTCGATTTCGCCGCGTGGCGATTGGAGACTTCGTGAATGCTGTCAGGGAATCAGGACCAGGCATTTACATTGTTGGTCTGGACGTTCACGTCGGCTTTATCGTCAACACTGGCGATGAAGTTTATTTCGTCCACTCGTCGTATGTTGAGCCGTATACCGTGATCAGGGAGAAGGCGATTGAATCGAGAATCCTGGCCGGTTCAAATTACCGTGTGCTCGGAAACATTCTCGCCGACGACGAATTGATAAGCACCTGGTTAACAGGAAAGGCAATCGCTACAAAGATCGTTTCAGCCGGAAGTCACTCGTTGCGAAGGGCAACGAGTGGATCCACTTTGGTCGCGCGCCTGGCGGGAATGTAGCAGGCGAGTAACGCGACTGCGAGTGCGCCGATAGAGACAGTTACAAACGTCAGCGCGTCTGTTGGTCCAACACCCGACAGCAGCGACGACGCTACTTTCATCAGCACGATTGCGCCTGCTACTCCGATCGCCGCGCCGATGGCTGCCAGCTTCATTCCGTCGCCGACGATGAGCAGGAGAACGTTGCGTCGCTGCGCGCCGAGTGCCATGCGAATGCCGATCTCGCTCGTCCGCTCGACGACGAGATACGAGAGCATGCCGTAAACGCCGGTCGCGGCGATGAGCAGCGCCAGCAGACTGACAGTTCCGGAAAACCACGCGCCCATGCGCGCCGGTTCGAGCATGCGACTCACGCTTTTCTCCAGCGGCTCTACCGAAATGAAAGCGTCTTTATCGAGCGAGCGCGCCACGTCTCTGACGGCGCTCACGCTCGCCGGCAGGTTCTCGTTTGTCCGCAAGACAAAACTTAGACCGGTTAACTTCGCGGGCGACGCAGGCGTGTAGAACAAAGGACCGTCAGGTTTACCAACCTGTTGGCTGCTTATATCGGCGACGACGCCGATAACGCTATGCGACGTGCCGTTGTCGACGAAGCGCCGGCCGATCGGATCGGCGCCGGGCCAGAAACGACTCGCCATCGCCTGGCTGATGACCGCTGGTGAAGCTCCGCTGCGCACATCGTCTTCAGTAAATTGCCGGCCGCGCCGAAGCGGAATGCCGAGTGTCTGGAAGTATTCGGGCGAAACGACGTTGGCGCCCACGCCTACCGCGGAAACCTCACCGCCCTCGACGTCGATCGTCGTCTCGCGGACGCCTGAAAATGGCGGCACTTGTGCAAGACTCACCGATTTGATTACCGGCAAAGTTTTAAAACGTTCCGACAGTTGCGAATAGAGTGTTGCCGCGCGTGCTTCGTCGTAACCCTGAGTGGTCAGGTCCATCGATAAGATGATGACGTTCTTCTGATCGAACCCGAGATCCGTCGAGTGCGCCCGTTGTAAACCGCGCACAAAAAGTCCCGCGCCAATCAGGAGGACGAGCGAAACCGCCACCTGGCCGATCACCAGCAGGTTGCGCAGGCGCGGACGCGAAAGTCGAGGTCTGCTTCTCGTCGATTTGAGCGCGTCCGTGAGGTTCGTCTTCGTGGACTCGATCGCCGGCGCTAACCCGAAGACGACACCCGTAACCAGCGAGATCAGGAACATGTATGCAAAGACGGTTACGTTGGGTTTGAAGTCGACGTCGAGACCGATCTCGGGAATCGCCGAAAACAAGATCGGCGGTAACGACATAGCGAGCAACAGGCCGGCAACGCCGCCCGCGACTGCGAGCAGCAGACTTTCCGTCAGCAGGAGCCTGATCAATCGCCAACGGCTCGCTCCGAGCGCGAGCCGCACGGCGATCTCTTTTCGCCGAGCGGCGGCGCGCGCGAGCATGAGGTTCGACACGTTTGCGCAAGCGATGAGCAGCACTAGACCAACCGCTAACATGATCAGGATCGCGACGGGAGTTCCTTCACTGCGAACTTCAGGAGAATTGAGATATGAGCCGGGCATGACATTGACAGTCGTCTTACGTCCCGGGTATTCGTGGTCCATCTGCGCAGCAACGAGCTGCATCTCCGCCTGGGCCTGCGGTAGCGAGGCGTCGTTGTTCAACCGCCCGATCACATTTAGCCAGCTACAATTGGCGAGCTCGAGAAACTTGTTGTCGGGCATCACGGCCGGCTGCATTGTTACCGGAATCCAGACGTCGGGAACGGTCATCTCCGCGCCGTGAAAATCTCGCGCCGCTACTCCAACCACAGTGAAGTGTTGGCGATTCAAAGCGATCGAGTTGCCGATTACGTTTGCATCGGATCCGAACCGTCGCTGCCAGAAATTGTGACTAAGAACGGCGATTGGGCATTGCTGCGGCGTCTGACATTCTTTGTCGAAAAAAGTGCGGCCGAGCGTGCTTCCGCCTCCCAAAAGCGAGAAGTAATTGTCGGACACCATCAGCCCGTTGACTCTTTCAACGTTGTTGCCGCCGAGGTACAGTTTTACATCCGCCGAAGCGGCCAGACCGGAAAGCGACGCGACTCGATCTCGATACGTCACATATTCCGGATAAGAAAGCATCGCGACGTTGCCTTCGACCTGTCGCGAGAACTCGCCGTCTAAAATCTGATAGACGTTTACGACGCGATCCGGGTCTTTCACCGGCAGCGGACGGAACGCGAGCGAGTACAATAGCGTGAAGATGCTGGTGTTTATGCCGATGCCGAGAGCAAGCGTCAATAAAGCCGCCAGAGTAAAATTGCGGTGCTTGACCAATGTTCGCAACGCGTAACGCAGATCATGAAACGTACTCGTGAGCATCAAATTCTCGACTCCATGCCAGTGGTATCCGCCAATAGTGAAGTCTGAACGAAACGCCAGCCGATCAAGTTGCATTTGAAGCGTCGTTACGAGAAAGCACGTGGCGTTAATCGCGCGGGCGGCGTAAAATCGACGCCTCCGAAAGGAACTACAAACGATGAGCGAGCCGAAGCCCAGCCATACCTCGGACCTTACCGCGAAAACTCAAAAACTGCCGGCCATTAACCAACCTGGCAAAGAACATAGCGCGGAGTTTCTCGCGCAGCAGGAAGAAGTCAGACGGATGATCGCCGCGGACGTACCGCTCACGGAGATCCTGTCGAAGCTCGTGTTGATAATCGAGAGCCAGGCACCCGACATGCTCTCTTCGATACTGTTGCTCAGCGAGGACGGCAATCACATCCGCCATGCAGTCGCGCCCACCCTGCCCGAGAGTTACGTCAAGATGGTTGACGGCAGTCCGATCGGACCCAGGCACGGTTCATGCGGGACCGCGATGTTCCGCGGCAAACCGGTGTGCGTCAGCGATATTCTTACCGATCCGCTTTGGGACGATTATCGCGAGCACGCCACCGCAGCCGGCCTGCGCGCCTGCTGGTCGACTCCAATCATGTCGAGCAAAGGAAAGGTGCTTGGTTCGTTTGCGATGTATTATCGCGAGCCGCGCAGTCCCGATGGGGAAGAACAACACCTCACCGACGTCGCCACGAAACTCGCCGCCGAAGCAATCGAGCACAGATTACGGCAGCAACCGCGTTAAGCCGCGTCACCGCACAGTGAAGAGTAATGGCGGCGCCACAACGGTGGCTTCCGGGTGTGTGGTGCGAAAACTTGTCGAGTTTACTGAAACAACGAGCCTATCAGCTGACGCGTTTGAACTTGTAACTGCCGTAAGTCAGACTCACGGCTTTGCCGTCCGCGAACTCAAACCCGATCACGATGCCACGTCCGGGAGTGAGCTCAACACGCATCTCGTTCTTTGCGGCGTCGAACACTTCAGCCTCGCTCCATAGTGGTCCCATTGAGACTGCTAGCTTGCCGTTCTGTACTCGCCACTCCATTCTTCCAGCTTGAGGGTGCTCGTAAACTCCGGCATAGCTCTCGAGCGAATATGGTAACGGTCGTTGTCGTCCGGCACGCCGCGCGCGCTCGGATGCAATTCTTTCACGCTCCCGTTTTGAAACTTGCGGCGCGGCGGCAAGCCGCTTTTCCCACCTGAACTTCATTCCGGGGAGATCGAGCAGCGTGTCGTAGATGTACTCGGCGACGCTCTCTGTGAAGTTGTCGCCGAACAGAATCTCATTCGCCAGCACAGCGACTCCGAGTCGTTGTTTTGGCATAAACGACACGTGTGCATAGAAGGCAGAAAACCCGCCGTGATGATGAATCAATGTTTCGCCTTCGTATGAGCCGATGTTCCAGCCGAGCCCGTAACCGTAACGGCGCACCCAGGCGAATTGACTGTCCTGGTCGGCTTGTAAACGATGCGTTTCCGCGAGGACAGATGCCGGGAAAACCTGGCGGCCGCCGAGCTTTCCGTTATTGAGGTTGACCTGTAGCCACTTCGCGACGTCCTCGGCGGTGGTGATCATTCCGCCGGCCGCATGCATGTTGGCGTCAGCCTTTGCGTAGTGCAGCGGCTGGTAATCGCCGGCGCCTGCGAAGTACGGAAGTGCAAGCTCCTCCGTTTTCACGCGAGACAAGTAGGTGCTTGTGTTCTTCATTCCGAGCGGATCGAGCACCGTGCTTTGTAGGACGTCTTTCCAGTTCTGTTTCAACTTTGACTCAACCGCCATGCTCGCGATTTGATAACCGAGGTTGCTGTAGGCGAAATCATTGCCGGTTTTCGAACGCGGATGTTCCGCAAGCAGCGCCATCAGCTCTGACTGCGTACCCTGGCCTGTGAAGCTCATGCGAAAATCGACTGGACCATCGGAGATGCCGTGAGTGTGCGTGAGTAAGTTGCGCAGCTTGATCGCGTCAGTTGAAAGCGGCGCCTGGAGTTTCAGGTTCGGAAGATAGCTGCTCAGAGGCGCGTCTAACGAAAGTTGTCCCTTCTGGTCCATCAGCGCTAAGGCCAGGGCAAAGAATGGCTTCGTGGACGACGCGATGTAAAACGCGGTCTGCGGTGTGATTGGACGCTTCGACTCGAGGTTGGCGTATCCGTATCCCTTCAGAAGAATCACTCGCGAATCTTTGACTACGACGACGGCGACGCCGGGCGCGAGGGCCTCGGGATAGAACGCCTTGTGAAGTTCCGCAATGACGCGATCGAGATCCGGCGGAGTCTCGCGACCGCGCGCGTTCGTGTTCGACTGGGCTGAGACCGTGCTCGTCCAGAGAACGCTTAACAGCAAAGCGGAGACTAGCTTTTTCGACGTGTGCATCTGTTTGAGACCTCCAGCGAAATCGTTGAGCATACGATAACTGCAGGTTTTGAAGTGAGTATAGAACGTTTGAAACCAGCGGTGCTTTAGCTGGCACCAAGACGACGGTAATCGAGTGGCGTGAGTCCGGTTACGCTCTTGAATACGCGGCCCAGGTGACTTTGATCCGCGAATCCGCATTCAGCGGCCGCCGAGGCAAATGAGTCGTTCGATGAGGCAAGACTGTGAGCCGCCGCTCGGGCCTTCAACAGCCGGCGGTAGTCGGTGATGGAACAACCCATGTGGCGTCGAAACTGCCGTGCGAGATAGACGGGATGAACTTCGGCGCGCGCGGCAAGCTCCCGAACGCGAACGCCATCCGCGAACGTGTCCTCGAGCTCCTGCTTGACGAGTTGCAGCCACTTCGGCGCATCTGTTCCGTTATTAGTTGATAGTCGAGAAGGAAGCGAGCCGAGAAGCTCGTAGACACAATCCTCTAGCGCTGTGTCCTCAGTTGAAGGCCGCCGATATGCTTTCAACAGGCGTAGCATCAAACGCGCGGTCATACCTCCATGCACCCATCGCCAAGTGCTGAGACTCGAGTCCCAATCCTTCAACGATGCAATCAGTTTTGGCGAAAACTGGACGGACAACATGCGCGCGCCCGCGTCGCCGAAACGATCGATATGCTCGGTGTCGCAGGGCTTTATGACCGTGCTGAACGCAAACGCATATTCAGGAGTTTTGCCGACCGTCTCCTCGAGAGAACCAGCGAGCACGAACGAGATGCTGGTGTAACTGTGCGCATGTTTCTCCTGCTTCTCGCCCGGCGCATAGCTTCCCTCGGCGATCCGCAACTCACACGGCGCCGGCGATAGCTGTGAATCCGATTGTAATCTGACGATGCGTCTACTCTTCATGGCAAGGCTGAACGGTGTACGAACAGATCGGGTTTACTGTTCAAGAACTCTATCACGCGGGGCGGACGTCCTGCTTCGAAATATTACACTCCTGGGCGCATTGAAGTAAGCCAACACATTCGCAGTCTCACCCGGCCAACCGCCGAGAACAGCACGAATAACCAGTTCATCCAGCGGCACCGAATCTGCTGATAGTGTGAGTAGACGTATAAGGAGACGTGTGAGTTATGACAAGTGGTCGTCGCAATTATGGAATATTGGAGGTCATTCGCTCGCTGTCAGCTCAAGGTGCGAGTGGCAAGCTTCAAATCAGCACGGGAACGACTGACGGCGCGCTCTTCTTCAACAGGGGAGAGCTTGTAGATGCTCAACTTGCGAATCTGAGCGGGTTTCAGGCGGTCAATGCTCTCGCCTCCGTGCCCGACGGCAGTTACAGGTTCGATCCGACGATACCTCCTCCAGCTCGACCGTCGATAAGTACAAACGAGCGTCTGCTGCTGAAGGATTTCTTCGGCATCGAGGCCGCTAGTCCCCGACCGGCTGCCACCCCGACCGCGATCGCAGACGATGACGAAGTAACCCTGATAAGTCCGAGCCCGGCAGTTGTTGAACCTCTACCTCCAGAACCGCCACCGTTTGTGACGAACGAGCCGATGCCACGATCAAGACCAGGATCGACATTTCGACCCGCATGGGTCTTGATCCCTCTAATGGTGATTATCGCTGCCGCCATCGCTATCGCACTTATGTATCGAATGCGCCAGTCGCCTGGTTCGCCTGAACCCGTAGCTCAAGCTCCTGCTCCTGCGCCTGCGGGCGTCCCGCAGCAACCGACAACTAACGTGACTAGGCCGGCACTACCGGATCTCACCGGTAACTGGACCGTCGTCAACACTGTCGAGCAAACGTCTTATCAAGCCTACAAGAACATGCGAGTCGGCTTTAACGTCTCGATCAATCAATCCGGTAAAGACTTTACCGGCAGGGGCGAAAAGATTTCTGAAAACGGGCGCAGCCTTCCGGCCGCCGGCAGAACTCCGATAGAGGTAAAAGGCACGATCAACGGGGACAAAGTCGAAGCGACGTTTTCGGAAAGCGGCGCCTTGCGCAAGACGAATGGACGCTTCGTATGGCGAATCGATAAATCAAGCGGTGGTCTAACGGGCACGTTCGTTTCGACTGCTGCCCGCACCAGCGGAAAATCAGCGGCGAAAAAAGAGTTGTAGCTGGTCCGGATCAGTTATTCTGTCCGGGCTATGAACCCCCGTTCCGGACCATACGAGATCGCCGGCGTCTGTTTGTTGCTGCTGGTCATCAGCCTTCAACTCTTCTTTTCAGTACGAAGAGAATCGCAAACGTGGGACGAAGCAAACCACATCTTTACCGGCTACCGAACCTGGACCGACGGCGACTACGGGCTTAATCCTGAACACCCACCACTGGTGAAGCTTCTTGCCACGGCGCCGTTATTAGGGTCGCAGCCGCACGTGCCGGCGCTCGAAGAACGCTTCTTCAAGGAAGACGCGTTTCTTCGCGGCAAGGAATTTCTTTATCGGAACGATGCTGATCGCATTCTCGCGCGCACGCGCATGGCCGCTGCGGTACTGACATTGCTCACGGCGCTCGTCGTCTTCTTCGCCGCAAGAGAGATGTTCGGTTCGTGCGCTGCTTTCGTTGCACTCACTCTAGTCGCTTTCGATCCGAACTTCCTGGCACACGGCGCGCTGGTCACAACGGACGTGGGGCTCGCCTGCTTCATGTTCCTCAGCATTTACATGTTCTATCGCTTCGTGAAGTTTCCCTCCGCTGAGCGTTTGGTGACGGCCGGCGCGGCGGCCGGACTTGCTCTCGCCGTAAAACACACCGGCGTTCTCGTCCTGCCGATGCTTTTCTTACTCGCCCTTTGCGAGATCATCAGGCACAACTTCGGCCGAACGCGTCGTGAAGACACGGGCCGTCACGCATTGAAGATCCTGGGTTCTTTGGTGCTCATTACGCTGATCGGTTGGGTGGTCCTATGGTCGTTCTACAGATTTCGCTATGAGGCGCGGCCCGGCGGTCTGCAACTAAATCCGCCGCTGGCCGAGTATGTCAAAGGACTGAAACCTCACGAAGCATGGCCGGTTTCGACGATGGCGCGATTGCGTTTACTGCCCGAATCGTATCTCTACGGGCTTGTCGATGTACGGCTCACCGCGAATTACTACACGAGCTACCTGCTGGGAAACGTGTATGCACACGGTGTGTGGTTCTACTTCCCGGTCGCGTTTTTGATCAAGTCGACGCTGGGCGTTCTCGCGCTCTGTCTGTTGACGCTCGGCGCCATCGCAACTCGCCGTGTCGATCGAGGGCGCGAGATCGTGTTTCTGGTCGTTCCGCCGATCTTCTACTTGATAGTCGCGCTGACCGTGGGAATGAACATCGGCGTGCGTCACATCCTGATCGTTTAC
>DASRIM010000190.1:0-6610 GCA_035649995.1 Pyrinomonadaceae bacterium | reverse complement strand
ATTTGGATCCGCCCCGAACCGCTGTTGCCAGGTTGGATAACTGATCAGCACGACTGGTGCCGCGCCTGGCTTGTCGTCCTCCTCGGTGAAGTCGCGGCCCATAAACGGAGTCGCGCGCATCACTTTGAAGTAGTCAGACGTAACCATGCGCGTGTTGATGTTCTCAGGCTTATCGCCCCCCGTTACGTTCATGAACCAGCCCCGAAACGTCGACATCGATTCGAACACCTGGTTGCGCTGGCGCCAGTCGACGAAGTTGGGATAAGAAACCCAGCGATTTGCGACCTCCGCGCCTGACTCGTTCATCCAAACAAGGCGATCGGCTTCCGGATATGGCAGTGGGGTCAACAGCACTGTATTGATCACGCTGAACATCGCGGTGTTCACACCGATACCAACCGTGAGCATCAACACAGACAACCATGTGAAGCCCGGATTCTTCCGCAGCCACCGAAGGGCATAACGAATGTCTGTAATGATTGAATCCATCGTTTTGTTTCCAATTGCCAATTGCTGATTGCCGATTGCGTTTCAAATTGGCAATCGGCATTTGGCAATCGGCAATGACCTCATTCGTACCTTAGTGCCACCAGCGGATCCACCTTCGTCGCGCGGCGCGCCGGGATGTAGCACGCAATCAGCGCCACCACTATCAACAACCCTGCGATCACACCGTACGTCAACGGATCAGAAACCTTCACGCCAAACAACATTTTCGACAGGTTGACCCAACTCTCGAGATACTTCGTCAGCACGTAAGCTCCTACCAACCCGAGGATCACACCGAGCACGGCGAGCGTCATTCCTTGTCGCACGATCATCTTCAACACGCTCCCACGATTCGCGCCGAGCGCCATGCGAATCCCGATCTCATGCGTGCGCTGTGAAACCGTATAAGCAAGCACACCAAACATTCCGATCGCTGCGAGTTGTTGGGCCAACACTGCAAACAGCGTCAACAGCTTCGCGAACAAACGTTCCATGCGCAGCGTCTCGTCAGCCTGTTCGATCTGAGTTTTCACGTTCTGCACCGGCAGATTTGCATCGATCTCTCTTACGACGTTGCGAATGCTCGCAACCATCGCCGACGGATCTCCACCAGTGCGCACTTCGAAGATCGCGCCCGCCATGGGTCGCTCCTGTTGATGCGAAGCGTACAAGGTGGGCGGAACGTCATCGCGTTGAGTCATGTATTTCGCATCTTTGCAGATGCCGATGATCTCGAGTTCATCGGGTTTGGTTGGGTCGGAGGTGAAGCGTTTGCCGATCGCGTTTTGACCGGGGAAGTATTTATTGACAAACGTTTGATTTACGACCACGACTTTTGGTGAATTCGGACCATCGTGCTGCGTGAACGTGCGACCGTAGAGCAATGGGATCCCAATCGTCTCGAGAAAGTTTTCACGGACCCTGTGAACCCAGACTTCGCCCGTCTCCTTTATGCGACCTTCAGAATCCGGTGGCGCAGTCAAAGCTTCACGCAGCCAGAGGCTTCTCGAACTCGAGCTTTGCGACAGCAAAGCATCGCGCGAAAACGTAACCGCCTGCACTCCCGGAATCGCTTCGATCCGCTCGCTGATCTGCGGATAAATTTGCCGAAGCTTTTCGTCTTTGTAACCGATGAGGCCGGGCTGAACTTCAAACAGCAGCAGGTTGTTAGTATTGAAACCAACATCGACGCGTTGCAGATTGAGCAGCGTTCGCACAAACAAACCCGCGCCCACCAGCAGCACTAACGACAACGCCACCTGGACCACTACCAGCCCGCGGCTCAACAGCGAACGATGCACGGCACTAGATGCACGCCCGCTCTCTTTAAGTGAAGGCGTTAGATCAACTCGCGTCGTTCGCCATGCAGGCGCGAGTCCGAACACGAGTCCGGTCAGCAATGAAAGCGCAAACGTGAAACTAAGCACGCGCCAATCGAGTTGCGGCTGGAGTGAAGGCATTCCGCGGCCGCCCCACAGACTAACTGCGATCAATCCGTCTTTGATCCAAACGGCAAAGACGATCCCGACGAGTCCACCAAGGACCGCAAGCAGAAGGCTCTCCGTCAACAACTGCCTGATCAGTCGGCGGCGACTCGCTCCCAAAGCCAAACGCAGTCCAATCTCTTTTTGTCGTCCGGCCGCGCGTGATAACAAAAGGTTCGCGACGTTGGCGCATGCGATCAGCAATACCAAACCGACGACGCCGAGCAACATGTAAAGCGAAGGGGCGTAATACTTGCGCCGGTTCATCTCGCCCTGACCGCCCGGATCGGCATAGAGTCTCGGATACTGTTTGGGATCGAGATCACTGATGGGGTTGTTACCGCTCGCCTTCGCGGCCGCCTGACGCACGGCGCGATGTTCGACCACTGATTGCTGAAATGCATTTTCGAGTTGGGCCTGCGCCTGCTCGCGAGTCACTCCCGGCTTCAACCGGCCCATCATGCGCAACCACCACGCGTTGCTGGTCGTGTACGAGCGTCTCGGGTCGGGATAAATCTGAGTTTCCAGAGCGAGCGGTATCGTGATGTCTTGAGTACTGCCGACACCCATCGTGCCGTTAAAACCCTCGGCGGAGACACCGACGATCGTAAATGCGAGGTTGTTGAGATTGATCTGCTTACCGACGACTGCCGGATCGCCGCTGAAACGTTTTTGCCAGTAGCGATAACTCAAGACGGCGACGGGAGTGGTGCCCGCTTTGTCGTCTTCGTCAGTCAGCAATCGACCAAGTTCGGGTTGAACTCCAAGCGCGGAGAAGTAATTCCCCGACACTGCCTGACCAATCGCAACCTCTGCCTGGCCATCGGAACTGAGGTTCAGACCCACGCCGCCGAACGCGAACACATCTGACATCGGCCCTTGCTGTTCGCGCATGCGTTGATAACTCAGATACGCGAACGATGTCATCGTTCGCTGGCCAGTTTCGGGATCGGTGGTCGTATTGCCGTTGTAACCGCCAACACTGAATTCCTTCGGCGCGACGGATTTAAATAGGACCAACTGATCGGGATCTTTCACAGGCAGCATCTTCAACAACATCGCATCGATGATGCTGAACAGCGCCGTGTTCGCGCCGATGCCGAGCGCAAGCGAAAGAACAGCCACAGCCGTGAGGCTCTTCTGCTTGAGCAACATTCGAAAGCCGTAGCGGAGGTCTTGTAGAAGAGTGTGCATTTGTGGCCCTATTCGTATCGGAGCGCTACCAGTGGATCGACTTTCGTCGCCCTTCGCGCCGGGATGTAACAAGCAATCAACGCAACGATCGTCAAAAGCACTGTTATCAACGCCATCGTCAGTGGATCCGTTGCGCTAACTTCAAACAAAAGCGTCGACATCAATCGCGTCAACCCAATCGCCGCACCGAGACCAACTACGACGCCAATCAATACCGGAAACATTCCCTGCCGGATCACGAGCCACAACACGTCGCGGCCCTGCGCACCGAGCGCCATTCGCAAACCAATCTCATGCGTGCGTTGCGTGACTGCCGTAACCATCACGCCGTAAATACCGATCGCCGACAGCAACAATCCGAGCCCTGCGAAGAGGGCAAGTAGCCACAGACTGAACCTCGTGTCGGAGAGCGCGCGACTCAGCAGTTCATCAATCGTGCGTATCGCGGTGATTGGCTGATCGGGATCCATCGCGCGAATTTGCTCCCTGATTGCCGGGACAACTGTTTCGGGAGGCACACTCGTTTGCACAGCTAATGTCAGATTGTTGGACCACCCTTCGCGGCGATACTGAGTCATCGGCGCATAGACCTGTGCCGGCGATTCCTGACTAAGGATTCCGCCTTTAACATCACCAACTACGCCCACGATCGTGCGTCGAATAAAACGGTTCTCGGGACCTTGCTCATCGGCACCCAGCAGGTGTTCAGGTGGGCCCATCCAGATCGTTTTGCCGACCGGATCCTGGTTCGGGAAAAATCGTTTCGCGAGGGTTTCATTGATTATTGCTATCTGTTGCGAAGTGCCTTTATCGCGGTCGTTGAACTCACGACCCTTCCGCACGTCGATGCCGAGCGTTCGAAAGTAATCGCTACTAATCAGCGCAAAACGTACTAGAGGCACTTGATCGATTGAGGGCGGCGCCGGTTGGCCTTCGATGCTTATAAACTTGCCCCAATCTTGTCCCCCTCCAAGTGGAAGCCGCGTAGCCACCGACGCGGCCTGAACGCCGGGAATACTGGAAACACGCGTGAGCAACTGTTCATAAAACGCTAACCCCGCCGGCTCGCGAGGATCCTGTGCGGTAATTGGTAGCGGATATTTCGCGTCAGGCAATGGCACGCGCATCGTGATCACGTTCCGCGCATTGAATCCGATGTCCACTTGTCGCAGTTTGATGAACGTGCGCAACATCAGACCAGAACCGACGAGCAACACGAGTGCGAGCGCGACTTCAGCTACAACGAGCACACGCCGCATGCGACCTTGTTTACGATTGCCGATGCCTGCGCCGCCGCCTTCATTCATCGAATCGCGCAAGTCAGTTCGTGCTGCCTGGAATGCGGGTAACAAACCGAAGATCAGCATCGTGAGAAACGCGAGTGCAAAAGTGAACCCTAGCACTCTCGCGTTGACGCCGATTTCATTTCCACGCGGCAACGTGTCGGGGAGTAATGTCGAAATCAGATCGATACCCCACGTAGCCAAAACCACACCGCAGACACCACCTATCAAAGCAAGCGGTAAACATTCGATCATCACCTGGCGTATGATGCGTGCGCGGCTTGCACCGAGGCTCGCTCGAATCGCGAGTTCTTTACTGCGAGCCGACGCACGCGCCAGCAGCAGATTTGCGACGTTCACACACGCGACGAGCAACAGAAACGCGACAGCGCCAAGTAAGATCAGCAGCGCTTTTCGCGATTCGCCGGCGATTTGTTCCTGAAGCGGAACGATCAGCGCACCCATCCCCTTGTTCGCCGGCTCAATTTCTTCAGTCGTGCGCGCAATTGCACTAACGTCTGATTGTGCTTGCGCCATGGAGACACCCGACTTCAATCGCCCAACAAGAGTGATGAAGTGATTGTTGCGCGTTCCCATGCTGTCGTCTTTTGCAAAGGCGATTGGCGTCCAGAGCTCGACTTCCGGAAGGTTGTCAAAGAACGGCATGCCGCGCGGCATCACTCCGGCCACAGTGAAATTCTCGCCGCCGATTCGAATCTCACGACCGACAACATCCGCGCTCCCGCCGAAACGTCGCTGCCACAAGCTGTGACTGAGCAGTATGACGTGATGTTTCCCAAACACTTCTTCCTCAGACGTGAAGTGCCGGCCCAACACGGGCGAGATTTGTAAAACTGGAAAGAGGTTTGCGGTGACGTATGCGCCCTGAATTCGTTCGGGTGATGCACCATCGGCGGCGAGATTGAAGTCGCCGTAATAATAAGCGCCTAGTCCGTCAAACGACTTACTTCGATCGCGCCACTCGTGATAATCGGGCAATGCACTGCCTCCCCAGGGCACGCCCTGCGAAGGCCACGAAGACCAGAGAAAGACGAGGCGCTCCGGCTGTGGATACGGCAACGGCCGCAACAGCACAGCATCG
This sequence comes from Pyrinomonadaceae bacterium, assembly GCA_035649995.1. Taxonomy (GTDB): domain Bacteria; phylum Acidobacteriota; class Blastocatellia; order Pyrinomonadales; family Pyrinomonadaceae; genus PSRF01. The sequence continues at coordinate 1,058 of DASRIM010000190.1, read as the reverse complement.
ACGACGGAGAAGATCGCCGTGTTCGCGCCGATACCGAGGGCGAGCGTAACAACCGCGATCAAAGTAAAGACGGGATTCCGGAGCATCATCCGAAATCCAAAGCGCAGATCGTGTAAAAGAGAATTCATGATCTCACCTTTTGTATTTGCCGCTGATTTACGCGGATGACGCGGATCAGATCCGCGTCATCTGCGTGAATCAGCGGCAAAATTACTCATACCGCAGCGCCTCGAGTGGCTCGACACGGCTCGCACGCCACGCCGGGTAGAGACATGCGACCAATGCAGCAAGCAGCAACAAGAACGAAATGGCCACAAACGCACGCACGTCCAGCGCCTGAACTCCATACAACGTCGATTGCATCGCGCGACCGACGAGATAGGCGCCCGCCAATCCGATCACCGTGCCGCACGCCGCCAAAATCGTTCCTTCTTTCAACACCTGATTGATTACTCGCGAACGTTGCGCGCCGAGAGCCATACGTATTCCAAACTCATGCGTGCGCTGCGCAACTGCAAACGCCATCACGCCGTAAATACCCACCGCGGCAAGCATGAGTCCCAGCGCTCCAAAGCTCGCAAACAACACGACGCTGAAACGATCGATCGCCAACGCCTCGCTCACGATCTCGTCAACAGTTCTCAAACCCGCCACAGGCAAATCCGGATCGACCGAATTAACCGCCGCAGTGACACTGTTGACAAAAGCGTTCGGATCGCCGCTCGTCTTCAACACCATCGATGCCTGGTGGAACGGACTCTGTGTGAACGGAATGTTGATCTCAGGAAAGTCTTCGCGGAACCCAGCGCCGCGCAGGTTGTGATACACGCCTACGATCTGCCATTCGAGCGGCTTGTCTCCAGCGGGCCTAAATTGAAATGAAATTCTCTGGTTGAGCGGATCGACTCCCGCAAAATACTGTTTCACAAAGTGCTCATTGACCGTGATGACTCGCACACTTGTGGCGCCGTCGTTCTGATTGATATTGCGGCCTGCGACCATCCGAATTCCGAGTGCGTCCACGTATTCCGGCGTGACCATCTGAATCGCCGTACGCA